>NZ_SOFC01000022.1:0-308677 GCF_004402825.1 Cryobacterium sp. Hz9
AAAGCCCACTCTTCCACCGTAATCACCCATCAATCGTGCTCGGGTGGCTCAGTTTTTACCGTCGATTCTGGCTCAATTTCTAACCGTCGCTGACACCGCTCTGGCTGCCGTCCTGATCGTCGGTATTATCTGCCTATGATGCAGATCACGAAGCTTGACCTTGGGTACCTGTGGGTCAAGCGCATTGTGGCGATTTTCGGAGTGATCGTCACCGCCGGCTCCGCTTTCGCAACCGGACCGATGCTGATTCACGGGCATCCGGCGTACATCGTGCTACTCGCGGTGACTCTCGTCGTCAGTGTGATTGTCGCCGTGAGGTCGTGGTCCGTACCCGCACCGCGTACACCCGTCCGTCGTGGGCGCAGAGTGGTTCAGGCGGTGCTGATTGCACTGAGTTCTCTGGTGATCGCGGCCGTTGCCTGGCTGGTGCCCCAGTCGGCCGAAGCTCCAGCATTGGCTGCCATGAAGTCCGACCGCACAGTCACGGTGATGGAGGACGCCACCGAAATCGTGATGACGCCAACGGGCGTCGAGAGCCCCGTTGGAGTGTTCTTTCAGCCCGGCGCTCAAGTCGACGCTCGGGCTTATTCCGCGATTCTTCGACCACTGGTCGAGTCGGGGCACCTGGTGGTTATTGCCAAGCAACCCCTCGGAATCGCTTTTCTGTCTACCGGAACGTTTGCGATGGCCCGGGCCGCGCATCATCCGGTCACTCGCTGGGTTGTCGGAGGTCACTCCCTCGGCGGACTTGTGGCGGCGACAGACGCTGAAACTTTTGCTGGGGCCGCTCGCGATCCGGTCGTCGGGCTGCTCTTCTTCGCCTCGTACCCGGCGACGAACATAGCTCAGGTGAACGTCGCAGTACTGTCAATCTCGGGGTCAAACGATGGCTTGTCCACCCCCGCCAAGATTGCTGCAGCGAAGCCGACACTGCCGGCCGCTGCCCGCTACCTCGTGGTGAAGGGCGGGGTACACGCGTTCTTCGGGGACTACGGCCACCAGGATGGAGACGGCGAACCCACCATTAGTCACGATCAGGCTCGCGCGGAGATTGCAGCCGGGAGCGTCGCCTTTGTGAACGGGCTCGGCGGCTAATCGATCTCGCCCGCCGTGCATGGCGGCGGCAGCGAGTGGGCAGGAGCAAACGCCGGCCGGTTTCTCGGCATCGGGGGTGTCAGATTCCATGGCGTGGGAATCTTCCACATAAAAAAGGTTGGACCCCTAAGATTTGTGCGGGTCATGAATTACCCGATACTGGCACCACTAATCTAAGGCGGACCGTGAAATATTTTGTAGCTGCAGTCCGACTATCTGTCGCGACACTGGGCACGGTGGCGATTCTGTCTACATTTTTCGACACGGCCACGCGGGCGACGATCAACCCGTTCAACTTCTTCGGATTTTTCACCATGCAAAGCAACATTATTCTGGTCGTTGTGCTGCTGGTCGCCGCGGTCGTGTCCCTCTCCGGACGACCCCAGTCCCGGTCGTTGATGTTGGCGCGAGGTTGTGCCACAACCTACATAGTCATCACCGGCGTCGTGTACAACGTGCTGTTGGCGGGACTTGAAGGTGGCGTGTCCCTCGCGTGGGCTAACTCCGTGTTGCACATAATCCTGCCCCTCTATGCCGCGCTCGACTGGGTGATCTTCAGCGACCGCAGTGCCCTGCCGCTCAACAAAATATGGGTCGCGCTTGTCTACCCAATCGTGTGGATCATCGTCGTCACCATTCGCGGGGCAACGGACGGATGGGTACCCTACCCATTCCTGGATCCGGCACAGGGCTACGGCGTCGTCGGGCTCTACGCTCTGGCCATTGCTATCGCAACTGTCGTTTTCGCCTCGATTATTTGGGCTATCAGTCGAGTGCACCTCGTGCGCAATCTAACACCGGGGGAGGGGCCCGAAACCCGTCTCTCGGAACTTGGGCTGCATCCCATCATTCAAAGATGACAGCCCAGATAGCCCAGATATAGCTCCCGCGGCCGATGTTCAGCGTCGCACTGCCGCCACGGGCGCCTGCCATTGGCGTGGACGAAACCAGAGCACGCTTGTATTAGTGGCGCCACTAGAAGACCACGTCCAAAGCGGCTTGCGCACTGTTGCCCAGGAGGTCATAGAACTGCACTATTCGAGCTCGCGTTCTGGACATGGTGCGCCGGAGAACGGAGCTGTGCCGGGTGTTGACCATCCTCGGAGGAGATCCGACGCCATCGCGGTGACGCCAGACCGCCGCGAGTCGATATCGAGCCGACACCCCTCTCGATGGTTTCTCCGATGCAATGTACGCCACGCATCTCACGATGTATGGGCATCCGCGACGCCTCTGACAGACCCCCTGGGGTAACCTGCGGGCGTGGTGACATTTTGGCAACTTTTGAAGGAGATTGCTCCGTTTTCTAACATGGCCAAAAGATTGTAAAACCGCGTAATCATGGGGATCTGAGGCTTGTTCCGCGTTCTCATTAGGGGCGCTTCAGGTTTCAAATCCCACCGGTACCGCCACGAAAAACCCCTACTTTCCAATGATGAGCTGAGACTTAGGGGGGTTTTTGCCCAAGCGGTAAAGTGAAGCTCGTCGAACTCGATCGAATTGTTTCCCTTATCCGCACGAGTGAGGAAATACAGTGACGAACACCATGTCGTCGGGCTCCGTTCTAGTGACCGGAGCAACGGGAAACGTCGGCCGCGCCGTGGCCCAGCATCTGTTCGACCTGGGGCAATCGGTGGTCTCGGCTGCGCGCGATGAATCCACTCAGAACGTCGTCATCGGCACCGAGCGTCGGGCTTTTAACTTCGAATCGCCATCAGGCTGGCTGGCAGCGTTCGCCGGGATCGATCGGCTCTTTCTGCTTCGTCCCCCGGCCCTGGCAGATGTTCAGCGGTATATGTTTCCCCTCATCGACACGGCGCTGGATGCCGGTGTCCGCCACATCGTCTTCCTCTCCTTGCAAGGGGTGCAATTCAATACCGCGACCCCGCATCACGCGGTCGAGCAGTACCTCAAAGCGCGTTCTGCACCGTTCACGTTTCTTCGACCTAACTTTTTCATGCAAAACCTCTCCACGACCTATCGCGACGATATTCGTGATCGCGGAGAAATTTTCGTTCCCGCCGGGCGCGCTCACACGGCCTTTGTCGATACCGATGACCTTGGCCGTGTCACTGCCAGCGTCCTCACACAGGCGGGCCATCTCCACAAGGCATACACCCTGTCCGGCGAACAATCCCTCGACTACTACGAGGTTGCCCGCCAGCTGACCACGACACTGGGATACCCGGTGCGCTACGTCGCGCCCAACGCCGTTGAGTACGTGAGAAGACTCACCGAACAGGGCGCCTCAGCCGATTTCATCGCGGTGCAGAAAATGATCTACCGGGTTGTACGGATGAATGTGTCTGCGTTCCCCAACCGCAGCATCCGTCGTCTCACCGGCGCGCCCGCGACGACTTTTGCTCGATTCGCAGAGCGGGAGAAGAGCGCGTGGACACGATCCAGCACAACCAGATGACGTTCCGGTTCCCTGCGGCATCCCTCGGCGGTGGCCGGAGGGGGCTTCCCGGCCGGTGTCGATGGACTGCCTCACGGCCTGCGCGACGAGTCGCGAAGCTTCAGGCGATCCCGACCACGATGGCGGAGTCAGCGTCGTCGGCGTAGTCGAGTACGGGGATGAAATCCGGAATCAGGTCAATCGGTGACAGCAGAAAGGCAAGAGAACGGCCAGCCAAATTCGCACACCAATCGATACGGTTCGATCGAAAGCGAGGCGTTTCAGCAAGCGCACGACATCGGGCCCGAGGCGCAGGAGGTCACGAAACGAAGCGAAGTTAGGATGCCGGCGTTGTTCGAGCCAGAGCAGCAGAACGTGGGCCGACGAGCACCGGCAACCCGCCGAGGAGTGGATACGGAAAAACTCGGCGACAGCACCGGATGCGGATTGCGATCCTCTCTTGCCGCTAATCGCCTACGTGTCGTCCGCTTGCAGCCCGCCGCCGGGGCCCTCCGTGGGCGAATTCGTGAAGGGGACACTACCCAGCACCTCCGAGGAGGTGCGGACGGGTCCGAGGGTGCGCTGGCGCAAGGGGTCGCGGCGCAGGTCGATATAGAGCGATACGCACAAGCCGATGATTATCAGAACGAACGGGCTGGCCGCCAAGATCGTGAAGGTCTGCAATGCGCCCAGCCCGCCCACGAACAGCAGTACAGCGGCAACGGCACCGGTCAGGACGGCCCAGAGAATCACCAGGGGCTTCCACGGCTCTTTGCGTCCGCGGCTCGAGAGCGTCCCGAGCACGAGAGCACCGGCATCCGCCCCGCTGACGAAGAACACTGCCGTCAGCACCATCACCACCAAAGCTGAGCCGATGAAAAACGGATACTGCTGCAACGCTGCGAAGAACCCTGCCGCCTCACTGCCGGTTCCGGCGATGTCGACACCATTCAGCTGCAGATTCAGCCCAGCCCCGCCGAAGACGACGAACCAGAGGATACTGACCGCGGTGGGCACCAGCAGCACACCAAGAACGAACTCGCGAATGGTGCGGCCGCGGGAGATCCGGGCGATGAACGTGCCGACGAAGGGAGTCCAGGAGATCCACCACGCCCAGTAGAAGATCGTCCAGCTCGCCAGCCAGTCGCCACCGCCGAACACCGCCGAGTGGAAACTCATCGGAACGAGATTGGCCAGATAGGCCCCGACCGATGACGGTATGAGGTTCAGGATGAACACCGTCGGGCCAACCACAAAAACGAACACCAAGAGAACCGCCGACAACACCATGTTCGTATTGCTCAGCCATTTGATGCCTCGTGCAATCCCGCTCGCAGCAGAGAACACAACCCCCACGGTCAATACGCAGATGATGATGATCGGCAGGGCGGTCCCTGGGTTTTCGTTGAACGTCCCCGTGCTGAGGAGTGACACCCCGGCCGCGATCTGCAGCGCGCCGAGCCCCAGCGATGTCGCAGACCCGAATTGGGTGCAGATGATCGCCAGAATGTCGATCGGCTTGCCCCAGCCCTTTCCCTCGATCCGCTCCTTGCCGAAAATAGCCTGGAAGGGGGCACTCATCAAATTGCCGCGGCCCATCCGGTAGGTCGAGTAGGCCAGAGCCAGGCCGACCACCGAGTAGATCGCCCACGGATGAAGGCCCCAGTGGAAGAAGGTGTACGCCATGGCCGCATTGGCGGCATCGGGACTGTTCGGCGCGGCCTCGACAAACGGCGGCGGCGAAGCCAGGTGGGTGACCGGCTCATAGACGCCGAAAAACATCAGTCCAATCCCCATACCGGCGCTGAACATCATCGACACCCAGGAGAGCGTCGAGAACTCGGTGCCTTGCCCCTCGCGGGAGAGCGGGATGCTGCCGTACTTCCCGAACGCCAGCACCAATGCGAAGATGACGAAGCCCGTGGCCCCGAGAATGAATAGCCAGCCCACGTTGGATGTGACCCAGCCCAGAGCGGATGCTGCGGCGTCGCCCACGGTCTTGGTGAACAGCACTCCGAGCAGGCAGATCACCACGACAATGCCGGCGGAAACGGTGAAGACCGTTTTGTCGACCGTGGCCCATCCCGTATGGCGCGGTTCATTCACCGCATCACCGATAGTGGATTCGAAGTCGTCGCTGGATGAACGCCCGGACATGTCGCTCCTCGCTGATCGAAATACTCGCCGACTGCGCACTTCCTCTAGTCGAAGGCTGCCGGTACCAGAAAAGCGCCGAAGCGCGAAGAACCTGCCCACGGCATCATCAAACGCTACGCGGATGCCGCGCCGATTACTATAGTTGCTGCTATGTCTGACCTCGATGACTTTGTATCGGCGGAACCGCCCTGGTACACCGGCCAGGGCGATTCTGGCCGCACTACCTTCGGCCGTCACGGCGACGTAGCCAAGACCGACGTGCGCGTCGCCGCCTATGCAGAGTGCGATGAGGCCAACGCTGCAGTGAGCGTCGCCATGGCGGTAGGTGGCCTGCCAATCGGAGTGACGTCCACCCTCGCCAGCGTGCAGAACGACATGTTCGACCTGATCGCCGACCTGTCAGTTCCCCTCGATGCCCCCGAGCCCGCGACCGCGCGCATCCGCGAATCGCACCTGACCCGACTCGAGCGTGCCGTCGATCACTTTGCGCAGGAAGCCGCCGATCTCAGTGGCCTCGTGCTTCCCGGCGGTACGGTCGCCGCAGCGCTGCTCTATCATGCGCGAGCCGTCGTGCGCCGGGCCGAACGCGCCGTCTGGGCCGCCGTCGAGGCGCACCCGACGGCGGTGAATCCGTTGGCTGCGCGTTACCTGAATCGACTGTCAGCTCTCCTTTTCGTGCTGGCGCGTGGAGCCAATGTCGAGCACGGCGACGTGCGGTGGGTGCCAGAGGCCTCGGCGCGGGCGATGGCGCAGAAAGAGAACGGCGTGGACGCCCGGGCAGCGACCCCGGACGTTGATGGTGACGGCTGACCCCGCTGCAGGCCTCGGCCCCGAAGCGCTCGGTCGACTACCGGGGAAGATCGGCCAGGGAGCCGGAGGGGAGCAATATCCAGCCCTCTCGGCGGGCCCGTTCAAGCTCGGATGGCTCCGGCGGCTCGTAGAGTCCCAGTGCCGCGCTGCGCGCGGCCAGTGCGGCGATCACGGCGTCGAAGGCATCCGCTGAGGTGATCATCTGTGGGGCGAACGGGCCGAGATCGAGCCATCGCGCGGCCGCCTGAATGCGTTGGAGGAGCTGCTCCCGCACGGTGGGCTCCGTTCGGTACCCCGTCGTCGAGAAGCCCCACAGGCGTAGCGATGCTCCCGGGTAGATCTCTGCGACGATGCCAGAACCCGACCTGTCGACGATGATGCCGGTCTCGGAGATTCTGCCCAGCAGCCCGGCGCACCGCATGGCAGTGAGTCCGAGCCGGTCGGTGGACACGCTGAGCGGCCATCGCCCGGTTCTTCTTCGTACTTGACGATCGGTCTCGCGGTACGCAAGAGTGCGGCGCCAGTCCATTCCGCCGTCGACTCCGGGCTGGCTCTGATCATCGCTGGAGTGCGCGACCACAAAATGCACGAACTCGTCCGGCCAGCCGAACGCACAGTCGATGCCGAGTTTCTCCACAGTGCCCGCTGTGCGGGCGATGACGTCGTCGGCGACGCCGAGTTGTAGCTCACACAGTGATGCTCGGCTGTCGGCCCAGTCGATGACGGCGAGTGCGGTGCCTTTGGGCTCGGCGGCGAGATCCACTCCGGCAGTGCGCATGCGCTCAGTTTACGGCGGGGCGAGGACCCTGGCGGGGATGCCCTGAGTGGCACGACAACTAGGTCGGCTCTTCTTCGTTGGCGACTGTTTCGATCCAGTCGACGTCGTCGTCGGACAGGTAGACGCCGGATTGCTCGCTGTCGCTATCGGTGGCAACCTCACCGCCGGCCCGCGTGATTTCTTCGACAACCTCCGGTGGCACGGTGTCGCCGTTGTTCTGCATCAGCCATTCCCGTGTCGACGGCGTCAATCTGGGCCACCACAGCTCAATATCCATACGGCGCAGTCTGGCACGCTGGCCGGTGCTGCGCGACGGGCGGCCGGCATCCGTTTACGGGGTCGACTGTGCCTGTTGCGTGGGCCGCAGCGACAGCCCGACGAGCGAGCTCAGAGTGCACGGATGCCTCCGCGCCGAGCGGCCGTGGCACCGGTGTGTGATCGATAAACTCGAACCATGTCAGACCAGCACTTCGAGCAGGATGAAACCCTGCGCCTGCCGACCATCCAGTTTCGCGTCGTTCTCGATCTGGGCTCCCGGCTCGCCGCGGACATCACACTGCCGCCCGAGCTGGCGCACCCCGACCTGTTCGCCGACCGCGACGACGAGGGTGGGGCGCTCAACCTGTCGATCGACTACGAGAGCGGACAGCTGCACGTGTTGCTCGACGAAGCCGGCCCCAGCTTTCACTACCACGGCACGGCCGACGCGTTCGAGAGCCCGTGGCCGGCCGATCAAACCGAAGTTCTGCTCGAATGGGCGCTCATCTTGGTGCAGCAGATTGACGGTCTGGATGAACTGCTCGACTCGATTCTCGAGGCTGCCGAGTGGTTCGAGCAGGGGTTCACCCTGTACGTGCCTGAGACCGAACCGACCCAGCTCGAACTGATCGAGGTCGGTATCATCGGTGAGCTGTTGACGCTGCCCTGGCTCGGCTCCGGGCGCGTTGACCACGAGCACGTCGACGGCGACAACCACCCGATCGCCCTGCTCTGGAACCTGAACAACGATGATCCCGACCTGCCGATCGCCCGTGCCTGGCTCGACCCGGAAACGGGCGAGCCGCGCACCGCGGCGGAGCCAGGGGTGGACTGGAACGCCGTGGCCATGAGCGAAGACGAGGTGCTGCAGTGGCTGGTCGGAATCTACACGAACCACCACGTAGCCCCGACGCCCGAAGCACAGATCATGCGCGCGGCGCTCGAACGCATGGGGGGCATCAGCTGAATCTGCTCTGACCGGGCAGCGGCGTACGGGTGAGCGCGGCGAGCAGGCGTTCGAGGGGCCCCTTGCCCACGAAAAACCGCCAGAGGCCGGCCACGATGAAGGTGAGCAGCAGCATCCAGAGCAGCAGCGGCCAGCCGGGATAGTCAATCTCCCGGCCGCCCGCGACGACGATGGCCAGGGCCAGAATTTGCAGCGTGTAGACGGTCAGCGCCATCGATCCGGTCGCACCAACCGGCCAGAGGATGCCGCGCAGCGCGCGACCGGGGAAGCGACGCTCGACGGACGTGAGCCAGAGCAACCCGCCGATCAGGGCGATGGCGAGGCCCCCCGAGCCGATCACTTCAGCGATCGATCCGGAGTGGGCCTCGACGATGACCCCGGGGAACACGACGGCTGCACCGTAGCCGGCAAACGCCGCCGACCCGCCCACACCGACGAGGGCAACCTGGGTTTTCGGTCGGCGCAGATCTGAGCGCGCGATGATGAGGCCGGCCAGGAGAAACGGCATCCAGATCAGCACCGGGTAGGTGCCATTGAGAAAGAAATAATCGATGAAATAGGCGACCGGCGGCGCATCGGCATCCACGTCACCCTGGGCGGCGCCCAGCACGGGCGCTCCAATCAGGAATGCGATGCCGATCAGCCCGAGCAGCCACCGGCGCAGAAAAAGCAACGGAATCAGCAGTAGGAACATCAGCGCGTAGAAGTGGAGGATGACGGCAACGCCGCTGTGCAGGATCGCGAGCACGACCCCGAGCAAAAAGAGGAACAGCGCGCGCACCAGAATGCCGACGACCCGATCGGAACGCTGGCCGCGCGCGAGCGGATGCGCCGACCCGGTCATGATTCCAAGCGACACCCCGGCCAGGGTCGCGAACAGGATGGATGATCGCCCGTCGACGAGCAGTTCGGCGCCGCTTTCGCGCGGGATGGCATGGGCCACGAACATGCCGATGATCGCGAGACCCCGGGCGACGTCGATGGCGACGATCCGGTTTCTCGTGTCGGACCTGATCTGCATGAGAACAGGCTACGGCTTCTCTCGGCCAATCACGCGGGCGGTTCGGGCTTTCCCGCAGCGCGCCGGCGGCCTCGAGCGTCAGCGCACACTCGCTCGCTGGGCGCACGATCGAACCTGTGCCGGGCCATTCAACCCACCGAAAAGTGTGATCGTGGCGTCCGGTTAGTAGGCCGCGGGCCGCTGCCAGTCTGACAACAGCCCGCCAGTACCAGACGGCTGGCGGCAAATGGTAACGTCGGCTTTGTCTAGCAACTGGTTCGACGGTCGACGCCCACCTGCAAGGAAATAATGCTCCAACAATTCAATCTTTCGAAGAATCTTCCACGCACGTTGACCGGGCTGTCAAGCGAGATATTGCAAGACCTGCAACAGCTCGCTCGCACGCCGTCCTTGCTGGTGGCCTGCAACTACGGCGGCACCCTGTCGCATCACGTTGCCTCCGACGTGCCATCGGTGTTGCTGAAGGAATCAGCGATCGCCCTGCGGGCCCTCGCGGCCCTGCCCAACACGCACACCGCCGTTTTGTCGGGCCGCCCCCTGCGCGACCTCGCCGCGGATTCCCGGCTGCCGCGCGAGGTGCACCTCGTCGGGTCGAACGGCGGCGAGTTCGACTCGGAATTCTTCGACGCGCACGAGCCCGCCGATGAGACCCAGCATTCCGGCGTGGCCCTCGAGCGCCTGCGTACCCGTCTCGGAGTGAGCGCCGCCTTTTTTGCCGGCGACGCCGAGAGCGACGAAATGGCCATGAACACCCTGCACGGACCCGACCTCGGCATTCGCATCGGCGCGGGTGAGTCCGTCGCAGCGCACCGCATCAGCGGACCGGAAATGCTCGCCCAGATGCTCGCCCTGCTGTTCGAACTGCGCAAGGACTGGCTGTTCGGCGAGAACGTCGTGGCCATTGAACGCCACTCCATGCTCGGTGACGGCACCTCGACCGCCCTTGTGACGCCGGAAGCGCGCATCTGCTGGATGACACATCCGTTGCCCGACTCCGGCTCGTTGTTCGCGAGTATTCTGGGCAGCGAAGAGGCCGGACACTTCTCGATCGAGCCGGTCAAAAAGAGCCGCGTGCTCGGCCAGCGCTACGTCGACAACACCATGATCGTCGAAACCCGCTGGGCCGATGTTACCGTCACCGACTACATCGAGCCGTCGCCGCTCGGCATCACCAACCTCGTACGCAAGCTCACCGGCACCGGGCTCGCCCGCATCGTGTTCGCGCCGCGGCCCGACTACGCCGTCGCCTATTTCAACATGCACGCGGCCGACGGTGTGGTGACCATCACCGGCACCTCCGACCCGATCGTGCTCTCGGCGGCCGGCGTCGAGTTCACCGTCACCAGCGACGGCCGCAACGAAACGGCCACCGCCGTCGTCGACCTCTCGCAGGGCGCGATCATGCTCAACCTGCGTTGCGGCGACACCGAGGCATACATGCCGGATGCCGCCGGTGAGGCCGCCAGACGCGGTGCGGTCATGAACGACTCCCGTTCCTGGGTGAACACACTGTCGTTGCCGAGCGTGAAGCCGTCGCTGGTCGGCCGGTCAGCCCTCGTACTGCGCGCCCTCTGCTACGAACCGACCGGAGCGGTACTCGCGGCCTCCACGACATCGCTGCCCGAGGGAATCGGCGGCACCCGCAACTGGGACTACCGCTACTGCTGGTTGCGTGACGGCTCGATGACCGTCAAGGCGCTCGTCGACCTCGGCTCGACCGCCGAGGCCGAGTCGTTTCTGCGCTGGCTGGCCGGGGTCGTGGATGACAGTCCCGGCGCGCAGTGGCTGCATCCGCTCTATTCGGTCACCGGATCGTCGCTGTCTACCGAAGCAAGCCTCGAGTCGCTGCCCGGCTATGCTGGCTCGCGACCGGTGCGCATCGGGAACGCCGCCGACAACCAGGTGCAGATCGACGTGTTCGGGCCGGTCGCCGAACTCATCGACACGTTGAGTGCCCGACAGGGAACGCTCTCGGACTTTCAGTGGCACCTGCTGATCGAGATGGTCGACGCCGTAACGAGTCGCTGGCACGAACCCGACCACGGCATCTGGGAGGCCCGGCGCTCGCCGCGGCACCATACCTATACGAAGACGATGTGCTGGGTGACCGTCGACCGGGCCATTCGCACCGCCGTTCGGCACGGACGCGACGTGGGAGCGGGCTGGGTCGAACTCGCCGCCAGCATTCGCGACGAGGTATTGCGCGAAGGCTGGAGTGAGGAAGCCCAGTCGTACACCGTGGCCTACGACAGCCCCGACCTCGACGCCGCCGTGCTGCACATCGGGCTGTCTGGCCTGCTCGACGTGACCGACGAGCGCTTCCAGCTGACCGTGAGCGCGGTGGAGCGCGAACTGCGCGTGGGCCCGACGGTGTTCCGTTACCGCTACGACGACGGTCTGCCCGGCCTCGAGGGCGGCTTTCACATTTGCACGACCTGGCTGATCGAGGCCTATGTGCTCACCGGCCGTATCGACGAGGCTGAGGCACTGTTCAATCAGCTCATCTCCCTGGTCGGTCCGACCGGATTGCTGTCCGAGGAATTCGACCCGGCCACCGAAACCCACCTCGGCAACCACCCGCAGGCCTATTCGCACCTCGGTTTCATCCGGTGCGCGCAGCTGCTCGACGAGTATGGCAGCGGTAGTTTTCCGAGTGTCAGCCGTGAGGACGGGCAACAGTCTCGGACACTTGTCCGAAAAGTGCTACTATAGGTAAATGACTTCGTTGACTGCCCCCGGCCCCGTGGCCGAGGGGCAAGTCGATGTGGTTCCCGGGTCGAAGCTCACGCCCGATCCTCGTGCCGAACGAACCCGAGGGCTGATCATCACGGCGATCCGAACACTGATTGCCCAGCCAGCGGCATCCGTTTCGGTCGCCGAGATCGTGCGCCTGGCCGGCATCAGCCGCAGCTCCTTCTATGCGCATTTCGCGAGCCTCGACGTTCTCGCCGCTGAGCTGTTGCAGGCGCAGTTCGCCGACATCGGCTCGGCCGGTCTGGATCTGCGCCCCGTTCGAGCGGGCGAGAGTGCCGCCCGTTTCGGGTATGGCCGCCTCGTCGCACACATGGTCGAGAATTTCCCCCTGTACGCGAGCGTGCTCGAGCTGCCACTGACCCGCAGCGCACATGATCAGATCATCAAGGCCTACGCCACCCGCATGCTCGAGTCGGTCCTCGTCTTCGACGACGCGGTGAACGCCGAACTCGTCACGACCTACGTCGCCGGCGGCGCGCTCACCTTGATCGGCGCCTGGATGCGCGGTCACCTCGACGTGTCCGACGATGAACTCGTCGACCAGCTGGTGGCCTTGCTGCCCGGCTGGCTGCTCGACTCTCAAACCGCAAGCGCAACGCCCCAACGCGTTGCATCACCCACACAACACTGAAGGCGCATGCTTATGAAGATTGAAATCGGCGAAACTCTGGTCTACCCGCACCACGGCGCGGTTACCATCACAGCCCTCGCGACGCGCACCATCAAGGGCGTCGAGAAGCAGTTCATGACCCTCAACGTGCACACGAGTGCGCTGACCATTCAGCTGCCGGTCGACAACGTGGAGCTGGTTGGCGTGCGCGACGTCATCGACGCCGCGGGCGTCAGCGCCGTCTACGAAATTCTGCAGAACGCCTTCACCGAGGAGCCGGGTAACTGGTCGCGTCGTTACAAGGCCAACCAGGAGAAAATGGCCAGCGGCAGCGTCTACCGGGTCAGCGAAGTCGTGCGCGACCTGTGGCGCCGCGACCAGGACAAGGGCGTCTCCGCCGGCGAAAAGCGGATGCTCGAAAAGGCGCGTCAGATCCTCGTCTCCGAACTCGCTCTGGCCCAGGGCCTGACCGACCAGGAAGCCGGCGACCTGCTGTTGATCGAAATTCAGAACTACGTCGTCAGTGACGAGCCGGTCGAAGTCACCGTCTAGTCTGACCGCTCCGGCACCCTCGTTCGCCACGCGAACGAGGGTGCGCGTGTGTGTGCGCGCTCATGCGACGCGTGATCGTGATGCACAACGACGCTGCCGCATCGATGCGAGCGGGGCAGACGCGCGTCAGGGGCGTGCGGATGGCGGTCCGGCGTTGGCCTTGCGCATCCGGCGACCGTCGGCGACGGTCTGCATCTCCTTCAGTGCGGCTTTCTGGCTCTTCTTGGTGCCGCGCGGTGGCAGCTGAATATTCTGCTCGGCCGCGATACCCGCCTGCAACTGCCGTCCGCGTTCGAGCTCGGCATCGAATTCAGCCCCTAACAGCAGGGCGAGGTTGGTCAGCCAGAGCCAGAGTAGGAAGATGACGATGCCGGCCAGGGATCCATAGGTTTTGGCGTAGTTCGAAAACGTCGTGACATAAAACCCGAATCCCAGGGAGGCCATGACAATGGCCACCAGGGCGACCAGCGCGCCAAGGCTCATCCAGCGAAACTTCGGCTGTCGCACATTCGGTGTGAAGTAGTACAGCACCGCGATCAGTAGCACGACAACGGCCGCGAGCAGCGGCCACTTGGCAATGGACCAGATTAGCTGCACGGTCTGGCCGAGGCCGAGGGCAGCGCCGACGGCATCTGTTATGGGGCCTGAAATGGCCAGAATCAGCACGACCACCAGAATCAGCGCAATGCCGATGACGGTCACGAGCAGCTGTGTCGGCTTGAGTTTCAAAAACGAACGGCCCTCATCGATCTCGTAGATGCGGTTCATGGCCCGGCTGAACGCGCCGACGTAACCGGATGCCGACCACACGGCCACCGCGATACCCGCCACGAGAGCGAACCCCGCCGACGGCGATGTGCTGAACTGCTCGATCGGTGCGCGAATGACGTCGAGGGCACTCGCCGGCGCAACCGACGCAAGGATGGTCAGGAGCGTGTCGGCGGACTGCCGCCCCTGCCCGAACACCCCCAGCAGCGAGACCAGGGCGATGAGCGCCGGAAACAGCGACAACACGGCATAGTACGTGAGCGAGGCCGCGATATCGGTGCACTGATCGCTGCCGAATTCACCGAGGGTACGCTTTGCCACATATTTCCAGGAGGTTTTGGTGACCTCGGTCGGCCCAGCAGGCTTACGGTCGTCGTCCGGCGCGGGGGCGTCGGCGCGATCCTGGCTCTGGCCTTTATCAACCATGCGAGGTCTCCTGCTCGAGTGGAATGGCTCCGGGTTCGTATCGTGGGGATGCCAGCGTTGAGAATCTACTGCGTCTCGACACACACTGCCGTACGGTCTTTCACCGCGGCGACAACCTCTTGAGCGGGCTGCCCTTCGCCGTGTGGGCGGTCTGGTGCAGCAGCTCGCCGAGGGTATCGGTTGTCATCCGCGTCGGCTCCTCGCTGGTAGAGCGAAGACCGTCGGCAACACGCGCCTGTCGTTCTCCCGACTGCTCGGTGAGCTGAATCCGAGCAGCACCGAGCGAATCTTTAGCCTGCTTCGTGGGCGTGATAACTGACCGGAATGGTCACGTGCGGGCGAAGCAGGAGGGTGTGCGGCGGGCCGAAGGGCTGACCGCACACCCCCCTGTGGTTATTTTTTGAAGACGTCCTTGACGTCTTCGCCAACCTTCTTCACGCTCGCCGCGGTCTGGTCGGCGCGACCCTCGGCAACTTTGGAGTCGTCGTTGGTGGCCTTGCCGACAGCCTCGGTGGCCTTGCCCTTGAGGTCCTGCGCGGCGTTCTTCATCTTGTCGGAAGCGCTCATCGTGTGCTCTCTTTCGTGTGTTGTTTTCGGGGACGGTTCGGCGCGGGTGCGCCGAACCGGGGTGGGTAGAAGGGGCATCCGGTGCCGGCTAACGGATGCGCGAAGTGCGACTGGTGCGCACCCGAAAGCCTCCGCTGATCTGCAGCAAGGCAGGGATGCGCAAGCCGAGGAGTTCGTCGAGGGCGCCCAGGGCCTCCTCGACGATGCCTACGACATCGGAGGGGGAAGTTCCGCGACGACAGGTCACCGAGACCTTGAGCACGGCCGCGCGCGCGACGCGGTAGGTCGAGACGTGGGTTGACAGAAACTCCGGGTGCTCGCCGAGCGCCTGCTGCAGTGCCTGCTCGGCGACCGCCGAATCGACCTCGGTGCTGCCCGAGTCTTCGCGCTGCTCACTGATCAACCTTCCGGAATGACCGCCGCCCTGCCGCAAAATGAAACCGAGCAGCAATCCGACAACCGCCACCAGCAGGGCCAGGGCGATGATCCAGATCCAGCTGTGCTGTGTTCCGTTGAGTGGCGTGGCTTGGAACCAGCCCGACACTGTCGTGCGGGCCGTGTCGGCGGCCGAGGTCCAGGCTTGCCGCGTCGTGGTCTGCGTGGCGAGCAAAGCGAGCAGGGCAGCCGCAGCAAGGAGCAGCAGGCCGATCACGACAAGGACGCTGCGGTTGAGCGCACGGTTGGTGTTATTCACGCCCCGACCTTTCCGCTGAGGGCCACGACGACACGGGGCTGCAACGCCGGTCGCAGATGCAATCCGTCGAGCTGGTCGCGCACGGCGCTCAGTACCGTGTCGCGATTCACCGGCTGCCCCGACGGCGGAACCAGGTGCACCGTGGCGAGGCGGCGCGAGATGCTGACCCGGGTGCTGTCCGGGTCGATACGGCCGACGCGGGCGGCGCGGCCCGCGAGAGTGGATGCGATCACCTCGTCATCGACAACGGTCACTGTGCGCTCCGAGTCGATCAAATGGCGCGCCCGGCGCCCCGGCGCGATCGCGACGGCCAGCAGCACGAGGCCGACCAGAGCGCCGGCGGTGGCAATACCGGCGAGCAGCGGGGCGGGTGCAGTCGAAGCGGATGCGGCACCGTCGGCGAGATCGACCGGAGTCGCGAGTAGGGCTGGTTGGTCGATCAAGCGCAACACAATCTCGGCAGCCAGCCAGACGCACAGCAGGATGACCACGGCGGCCACCGTGATTGCCGCCGCGGACCGCGATGAGTGCAGCTCGCGGCGGCGGATGCGCCCATAGGTCGCCGTAAGTGACCCTGTAGACGACGTGGTCATCGCACCCGCCGTTCCGGGACGACGTCCACGCCGGTCAGGTGTACCGTGACCCGGCCGATATCGGCACCGGTCAGCTCGCCGACGCGGCGACGTATCTCGGTCTGCGATGTGGCCGAGCGAGCCAGTATGGTTCCGCCGGTGCGCGCAATGACCGCCGGTTCACGGGTGACGCGCGACAACGCGACGACGCGGATCGGGGCGCTAATCGTGAGGGCGAGCATGCCATGATCGTCTCCGAGATCCACGCCGACCTGGTTGGGGTTCACTCCGAGCGACTCCGCCGTGACCCTCGACACGATCTGGCGCAGCGCCCGCGGGGCAATGCGCGTGCGACCGCGGGATGCGCGCGGCGCGACTGCCGGGGCGACCGGCTCGCGTGCGTCCTGGTCCGTACCACCGTGTGCATCTGCAGCGAGAAACCAACCGGTCGAGTCGGTCGGCACGCTCATGACGACGAACGCTTTCCCTGGAAAGCACCGATCACTGAGCTCAGGTCGAGACGGCCGTCAACCACGCGGCCTACGAGGGCGCCGACCAGCATGGCCACGCCCACGAACAGAAATGCCCAGAAGCCCAGAATCACCCAGGTCAGCGCGAGGATGGCGCCGACCAACATGCCGGTACGGGTTGCTGTGGTCACCGCAGTGCGGCTTTGGTCGGCTCAGCAGGATCTGCGTCGTCATCGCTCGGCAGGTGAATGTCGAGGATCGTCACGTTCACTTCGGTGACCTCGAGCCCGACGAGGTCTTCGATGGCGCGAATGACGTTTGTGCGAATGTCATTGGCTACCTGCTGCAGCTGCACCGGGTAGTCGGCAACGATGGTCACATCCACGGCAACCTGGGTCTCGCCGACTTCGACGGAGACGCCCTGGCTCACATCGGTGTTCTTCATCGCGTCGCGAATCGCGCCGAGGGCACGCGCTGCTCCGCCACCGAGTGCGTGCACGCCGGCCACGTCGCGGGCGGCAAGCCCGGCGACCTTCGCCACGACGCCGTCGTTGATGACGGTTTTGCCTGTGCCGTTCAGAGAGGCTTCGGCCCGAGTCATGCCGGCGGGGCCTTTAGGGGTGCTGCTACGCGGGGTCATGCTTGCGGAGTCGGTGCCGTTGTTGTTGATGAGTTCCATGCGAATAGCTCCTTCGTGTCTGGCCCAACTGGCAGGGCCGGATCGGATTGTTACCTGTAGGACGAAAGCTGTGGCATATTCGTCACACGAAGATGAGAAAAATTTGCCAACGATCCAGGCAGGGAGATGACAATGCCCACCACAGCGCGTGAGCAGATAACGTCTCCCCTCGATATGGCCTCCGACCAGACGCTCGCCGATCGGGCCGCGGACGGTGACCTACGTGCCTTTGAGGTACTGGTTCGGCGGTATGGAGCGCTGATGCGCGTCTACGCGACCCGGGTTCTCGGCTCAAATGACGAGACCGACGACGTTGTGCAGGAATCGTTCATCACGGCCTGGCAGCAGCTGCGCACTCTCGAGGACGGCAGCGCCGTCAAGAGTTGGCTCATGCGCATCGTCAGTCGCAAAAGCATCGATAGGCTGCGCGCTCGGCGCCCGCACATCAATATCGATGACATGGATGCCCCGGCACCGGAGAGCCACGCCCCGCACGTGCTCGCCGAGGTTGAGTCGCAGACCGAAGCACTTTCCCGGGTGTTGGCCGCCCTGCCGGAGGACCAACGTCGGTGCTGGACGCTGCGGGAACTCGCCGAGTACAGCTACGGTGACATTGCAGCGGAAGTGGACCTGCCCCTGTCGACCGTGCGTGGTCTGCTAGCCCGTGCCCGGAAAACCCTGCTTCGAGAGATGGAGGAATGGCGATGACACGCTCAGAACACCCACCCACAGGCGAGCAGTTCGTCGCCTTCGACCTGAACGACACGGATCGTGAGCAAGCCGGATTGCACGGCCACACGATCGAAGAGCTCAGCGACTATCTCGATCGCGGGCGCACTCCGGCGGATCCGAGTATCGATGATTCGCCGGAATGTGAGATCGCGCTCCGCAGCCTCGAACGCCTTCGCCGAGTGCAGCTGAACCTGCTCGACAGCGACTTGAGTCGGGAATCCGCTCGCGACGACAGCTGGGTGTCATCCATCCTCGACAACATCAGCCGGGAGGCGCATCGAGGTCGGGAAATTCCGTTGGCCCACCCGTCGCCGACGGCGCGCCTCGTCGTGACCGAGGGGGCCGTGCGCGGCATTCTGCGGGAAACCGGCGATCGCATGGCGAACATCATCGTGGGGCGGTGCGTTTTGGTAGGCGACGTTGAAGTACCGGGTATGCCAGTCACCGTTCAAGTGGACGTCACGATATTTCAGGGAGAGAATATTCCGATGATGGCGGACCGCCTGCGCCAATTAATGTTCGCGGCGCTGCAGCAGTACACGGAACTCGTCGTCGCGGCCATTGATATCACGGTACGCGACCTGTACGTCGAGCCTGACGCGGCTGCTGCACCGAAGGAGGAGTGATGACGGTACTCACACCCGCTACCGAGCAACTCGATGAGCTCGTGCGTGGAGTGCAGGGCGTTGATGCGCTGTATCCCGCGGGGTCGATCGTAGAGAATGCCCTCTTAACAGCCGCCCGAGAGATGGCCCATCGCCCGCTGGCTGCGTCGATGGTCGCCACTGAGCAACGTGCCGACGGTCTGCGAGTCACGGCCAAGATCGGCATCGGAGCGGCCGAGTCGTCCGGTGACGTCTGCCGGCGAGTACACGACGCCATTGACGCGCAGCTGCGGCAGAGTGGAAACTCGCCCATCGCCCAGATCGCCGTGATTGTGGCCCGCATCGGTTGACGGCTAGCCGATCAGGGGTACCCGTGCTAACTTGCCCCAAATGAAGCAGAGAGACATGTTCCTGCAAGCGGATGCCGCGTTGCGATCCGTTATCGATCGGATCACTCCCGCGCAGCTTGACCTGCCGGCACCGGCCGCGTGGTCACGCACAGAGAACCCGACGCTGCGGGACATCCTCGCCTCGCACGCCGAGGACGAAGCCTGGCTGCCCGCAGTGTTGGCGGGACGCACCATCGAAGAGGTCGGTGACACCTATCAAGGCGAGCTGCTCGGTGACGATCCGATCGGCAACTACAACCGCATCAACGAGGCGACGACGATGGTGGTCATGGCTGATCTCGATCCAGACAAGGTTGTGCACCTCAGCTACGGCGACTATCCCCTCGCCGAAGCGCTGCAGCACACTGCCCTGTACCGCGCGTTCCAGGCCTGGAGCATTGCCAGGCACATCGGTCTCGACTACTCACTGCCCGATGAGCTCGTGGAAAACCTCTGGGAGCAGATCGCGCCCGACATCGAACTGTGGCGGGGTTTCGGCGTGTTTCCGCCCGAGGTATCGGTACCGGAGGGAGCAAATCGCGAGGTTCAGCTGCTCGGCAAAGCCGGCTACTGGCGCGAGCAGTCGGCATGACGCCCCGCTAGATTCGACCGGAGCAGGGCCGCAAACTATTCGGGAGCCACGCCGTTGTAGAAGTGCTCGAACACCATGCTGGTGCGGGTTGACGCGACAGCCGGATTGGCCGAGAGGTTTTCGAGCACGAAGTCGCGCACGTCGTCGGTGTCGCGGGCGGACAGGTGAATAATGAAATCTTCGGAGCCGCCGAGAAAGAACACCTGAACGACACGCGGCATGACCCGGATCGAATCGCGAAATGCCGGGATGTGCGTGCGGGCGCCGGCCCGAATGTTCACGCTGATCAGCGCTTGCAGGCCGAGCCCAATCGACTTCGGATCGACCATGGCGGTGAAGCCGGTGACGATTCCGCGGCTGATCAGCGACCGCACCCGGGAAACGCAGGTGGACTCGGCGATGCCCGCGGCGTTGGCCAGCCGGCTGTTGGTGGTGCGGGAATCCGCTTGCAAGCCCGCGACCAGAATGCGGTCGACCTCGTCGAGGGTTTCACTCACCCGAATCCTCTTCGTTTCTACCATCGCACAGCCCAATTGACCGCATATTTCGTGGAATATTCCTAAAGTCTGGCAGATCCTACGGATTTTACCAAGCAGCAACGAATCAATAGCAGTCTTAGTCCTGTCAATGCCGACCGGTTCGGCAGTAGCAACCGAGACGGAGACATCATGTTGGTCGGCATTCCCACAGAGATCAAGAACAACGAGAACCGCGTCGCGATCACCCCGGCCGGCGTCAACGAACTCACTCGCCGCGGTCACGGGGTCATCATCGAACAGGGCGCCGGACTCGGCTCGAGCATCACCGATGATGCTTTCCGCCTTGCTGGGGCAACCATCGTCGACACCGCAGCCGAAGTCTGGGCCGCGGCTGAACTGCTCCTGAAAGTCAAGGAGCCCATCGCCAGCGAATACCCGCTGATGCGTCAGGGCCAGGTGCTGTTCACCTACTTGCACCTCGCGGCATCCGCTGAGTGCACCGACGCGCTGATCGCGTCGGGCACGACCGCGATCGCTTACGAGACCGTGCAACTGGCTGACCGCAGTCTGCCGCTCCTGTCGCCGATGAGCGAAGTTGCCGGCCGCCTCTCGGTGCAGGTCGGCGCGTACCACCTGCTGAGCGCCAACGGCGGCAGCGGCATTCTGCTCGGAGGCGTTCCCGGAACCCCGAAGGCCAAGGTCGTCGTCATCGGCGGCGGAGTGGCCGGCGAACATGCCGCGGCCAACGCGCTCGGCATGGGCGCGGACGTGACCATCATCGACCTGTCGCTCGCCCGCCTGCGCCAGCTCGAGGCCCGCTTCAGCGGCGAGATCCAGACGCGCGCGTCGACGCAGTACGAGATCGCTGAGCAGGTGCGGGAGGCCGACCTCGTGATCGGCTCGGTGCTGATTCCGGGCGCGCAGGCTCCCAAGCTCGTCACGGACGCCATGGTGGCATCGATGAAGCCGGGCTCTGTGCTCGTGGACATCGCCATCGACCAGGGCGGCTGCTTCGAGGGCTCGCGCGCCACGACGCACGACAACCCCACGTTCGCCGTGCACGACAGCGTCTACTACTGCGTCGCCAACATGCCCGGCGCCGTGCCGGCCACATCGACCCGGGCACTAACCAACGCCACACTGCCCTACGTCATCGCGCTGGCCCAGAAGGGGTGGAAGAAGGCTATCGCCGAAGACGCCGCCCTTGCCCAGGGCCTCAATACCCACAACGGGCGCATCACCAACGCGCACGTCGCGTCGGCGTTCCACGCCGAGTTGCTGACGGTCGCCGACGCGATCGCCTGACGCGGGTCGCGTGCGCCGGCATCCATTCAGCGGATACCGGCTCGCGCACGTCAGGTCGTAGCGTTGATGACCCGGTGCAGCGCGTCACGCAGGGTGACCAGGTGGTCCAGAGGCAAACTGAGGGCTTCGACGATCCGCGGCGGAATGGTTTCGGCCACCGCGCGCAGGGCCGCACCACTCTCGGTCAGGGTGATGTCGAGCGTGCGTTCGTCGGCCAGGCGGCGCTGACGGCGCACGTAGCCGGCCGTTTCCAGCCGCTTGAGCAGCGGGGAGAGGGTTGCCGGGTCGAGGCAGAGGGTCAGGCCGAGGCCCTTGAGCGTGCGCGGACTCTCGTCCCAGAGGGCGAGCATGACCAGGTACTGCGGGTGAGTGAGCCCGAGCGGCTCGAGAATGGGCCGATACAGGGCGATGACATTGCGCGAGGCAATCGCGAGCGCGAAGCAGACCTGGTTGTCGAGAGCGAGGGGATTCTCGAGCCTTGACGATGTCATGGGGGTGTTCCGTTCCGGGCGGTTGTTCTCTGTGCGCTTCATTAGTACACTAACAGTTATGACACACGGCAAGGATTCCGGTTCCCGAAGCACGGGACCCAACGGATGGACGGCCCGGCTCAACGCTCGACTGTTTCCCATTCTGGGACCGCCGCCGGTCGGTCTGAGTGGGTCGGATCTGCTGCCAGCCGCACCCGCGCCCGTTCGCGGCTGCCCGGTCTGCGCCCAGCCAATGGACCAGCACGAAATAGACCGCACCGGCGAACGCACCCGGCTGCACTGCCCGGTCGTGGCACCCTAGCCCGCAGCCGCTCTCGGGCCCACTGACATGGCCCGGTTGCCTGTGCTGGTGGCGCACTAGGCTGGTCGGCAATCAAGGGAGATAGATGTCCGCAGAGCTGAGCGGCACGGAACCGAACCGCACGGAGCCGAACGGCGCAGAGCTGAACGGCACGCAGCTTGACCTCGCGATCGCCGAGCTGGGCGAGGGGAGCGAGCGGTGGGCCTCGACCACCCTCGCGGCGCGCGCCGATCTGCTGGCTCGCACCGGAGCTTGCGTCGCGGCCGAAGCCAAGCGCTGGGTGACCGCGGCGTCCCGCGCCAAGGGGCTACACAAGTCGTCTCCGCTGATCGGCGAGGAATGGCTGACCGGGCCGTACGGCGTCCTCACCTCGTTGACCGCCCTCCGGCGCACCCTGCGGGCGCTCGACGGGGGGCACAGCCCGCTGGCTAGCCGGCGGTTCGGGCGGGCGCCGGACGGTCGCGTCACGGTGGCCGTGCTTCCGCTCAACCGGTATGACGGGCTGCTGCTGCACGGGTTTCGGGCCGAGGCCTGGCTGCGGCCGGGCGTCACGGCGGCGCAGGCGCGGGACCGGGCCGGTTTGGGCCAGCTCACTCCGACAACAAACGGCGGGGTCGGCCTCGTGCTCGGCGCAGGGAACATTTCATCGATCGCGCCCCTCGACCTGCTCTACGAGCTCGTGGCGCACAATCGGGTCTCGATTCTCAAGCTCAATCCCACCTTCGACGGCCTGTTGCCGGTCTATCGGGCGGCGTTCGCTCCGCTGATCGAAGCGGGCCTGCTGCGCATCGTCACCGGCGGGGCCGACGTGGGCGGCTATCTCGCCCACCACCCCGGCATCAGCCATGTGCACATCACCGGCAGTGCGGCCACCCACGATGCCATCGTGTTCGGCGGCTCCAGAACGGATGCCCCCCGCTTCACCAAACCGATCAGCAGCGAGCTCGGCGGAGTCTCACCGATCATTGTGCTGCCCGGGCGGTGGAGCGCCAGAGACCTGCGATACCAGGCTGAGCATGTGGCCACCATGCGGCTGCACAACGGCGGCTATAACTGCATCGCCGGCCAGGTACTCGTGCTGAGCGCAACGTGGCCGCAGAAGGCGGCGTTTCTCGAAGCGGTCGCGGTGGCCCTCGCTGCCGCGCCGACTCGAACGGCCTGGTATCCCGGCAGTGACGGGCGGATGCGCGCGGCCCGCACCGCGTATCCGGCTGCGCGGTTGCTTCCCGGCGGGCGACTGCTCGTGGCCGTGGCGGACTCCGCCACGCCGGCAGCATCCCCGTCGACCGATAATATTCTCACAACGGAATACTTCGCACCCGTGCTCGGAGTCGTGGAATTGCAAGGCAGCGGCCAGGCCTACCTTGATGCCGCAGTGGAGACCGTCAATCGTGATTTTCTCGGCACTCTCGGCGCGAACATTCTCGGGCTGCCCAGCAGCATCCGGCGGCTCGGTCCGGGGTTTGAGCAGGCTATGGCACGCCTGCGCTATGGAACCATCGCGATCAACGCCTGGACCGGTGTTGGCTTTCTGTCGGCGGCCGCGCCGTGGGGCGCGTTCCCCGGACACACCAGGGACAACGTGCAGAGCGGCATCGGGGTGGTGCACAACGCGCTGCTCCTTGACGACGTCGAGCGCACGGTGGTGCGTGGCCCATTCCGGCCGTTTCCACGCTCAATCGCCCACGGTGAGTGGGCGCTGCTTCCGAAGCCGCCGTGGTTTGTTTCGGCCCGAAGCGGTGCGCTGACCGCCCGCCTGCTGACCGAATTCGCCGCCCGCCCCTCCGCACGCAAACTCCCGCGCATCCTCGCTGCGGCCTTTCGCGCCTGATCGGGTGCAATAGATTGGCAGCACACCCACTGATGCGAGGATCACGATGACCGGCTGGCGACTGCGCGACTTTCACTCCGACGATTTGGACGGCATTTTGCGTCTGTGGGAAGAGATCAAGGCCTCGGACACCGAGCCGGTCTACGGCCTCTCCGAGGTGCTCGCCTCCTGCCAGAAAGATCACGCCGTCGTTGCGGTGCACGGCGACGAGGTCGTCGGCGCCGCCGTCGGCCGGGCCGCTCACGCGCAGGGCTGGATCGTTTTTCTCGCCACCGCCGAACACTGGCAGAGCCAGGGCATCGGAACGGCATTGCTCGCCGCACTCGAGGCCCGGATGGCCCCGCATGGCATGACCAAGCTGTCGGCGCTCATGCCCGAATCCGAAACCAAGGTCGATGCATTCATCAATCGCGGTTTCGAGGTGAAGAAGAACCTGCGCTACTTCGAGCGGCACATTCCCGTGCAGCGGGAAGAGCTCAAGCTGCTCGGCGAACTCGGCGGGCGGGTGCTGCCGCGCGACCTGTGGCAGAAGGTCGGCGGCATGGCGCGCGAGAAGGAACTGCTCGAGCGCAGGCTTGTCATGCCCCTGGCCAAACCGGAACTCGCCGAGCAGTATGGCGTCTCGCCGCCGAAGGCCGTTGTTTTGTTTGGCCCTCCCGGCACCGGAAAGACCACCTTCGCCAAGGCGATCGCTTCCCGACTGGAATGGTCCTTCATCGAGGTCTTTCCGTCACGCCTCGCGGCCGACCCGCAGGGCCTCGCCGGCGCGTTGCGGGAAACTTTTCTCAAGATATCTGAGCTCGAACACGCGGTCGTGTTCATCGACGAGGTCGAGGAGATCGCTGCCCAGCGGCAGGGCGAACCGCCGTCGGCCATGCAGGGTGTGACCAACGAACTGCTCAAGATCATCCCGGCTTTTCGGGAGCAGCCCGGGCGTCTGTTGGTATGTGCGACCAACTTCATTCGCGCGCTCGACTCAGCTTTTCTGCGTCACGGCCGCTTCGACTACGTCGTACCGATCGGGCTGCCGGATGTCGCCGCTCGCCATGCCATCTGGGAACGCTACATTCCGGCGGCCGTATCGGGCGAGGTCGACCTCGCCGTTCTGGTCGACAAGAGCGACGGGTTCTCTCCCGCCGACGTTGAGTACGCCGCCCATCGCGCCTCCCAGCATGCACTCGAGAAGGCACTCTACAAATCCGCCGACGGGCCGATCATCAACGGTCCCAGCACCGAGGACTACGCCGTCGCGATTTCCGAAACGCGCCGAACCGTGTCCGAAGAGGTCGCGGCCGAGTTCCTTGAAGACATCGAGCGTCTCGCCCGGCTCTAGGAATAGGTTGTCGCCGGCACAATTGGGCGCCCTGGGACCCGGCAGACCCGGCAGACCCGGGCCGACCCGGCTCACCCAGCATCCCCGGCATGCCGGGATCGGACTCGGATACCGGCCGACGGTATCCGCTTGTCACGGCGCTGAACCGACTCGGGAGTCAGCGCCCAGAACGGCGGTGGAGTGCGACGGCGACGAGCGCCTGCCAGATGACAAAACCCTCGACGACGACTGAGAGAAGGCCGAGCGGTTCAAGCCAGTTTCCGATGTCGCCGGTGGCCATCGGCATGCCGACGGTGCGATTGATGATGAACCCGACTATGACTAAGGCCGACAGCGCTGCAGCGGCCAGAAAGTCGAGTCGCGTACCGACAACGAGTACTCGCTCGATCGTGACAGCGGAGGCGATGATCAGCCCGATGTAAGCGATCGCCAGGTAGGGAGTTTCGGCGAACTTGCCGGGTAGATCGAGGATGTGAATTGAAGCAACGACGGCGAGCGAGAGCGCGACCGTAATGCGGCGAGCCAGCAGATGCTGGTCGATCACCCTCGTGCTCGCGGTGTCCGCGGGCACTTGCGTGGACTGCGCGCCTTCGGCCGACGATCGCGTGGTGGTTGTGGACATTATTACCTCTCGATTGGGTCTTTCCCCGCGTTCACCATGACATGCGTCGACCCTCCTTGGCCGAATCATCGGGATTCCATAGCATTCTCCGTGTTCCCTGTCAGGCAGAGACGAGGACTCAGCGTCTTCGAGAGCTTGCGTTTCGCCGAAACCCAGCGTGCCGACCCGGGTTGAATCACACAATCCGCGGTTGTCGAAGCTGGGGGGCGTTACTAGCATTGCAGCGAACCTTCTTGCTACACCGATACCGCAAGGACACCCCCGTGATCATTGAGGCCCAGGGCCTGACCAAGACCTACCAGTCCAAAAGCGGGCCGGTGCACGCGCTCGCCGGGCTCGACCTGCAGGTTCCACGCGGCACGGTCAAAGCCCTTCTCGGCCCCAACGGCGCGGGAAAGACCACCGTCGTGAAGATGCTCACGACACTGATTCGACCGGATGCCGGCACTGCCGTCATCGACGGAATCGACGTCGTACGCCACCCCAAATCGGTGCGCCGCATCATCGGGGTGTCTGGCCAGTACGCCGCCGTCGACGAGAACCTCACCGGCTTCGAGAACCTGGAGATGGTCGGGCGCCTGTATCACCTCGGCGGAGCGGCAGCCCGCAAACGGGCGCAGGAACTCATTGACCTGTTCGAGCTCACCGCCGCCGGCAACCGGCCGGTGAAGGGCTTTTCCGGAGGTATGCGGCGGCGCATCGACCTCGCCGGTGCCCTCGTCATCAACCCCAAAGTGCTCTTTCTCGACGAGCCGACCACCGGACTCGACCCGCGCAGCCGCATCGCCCTGTGGGACGTGATCAAGCGTCTCGTCGCCGACGGCACGACCGTACTGCTGACCACGCAATACCTCGAGGAGGCCGACCAGCTCGCCGACGACATCGTCGTCATCGACGACGGCCGTGTTATCGCCGAGGGCACCTCCGATCAGCTCAAGGCGCAGATCGGCGGACACCGCGTGGTCGTGGCGCTCGTCGATGCCGCCGACGGCGCGGCTGCCAGCGAGATTCTCGCCCGGTACGGAACGGGGGACCCTTCGGTCTCCACCGACGGCCGTGGAGTGGAAGTTGCCGTCACCGACGGTCCGAACGCGCTGCAGAACATGCTCGCCGACCTGCGCGGCGCACAGATCAACCTGCACGATGCTGGCATGCGCCGCCCGACCCTCGACGACGTGTTCCTCAACCTCACCGGCCATAAAGCCGATCTCACCGTCACTGACGACGACCCCGCTTCCAGCGGACGCAAGCTCTCGAAGCGAGCGCAGGCCAAGCGCGACCAGACGCTCGCTGCGACTACCGACACGGCAGATCTGGAGAAAGTAAAATGAACCCACGACACGCCACCGTTTCGGCCGAGCCCACCACGCCAGGGCGGGGCCACGAGGAAAGTCTCGCGGCGGGAGAATCTCGAGTGGCGACATTGCCCCCGTTGCCCACCTGGAACCCGTTGTCGCTGTGGTATTCCGATGGCTGGACCGTCACCAAACGCAACCTGATCAAGATCAAGCGTTCGCCCGACATGCTCGTGTTCGCCGTGATCCAGCCGATCATGTTCGTGCTGTTGTTCAGCCAGGTCTACGGCGGCGCCATTGCGGTTGCGGGCAGCGACTACACCCAGTTCCTCATGGCCGGCATCTTCGCTCAGACCGTCGTGTTCGGGGCGACATTCTCGGGCGCCGCCATGGCGCTCGACCTGAAGGAGGGCATCATCGACCGGTTTCGAAGCCTGCCGATGAACGCATCCGCTGTACTGATCGGTCGAACGAATGGCGACCTCGTGCTGAATTCCATCTCCATGGTCATCATGATGGCGACCGGCCTCGCGGTCGGCTGGCGGGTCACCACCTCGCCGGTCGAATTCCTGGCCGGAGTCGGCCTGCTCCTGCTGTTCGGCTATGCATTCAGCTGGGTGATGGCGTTGCTCGGCATGAGCGTGAAGAGCCCGGAGGTCATCAACAATGCGTCGTTCTTGATTCTCTTTCCGCTGACCTTCGTCTCGAACGCCTTCGTGCCGAGCGAAACCCTGCCGACCGCGCTGCGCATCTTCGCCGAGTGGAACCCGGTGTCTTCGCTCGTGCAGGCCGTTCGCCAGCTTTTCGGCAATCTCGGCACCGCTCCGGTGCCCGATATCTGGACCATGCAGAACCCGATTCTGACCGTGCTGATCGGCATCGCCGTGATGCTGCTCGTGTTCGTGCCGTTGTGCATTCGCAAGTTCGCGTCGATCAGCTCCCGCTGACCGGCCCCGCATCACCGACAAAGGAGCCACTCTCATGACCCAGCACCAGGCCGAACACGGTGTCGGCATCATCGGCGGCTTCAGTGGTTTTGCGGTTTCAAACCTCGACGCCGCCCGCACGTTCTACGCCGAGACCCTCGGACTTGAAGTGACGGTGGAGGAGATGGGCATGTTGCGCATTGCCTTGCCCGGCGGAGCAGCCGTCATCGTCTACCCGAAGCCCGACTTCGTGCCGGCCACCTATACGATGATCAATTTTGTGGTGACCGACCTCGACGCGACGGTCGACGAACTCACCGAACGCGGTGTGGACTTTCTGCGCTACGACGGTTTCGAGCAGAACGACAAGGGAATCGCCGCCGGCGGTGGGCAGGGGCCAGACATCGCCTGGTTCACCGACCCGTCGGGCAACATTCTGGCGGTTCTGAAGAACCCGTAGGGGCAACGCCTAGCGGCCGCGGCTCTTGCCCTTGTTCGGGTTCTTGGTCGGACGCGTGCGGCCGGGGGAGCTCTCGGTTTTCTTGCGCACGGCGGGCTTGGCCTTGGCCGCAGCCACCCGGATGGCCTTGGCCGCGGCCTTCGCCTTGTCGGTCTTCCTGGGCTTGCGTGGCGGTTTCGGCGGGCGGCCGTCGCTGCGCGCGGGCGCTTCCTCGACCTCAGCGGATGTCGCGCCGTCGGCCGCCTTGCCGGTATCGGTGCGAGAGCTCGCCTTGGAGCGTCCGCGCACGATGCCGATGAATTCTTTGATGTCGTCGGTGGTCTCGCGGGTGAGCCAGGCCAGGGCGATCTGAGTGTCGGCGACATCCGTCACGGGGCGGGACACGACGTCTTTGCGGCCATACAGCCGGGCGATCGAGTGCGGCACAATGATGATGCCTACGCCGGCGGCGACCTGCTCCATGGCCTCGTCGAGGTCACGCATCGGCGGCAGGGGCCAGCGGGTGCCGTCACGCACCTCGTCGGCGAGGTCGCGCCACTCGGGCACGTCGTCGGGGTTCTGCAACAGGTGCTCGCCAGCCAGGTCGGCCAGCAGCACGGTCTCCGCCTGCTCGATCGGGTGATCTTTCGACGCGACCACGACCGGAATCTCCCTGTACAGGTTGATGACGCTCAGATTGGTGTCATCGATCGGGAGACGCACGAGGCTGAGCTCGGCGCGACCATCGTGCAGCACCGCAATCTGCTCTGCGGTCTCGGTGCGAAACACGGTGAGGGGAACGTCGGGGCGGCGGTCGCCCCAGATGCGAGTCCACTTGGTGGGGGTCACACCGGCGACGAATGCGATGGAAAAGCTCACCGGCATCCTTTCTCGGTAGTTGCGGGTGGTGCACGCATTCAACAACAGCGTGCGATTTGCCCTTGGGAGGGTCCTCTCAGGCTATACGCTTGAACAATGAGTTCCGAGAAGAAGCCCCAGACCATGAAGCCCGCCACGGCGGCCCAGAAACTCGGGATTCTGCTCGACGCGGCACCGGCCGAGTTCCAGACCGAATTTGTCAGCCGCACCGAGCTCGCCGAGTTCATGGCCAACCCGCCGGAGTGGCTGACCCTGCTGCGCGCCAACGGGCCGCACCCGCGCCAGGTCGTCGCCGCCAAACTCGGCGTCTCGATTTCTGGCCTGGCCCGCAGTGAGGTCACCGACCCGCTCACCACCGCTGAAATCGCCGCCCTGCTGCAGCAGCCGCCAGCGTGGCTCGTGCTCGAGCGCTCCACTCAGGCCGGCGTACGCGCCGACCAGATCGCGGTCAAAGACCGCGACGCCCACCGTGCGGCCAAGAAGGCGCACGTCGAACGCCAGGCCGCCCAGGAGCAGGCCAAGCGCGACCGCTAGCCGCTGCACGTCGCGAGGTACCCGGCGACCCATCCGCTTGCCTCAGCGCGTTCAGACGGTCGGTTCGGCCGCGGCGGCCACGTACTGCGTGCGCAGAAAGTTGACCACGTCGCCCAGTTCGACCTGCGAGATCGAGTGGGGAAGCCCCTCGTAGATGCGCTCGGTCAGGGTGCTGTGGCCGGGCAGCCACGACTGGGTGCGTTCGATCGCACTGACCGGAATGACACCGTCGGCGGTCCCGCGGCCCCAGAACACGGGCAGCGGATGCTCGGCGAGCAGAGTGTCGCCGCTCTGCTGCCCGCTCGCGACGAAGCCGGAGAGGTTCACCGCGAAGTTGAAGCGGTCGGGCGCGGCGCGCAGCAGTTGGAGTGCCATGGCTCCGCCCTGCGAGAAGCCGAGCAGGCCGACCTCCCGGGGCTGGTGCGGCAGGGCGTCCAGCCAGGACAGCACGGCAGCGACGGCCGCGTCCACCGACGCGGTGTCGGGATTGCCCGGGTCACGGATCGGAAACCAGGCCCATCCGTCGCCGACCGGCAGTGGCGCGCGCAGGGCGGCGATCACCGGTTCGAGCGGCAAGTGTGCGGCGAGTGAGAACAGGTCGCCCTCGTGCGAACCATAGCCGTGCATGATGATCAGCAGCGGCCGATCGGTCTGGTCGGCGCCGCTCGCCGACCAGAGTACGGCGGCAGTGTCGATGGGGGTGCTGGTGGTCATGGGTCCTCCCAGGTACACGCGACGCGAGGGCGCCGCGCACCCCATACTTTCATTGCTTGGCGCGCTTCTCGCACCGGGCAGCGGCGCGCGTGCGCGAGCGGGGCCGGCGTAGGACAGAATGGCACTATGAGCGTGCGAACCCCTGACCCCGATCCGGACTGGACGCCGAAGCCTCCTGAGGGAGCCCCGAATACGAATCCGGGCTGGCTGAAAGACGTCGAACTCGCTGAGATTCGCCGCCGGCTGCCCATTCTCTATATCGAGGCCGTCCCCGTGCGGGTCGACGGTCTCGGCCAGGTCGTCGAGGTCGGCGTGCTGCTGCGCGCCCGCCCCACCGGCGAGATGACCCGAACCCTGGTCTCCGGACGCGTGCTCTACGGCGAAACCCTGCGCGACGCACTGTTCCGCCACCTGGAAAAAGACCTCGGACCGATGGCTTTTCCGCAACTGCCGGCCAGCCCCGTGCCGTTCACGGTCGCCGAATACTTTCCCATGCCGGGAATCACCGCCTACACGGATGACCGCCAGCACGCGGTCTCGCTCGCCTACGTCGTTCCCGTCAGCGGCACCTGCGACCCCCGCCAGGACGCCCTCGAGATCACCTGGATGACCCCGGCCGAGGCCGCCTCGCCGGGCGTATCGGCCGAGATGGAAGGTGGCCGCGGCACCCTGCTGCGCGCAGCCCTCGCCTCCGTGGGTCAGCTGTACTGAGCTGGCAGCGCGGCGTGGCGGCACTCGATGAAGAAGCGGGCACTCCTTTGGACGAGTGCCCGCTTCTCGAACGAGTGCCGTGACGTGCGGTGGCCTACCGGGGCGGGAGCGCTGAACCGAGGCCGAGCGTATCGAGGAACAGGCGCACGTAGCGGTCGACATCGACGTCGAGCGCGACCTCTGCGGCTTCCCAATCGCCGGCCAGGCCGTGCACGATGTCCTCGCCCGGATGAGTGCGTTTGTCGACCAGCGTCTGTCCCCGGCCGTAGCCGGAGAGCTGGACGCGTAGCGGCAACATCGCGGTCTGCAGGCCATCCGGGTCGACCAGGGCGCACAGGGCGCCGGCATCGCCGATCAGTCCGGTGTAGTCGGAGTTGCGGCCAGACCCGAGCGCGATGCGATTGGTCAGGAGCCGACCGACGACCTCTGCCAGGTGGGAATCGCTGTGCAGGAGTGCGGCGGCAACGGGCTCGGGTACGGAGACCTGGTTGAACACGTCGAGCCCGTACATGAACGTGGGCACGCCGGAGTCGAGCACGATCGCCGCAGCCTCCGGGTCATGCCAGACGTTGAACTCGGCGACGGCGGTGGCGTTGCCGACCGTGGTGGATCCGCCCATGAAGACGATGCGTTCGATGTTGTCGACGACGTCGGGGTACTGGCGCAGCAGCAGCGCCAGGTTGGTCTGCGGGGCGAGAGCGACCAGGGTGACCGGGTGCGGGCTGGCCTGAATGAGCCGGCGCATGAGTTCGATCGAACTGATCGACTCCGCCTGTCGGTCACTCGGCGCAAGCTGCAGCGTGCCGAGGCCGCTTTCGCCGTGCACGTGCGCGGCTGACCTGGCCGGTTCCAGCAGCGGACGTCGGGCTCCGGCAGCGACGGGGATGGTCGGAGCAGCTGCGACGTCGAGAATACGCAGGGTATTCTCGACGACACGCTCGAGCGAAGCGTTCCCGGCCACACAGCTGATGCCGAGCACGTTGATGCCGGGGTGCGCGAGCGCGAACAGAATGGCAAGGGCGTCGTCGACGCCGGTGTCGACGTCGAGGATGACGGGGATCGCCTCGGGGGCCGTGGAATTAGTCATCCGCTCACCCTATTGCGTCGGGTCCGCTTCAAAACCCGGCCGGGACGGCTACGACCACAAACCAGCGTCGGACGGCAGAATGTGCACGTGTGAGCAGGCTCGACCTATCGAACCAGGCGCACCTCGTGCAGCGTCTCGCCGAGCACCCCTTCGTTGCGCTCGAGGCCGTCCGCGAAGTAGCCGTTGCGGGCATAGAAGGCGTGCGCCCGGGGGTTGTCGGCGGCGACCCACAACGACGAGGCACCGGGGTCGACCACGGAATCGAACAGCTGCTGGCCAACGCCTAAGCCGTGGTTCGCCTCGAGCAGGTACAGGAAGAACAGCTCGTGCGGAGTGGGCTGGTCGGCGTCGCGCGTCGGACCGCTGCCGGCGAAGCCCACGATCTCGCCATCGACGAGCACAACGTTCTGGCGGTACTCCCCGCCTTGGCTCGTAAAGCGGCGCCAGAGGGCTGCGAGGCGCTGGGGGCGCAGCTGCGACAGTGCTGCCTGGCTGAGCAGATGATCATAGGTTTCATGCCAGCAGGCGGCATGTACGCGGCCCAGGCTTTCGGCATCCGCTTCGCTGACCGGTCGAACGACAACTATGGTGTTCATAATTCGACACTAACCGTTTTTGCGGGTGTCGCCTGACGCGTGCAGACAAAAAACGGGCCGGCCTCGCAAAGAGACCGGCCCGTTTTTCAAGCGGATGCTGCGGGCTGGCTAGCCCTGCGACCGGCGCGGAGCGGAGCGTCCGGCTCCACCCGAGCTCGGTCCGCGAACGAGTCCGCCGACCTGCAGGCTGCCGACGCGGGCTCCACCGGAACGGCCAGCAGCCGAACCCGAGCGGGGTGCGCTGGAGGACGCACCAGCCGGACGGCCGGTGCGCTCGCGACGCGCGCCACCGGCCGAAGCCGCGTCGCGGCTCACGCCACGGCCGCCGTCATTACGCTCGGTGCGGGCACCGCCGCGGCTTCCGCCGGAGCGGCCGGCACCGGCATCACGGCCGCCACGGTTCGAATCACCATCGCGACCGCTGTCGGCGCCCTGCGAGCGGCCACCCTGGGCACGTCCACCCTGCGAACGACCGCCCTGAGACCGACCGCCCTGCGACTGGCGCTGCTGCTGCTGCGGTGCCTCGACGCGGGGGAGCGGCTTGACGTAGGCGGCGACGTCGCCGACGAGGGCGTCGACGGCGGGGGAGGACGCATCCACGCGCTGCGGGGTCACCTTGATGGCGGCCTTGCGCAGCAGGGCGTCGGTGTCGCGCTTCTGCTCGGGCAGCACGACGGTGACGACGTCACCGGCGCTGCCGGCACGGGCAGTACGGCCCGAACGGTGCAGGTATGCCTTGTGCTCGGCCGGCGGGTCAACGTGGATGACGAGTTCGATGTCGTCGACGTGCACGCCGCGAGCGGCGACATCCGTTGCGACGAGAACCTTGACCGTGCCGGCGCTGAACGCGGCGAGGTTGCGGTCTCGGGCCACCTGCGAGAGGTTTCCGTGCAGGTCGACGGAGGGAATGCCCGCGTCGGTGAGGCTCTTGGCGAGCTTCTTGGCCTGGTGCTTGGTGCGCATGAAGAGGATACGACGGCCGGAACCGCTCGCCAGCTTCTGCACGAGTTCCTTCTTGGCGTCGACGCCGGCGACCTCGAACACGTGGTGGGTCATGGCCGAGACGTGGCTGGTCGCCTCATCGACCGAGTGCATCACCGGGTCGTGCAGAAAACGCTTGACGATCTTGTCAACGCCGTTGTCGAGCGTGGCGGAGAACAGCATGCGCTGGCCGGTGCCGGGCGTCTTGTCGAGAATGCGGGTGACGACGGGCAGGAAGCCCAGGTCGGCCATGTGGTCGGCCTCGTCGAGCACGGTGATCTCAATGGTGTCGAGGTTCACAAAGCCCTGCTTCATGAGGTCTTCGAGCCGGCCGGGGCAGGCCACGACGATGTCGACGCCGGCCTTGAGCGCGGCGACCTGGCGGCCCTGGGAGACACCGCCGAAGATGGTGGTGGTGTTGAGGCCGTAGGCCTCGGCGAGCGGGGTGATGGCATTGGTGATCTGCGTGGCGAGCTCGCGGGTCGGCGCGAGGATCAGACCGAGCGGGCGACCCGGGCGGCGCTTGCCGCCGGCGAGGTTGCCGCCGAGGCGGGACACCATCGGAATGGAGAAGGCCAGGGTCTTGCCGGAGCCGGTCTTGCCGCGGCCGAGTACGTCGCGGCCGTTCAGGGTGTCGGGAAGGGTGTCGACCTGGATCGGGAAGGCGGTGTCGATTCCCTGGGAAGAGAGAACCTTGACCAGGGGAGCTGGCACGCCGAGCGCGCTGAAGGTTGTAGACAAAGTGGTGCCTTTCGGGGCATCAGTCTCCTCGCCCGTTCGGTGTACCGTCGAGCGGCAATCGAACCAGGAGGATTCACATGGCGAAGGTGCCGAAGGGCACATCCGTTCGCCGTAAGAATGTTCATTCGCAAAATCAAGACGACCCGATGGGCGGCCTCGATAAAAGAGGGCGTTCTACGACGCAGCAAGCGCAACTACGCACTCGCAAGTACTCCTACTCTAGCGGATGCTGTCAAATCGGCTGCAGAGCCTAGGAGTGATCGCCGTGGTACAGCTCACCGACAGGCACCTCGACGTCGATCATGTTGCCGCTCTGCGGCAGGGGGCACGCCCACATCGGGTCGTAGGCGCAGGAGGGATTGTAGGCGAAGTTGAAGTCGAGAATGAGGCTGTCGTCGCCCATGCCCGGGCCGAGGTCGGCGCCCTTGATGGTGTCGAGCAGGTATCGTCCACCGCCGTATGTTCCATCGTTCTTGCCGGCCAGGGCATCTTTCAGCGGAAGAAACAATCCGCCGCCGTAGCTTGCGAGTCGCCACACATCGAGCGAACCCAGGTAGGGCAGTCGCACGGTCCCGACCAGATCGAACGGTACGGTGCCATCGGTACCGGTCTCCACGACCATGCGATGGGGCTGCTCGGCCCGGTGCACCTGAGCCTCGAAGCGCCAGTCCGGATCGTAGGCGGCGATCGGAAGCTTGGTGAAGGCCGAACGGTCATCGGGCAACAACGGTGACGCCGGATGCCCCGCGAACAGTTCATCCCGCCCGGAACGCCACAGCTCGTGCCCGCTTTTCGGGCTGCTCGCGCTCAACTGGCGCACCCCCGCGTACAGTCCGGTCACGTGACGGCGCCAGTCGGCGATCTGTAAGGCTCCGAGGGAAGAACTCATGGGGCTACGCTACCGTCGCCGGGCGCGGTGCGCACCGGATCGAGGTGTGGCAGGGGCCGGAGGGCTGTTCGGCCGGCACCGGAGAATCGCTAGTCGCCGTCGGTTTCGGCGGGTGCCACACGCTGAGACAGCGGCACAAAGGTCGGGTCGTCGACGCCGACGTCGTGCTGCCAGGTGGGGGCGAGGCGCTTGAGCCGCAGCATCCGCCACTGCCAGAATGCCCAGAACGAGGGCCAGAGCGCGAGCGTGGCCGGTCGGCCGCGAAAAATAAGCTGGTCGCGGTAGAGCGTTTTGCCGGTGCCAGCCGGGTCTGGCGCGATCGCCATGCGGTGGTCCCAGAGTGTGACCGCGGACAGTGCGCCGGACACGCCACGCCCGGTGTCGCGCAGGATGCGCACCCCGTCGGGCCGGTTCGTCACGTTGGCGAGCCGAATGATCTGGGTTCCCATCGGCACCAGGCCCAGCGCCGTGAACACAGCGGGGTGTTCGCCGGGCTCCCAACGGGTGGGAAACCCGCCGGCCTCGAGCGATTCCACCGCCATGAACGGCGAACTCACCTCGCGAAACACGGCCGGGCTGTGAATGGCATGCCAGGCAGCATCGGGTGTGCAGTCCAGGATTTCTTTCAGCAGTACGCGCATCTGACCAGTTTGGTCTGAGCGTGGCATGCAGTACAACTGTCATGTGGCAATTCGGTTCTGGCTCGGCGTTGTACACCGCGAGCATGTACTGCGCGGTGTCGATCTGGGGATTGCCCGCGCCAACCGCGGCGCCGGCGACGTGATCGCGCAGATGGGTGAAGCCGACGGCATCGTCTACTACTCGCCCAAGACAGCCATCGAGGGCGATCCGCTCAGGGAGTTCACCGCGATCGGCCGCATCGCGGATGCCTGCGCCTACCGGGTGGGTGACCCCGGCAACGAGTTTCGCCCCTGGCGACGCCGGGCCGACTACGACCTGGATGCCTGGCCGACGAGCATCCGCCCGCTGTTGTCGGTGCTGCAGCTGACCCGCGGCAACCCCGACTGGGGATTTCAGCTGCGGCGCGGCGTGCTCGAGATCTCGCGGCACGACTTTGAGATGATCCGGCAGCAGATGCGGCGGCCCTCCGCTGACGATCGGTAGTGACCCAGCATCCCTCATTAGACTCCTCGATATGAATGGCGATCTCTGGTGGGTACCCTCGGTCATCGTTATCGGCCTCGTTCTGGCCGGAGTCTGGGCGCTGGTGGGCGCGTCGCGGCGGCGCACGCGGGCTCGGCTCGGGCAGGTGAGCGCCGCGGCCGCCGAGCTGGACCGCAGCGCGAATATCAGCCTGGTGCGTGCCGACGATCTGGTGCAGGACGCCATCGACGAGCTCGATTTCGCGATCGCACAGTTCGGCGAATCCGCGACGCGGGAGTTCGCAACGGCCCTCGCGACCTCGCGGCGCCAGCTGAGCGACGCTTTCGCGCTGCAGCAGAAGCTCGACGATGCCGTGCCGGACAGCGCCGCCGAGCGCACCCGCTGGAACCTGCAGATCGTTCAGTTCGCCGATGACGCGACCGGCCGGCTGAGCAACCAGGCCCGCGACTTCACGGTCAAACGCGGCGTCGAGCGCAATGCGCCCCAGCAGCTCGACGAGCTGCGCCGGCGACTCGAGCGGGTCTCTGACCGGGTCGCGGGCGGCGCGAGTACCCTCACCCGACTGGGCCAGAGCTATTCCGCGTCGGCGCTCGCGCCGATCAGCGGCAACGTGGGCCGCGCCCGCACGGCGCTCGAAGCAGCTCGGGTAAGTGCCGATTCGGCAGCCGAACACCTGGCGGCGGCATCCGCTGAACCGGTCGGTGAGCAGCTACAGGCCGCCGAGCACTCACTGTTTCAGGCGGCGCAACTGCTCGATGCGATCGAAACCGGCGAAGATGAGTTGCATCGCGGCTTCGCCAACCTGCAACAGGCACTGGTTGCCGCCGGGTCGGAACTCGCCGAGGCTCGCGCCCTGCGCGATGGTCACGAAGAATCCGATACGAGCGCCAACCTCAACCAGGTCATCAGCGAAGCGGCGTCGGTGCAGACGTCGCTCCAGGGGCCCGGGCGGCTGAGCGACCCCGCCGCGGATCTCGTTCTGCTCGAGGCGGCCATGAACGGGCTGGACAGCATCCGCTCTGAGGCACGCAACCGGCAGCTGCGGCTGGACAATGCGCGCACCGCCCTGGCCGGGGCGCTGCTCACCGCCCGCAGCCAGATCACGCTCACTCGCGATTTTGTGGCCGCGCATCGCGCGCGGGTGCAGGCCCCTGCCCGCACCCGGCTGGCCGAGGCAGAACGGCAGCTGGCGCTCGCCGTGGCGGAGAGCGACCCGGTGACCGCCCTCGACACCGCCCGCCGCGCCATGACACACGCCACGGATGCCGACGCCCTCGCCCGCTACGACACGCACTGACCGGCTGCACTGTCCCGCACGGACCGGCCGCACGGACCGGCCGCACGGACCGGCCGCACGGACCGGCCGCACTGACCGGCCGCACTGACCGGCCGCACTGACCGGCCGCATTGTCCGGCACGCACCGTCCGGCACGGACCGGCCGCATTGTCCGGCACGCACCGGCTGCACTGTCCGGCACTGACCACCTCCACTGCGCTGCTACAGGCCCGTGGATGCCGCGGCTCGGCGCCGGATCGCCGTCGTAATCTCGCGCCGCAGCCAGGTGATAGCGTGCGCATGGTCGAATCGGCGGGCACAGAGACCGCAGGCCAAGGGCCGGGTGGGTTGCCGATACCGAAAGTGCGTGTGTCCGGCGGGGCAGGTGCCCACCCAGGGCGCAAGCTCGTTGGCGATCTCGCCGTCGTGGGTGCGCTTGCCGTCGTAGCCGAGGTCGTTCGCCATTTTCTTCCAGCGCGGGCCGTGCCCGGCCCGGGGGCCGACCAGTGCGTGTGCGAGCTCGTGCAGCAGAATCTGGTGCACCTCGTCGTCGGCGTACCGCGAGGCGAGGTAGCGCGACACGGTGATGTGTTTCTTGCTGAAATTACAGAGACCGGCCCGCTTCTTGGCGTTGTCGAAGCCGAAGGTCCAGCTGGGGTCGAGGTGCAGAACGATGAGCGCATCAGCCCATCGGCGCACCCGGGCAAGATCGGCCATCAGGGCAAGAACCTTCCCGAGCCGCAAACGTGCGTCTGGGCGAGATCGGACGCCTGGATCATCAGGGTGTCACCGCAACCTGGAAGAGCCGGTCGTCGCCGGCCTCCGGGGACCCGCGGCCATCCGTATTGTTGCTCACAAACCACAGTGTGCCAGCAGGACCCGACACCACGTCGCGCAACCGACCGAACCCGTGCACAAACCACTCCGCGGGGGTTGCAGTGGAGGAGTCGCTCGTGATCGGAATGCTCCACAATCGTTGCCCGCGCAGGCTCGCCATGAAAATGGTGTCATTCACGATGGCGATGCCGCTCGGGCTGGCTTCATCGGTCGACCACTGCCGTTCCGGGTCGATATACGCGGAGTCCCCGGCCTGGCCCTCAACCAGCGGCCAGCCATAATTGCCGCCGGGCACGATGCGGTTCAGCTCATCCCAGGTGTTCTGGCCGAACTCGCTCGCCCAGAGCTGGCCGCGCGAATCCCAGGCCATCCCCTGCGGGTTGCGATGCCCGAACGAGTAGACCAGCGTGCCGAACGGGTTGTCAGCTGGTACCTGGCCGGTGGGCGTCATCCGCAAAATCTTGCCGCCGAGAACGTCGAGGTTCTGGGCGTTGGCGGCGTTTCCGGCGTCCCCGGCCGTGGCGTACAACAGGCCATCCGGACCGAAGGCGATGCGACCGCCGTTGTGATTGCCGGCTCGTGGGATCGAATCCAGAACCGGGTCGGGCGCCCCGAGGCCGTGGCTGCCGGGGGAGCCGGCTAGCGGCATCCGCTCAATGCGGTTGTCGGTCGCGGTGGAGAAGTAGGCGTAGACCCAGCCCGCGCCGCCGGGGGCCGCGGTATCTGCCAGAAAAGCCAGGCCGAGCAGCCCACCCTCACCGTTGGGCTCGGCCGCCGACACCGTGCCGGCCTCCCGCAAGCTGCCGTCGGGCAGCAACTCGCGCACCCGGGTCGTGTCGCGTTCGCTGATCAATGTGGCGCCGTCGGGCAGCCGCAGAATCGACCATGGCGCCGCCAGCCCCGAAGCGATCACGACCGGTTGGCCGAGCGGACGCACCGGCGCAAGCGGGCCTTCACCGGTGCCAGGTTCGGTCGGTGCCGATTGGGCCGGCGTCGATGTGGCCGGTGTCGAGGTGCCCGGTGCGGCGCGCGGCGCCTCGGCACTGCAGGCGGCCAGAGCGAGAATCATCAGGGCGGCTGACGCAGTGACAACCGCGCGGTGAAGCCCCTGCGTCCGATGGATCACCGTTTACCTCGCCTTCGTGGTGAACACAGCATGCCGTAGAACGTGCCCGACGGCCAGCACCGAGCCGACAGCACCGATGGGAATCAGACCTGAGAGCTGCGGGCCGCGATGTGCGACTCCACGACCGCCACGGCGAGCAGCGAGCTGTCGAGTTCGTCGGCGTCGGCACCGTCTTTCTCGCGCAGAAACACCGCCGCGGTGAAGTCCGCGAGCGCGCCGTCGAGGTTGCCCTGGTCGAAGTACACCTTGCCGCGGTGCTGACGGGCGTAAGCGGCGAGGCGGGTCCACTCGTGCACCTCGGAATCGAGAATGCAGTGGGTCAGCTCACTCGCTGCCTCTTCGAGCTTGCCCTGAAACTGCAGAACCTGCGCCCGACGGATGCGACTGGCCACCGCCTGCTCTCGGTTGCCGGTGAAGCGCGACTGGCGCAGGGCCTCGTTCGCGATCTCCCAGGCTTCATCGAGCCGACCGACCAGGCGCAGCAAAGCGACCTTCTCATTGAGTGCGGCCAGGCTGCGCAGGTTGCCGAGTTCGGTGAGCCGTGCGCCAGCGGCCAGAAGGTCGACTTTTTCGCGCAGGGTGATGGGGTCGTAACCGATGATGAAACTCAGGGTGTGTTCCTGTAATGACGAGGGCGGACGCGGCCGCAGGGGGTAGACGGGTCCCCTCAGAGTACCGCCGCCGGTAGACATCCGGCCGCAGCTGCTCCCGTGGCGAGGTGAGGAAACCCGGCGGGCCAGGCGCAACGCCGGTACTGTCCCGCACCCGGCTCGCATCTTTAGACCTGGCAGCGCAGACCGCTAGTGACCGATTTGAAAGACGGTGCGGCCGGGCAGCGGCGACTGCGTGGAGGTTTCGTCGGTTGCCACGAGTGAACCGGCCATGAACTGCTTGAGTTCGGTGCCCTCGATCACCTTCGCCGGGTGCGGGCCGTTGGCGAGCAGCCGCGGAATCCAGTTGAGGTCGATCGGGGTGTGCGCGGCGATGAAGACGATGTTGCCGAAGCGGCGGCCCTTGAGCACCTGTGTCTCGGCAAATCCGATCACGTGCGCGAATACCGCCGAGAGCGTGGCGGCCTGGCCGCGCGCGAAGGCGAGGCCGGGGCCATCCGCAACGTTGACCGCGAGTACGCCGCGCGGCGACAAGAGCGGAGCGGCGAGCGCGAAGAACTCACGGCTCGTCACGTGCTTGGGGGTGCGCGCCCCCGAGAAGATGTCGACCACGACGAGGTCGACGGCGCCGTGCAGCCCGGCGGGCAGCTTGCCGAGCACCTCGCGGGCATCGCCGTGGCGCACGCGCAGCTGGGCGCGTTTGTCCCAGGGCAGCGCGGCGCGCACGAGATCGATCAGGTCGCTCTCGATCTCCACGACCTGCTGGCGGGATCCCGGTCTGGTCGCCTCGACGTAGCGGGGCAGCGTGAGCGCGCCGGCTCCGAGGTGCACTGCGGTGATCGGCTCGTGCGGCTCCCCGAGCAGGTCGATCACATGACCGATCCGTTGGATGTACTCGAAGAACAACTCACCGGGGTGGTCAATGTTCACGTGTGATTGCGGAGTGCCGTCGACCACGAGTTGAAAGCTGCCCGGGGTGAATCGGTCGGGTTCGATCACCGCAGTGTGTCCACTCAACTTCAAGACGACCGACGGATGCCCCGCGTTGTCTGCCACGTCACTCTTCGCGCTGCGCCCTGTACTCATCTCCCCAGTCTGCGCCATCCGCTTCGCGAGAGCGCAAAAAGTGCCCGTTTGCGGGCGATGATCGGGCACGTGAAGCGCGTGTGTTGGCTGGAAGCGAACGCGGGTGGGTGGGTTATACCTGAGAATTTGCAAATTGGCAAGAAAATGGTGGACACGTCGCGATCGGGGGCATACACTTGATCTTTGCGCTCCCAGACAAACCTTGCCTTCATATTGCGGTCGGCTTTGCGTGTTCAAGCCACCTTGAGGCACATTTCCTACGAGATTCTTTCCTAGGGTCTGCGGAGTCATCACCAATAACAGTAACTAGACCTGACGGGGTCCACGGAGGTTATTTCCTTGGCTGCTGCGCGCAACGCAACCACCAATTCACCCAAGAACGGCCGCTCAGCTGAGCGTCTGTCGTTCGCGAAGATCAGCGACCACTTGAACGTTCCGGATCTGCTTGCTTTGCAGACCGAGAGCTTCGACTGGCTCGTCGGCAACGACATCTGGAAGGCTCGCGTCGCCGAGGCCCAGAAAGCCGGACGCCAGGACATGCCGAATCGCACCGGGCTCGATGAGATCTTCGAGGAGATCTCTCCGATCGAAGACCTCGGCGAAACGATGCAGCTGTCGTTCACCAACCCGGAGCTCGAGCCGGAGAAGTACACCATCGACGAGTGCAAGGAAAAGGGTAAGACCTACTCCGCACCCCTCTATGTGAACGCTGAGTTCATGAACCACCTCACCGGTGAGATCAAGACTCAGACCGTGTTCATGGGTGACTTCCCATTGATGACGCCCAAGGGCACCTTCGTGATCAACGGCACCGAGCGTGTCGTCGTGTCGCAGCTGGTGCGCTCCCCGGGTGTGTACTTCAACCGCGAGCAGGAGAAGACGTCTGACAAGGACATCTACTCCGCCCGCGTCATTCCGAGCCGTGGTGCCTGGCTTGAATTCGAGATCGACAAGCGCGACCAGGTTGGCGTGCGCATCGACCGCAAGCGCAAGCAGTCCGTGACCGTGTTCCTGAAGGCCCTCGGCCTCACCAGCGAGCAGATCCTCGAAGAGTTCAAGGGCTACGCGTCCATCGAGCTCACCCTCGAGAAGGACAACATCCTTACCAAGGAAGAAGCCCTCAAGGACATCTACCGCAAGCTTCGTCCCGGCGAGCAGGTTGCCGCCGAGGCCGCACGTGCGCTCCTCGACAACTTCTTCTTCAACTCCAAGCGCTACGACCTGGCCAAGGTTGGTCGTTACAAGATCAACCGCAAGCTCGGCCTCGAAGCGCCGCTGAGTGACTCCGTACTGACGCTCCAGGACATCCTGGCCACCATCAAGTACCTCGTCGCCCTGCACGACAACCAGACCACCCTCAAGGGTCTGCGCGACGGCAAGATGACCGACATCAACATCGACATCGACGACATCGACGACNATCGACCACTTCGGTAACCGTCGTATCCGTGCCGTTGGCGAGCTCATCCAGAACCAGGTTCGTACCGGCCTGTCCCGCATGGAGCGCGTCGTTCGCGAGCGCATGACCACGCAGGACATCGAAGCGATCACCCCGCAGACCCTGATCAACGTGCGCCCCGTCGTGGCGGCGATCAAGGAATTCTTCGGTACGTCGCAGCTCTCGCAGTTCATGGACCAGAACAACCCGCTCGCCGGATTGACGCACAAGCGTCGCCTGTCCGCGCTGGGCCCGGGTGGTCTGTCCCGTGACCGCGCCGGCGTCGAGGTGCGAGACGTTCACCCCTCGCACTACGGCCGCATGTGCCCCATCGAGACCCCGGAAGGCCCGAACATCGGCCTGATCGGTTCGCTCGCCTCGTTCGCGCAGATCAATGCGTTCGGTTTCATCGAGACGCCGTACCGTCGCGTGCAGGGCAACAAGGTCACCGAGACGATCGACTACCTCACTGCGAGTGAAGAGGACGACTTCATCGTCGCCCAGGCCAACGCGCCGCTCACCAAGGACTCGCACTTCGCCGAGGCCCGCGTTCTGGCTCGTAAGAAGGGTGGCGAGGTCGACCTCGTTCCCGCTGAAGACATCGGCTACATGGATGTCTCGCCGCGCCAGATGGTCTCGGTCGCGACTAGCCTCATCCCATTCCTCGAGCACGACGATGCAAACCGCGCGCTCATGGGTGCCAACATGCAGCGTCAGGCGGTGCCGCTGCTTCTGAGCGACAGCCCGCTCGTCGGAACCGGCATGGAGGTCTACACGGCCATCGACGCCGGTGACGTGCTCACCGCGTCGAAGCCCGGTGTGGTCTCCGAGGTGTCGGCGGACGTCGTCACCATCCAGCTCGATGAGGGCGGCACGCAGGACTACTACCTGCGCAAGTTCTCGCGCTCCAACCAGGGCACGAGCTTCAACCACCGCGTGATCGTCAACGCCGGTGAGCGCATCGAAGCCGGCGAGGTTATCGCCGACGGGCCCGCCACCGACCAGGGCGAGCTCGCCCTCGGAAAGAACCTGCTCGTGGCATTCATGCCGTGGGAAGGCTACAACTTCGAGGACGCGATCATCCTGAGCCAGAACCTGGTCAAGGACGACACCCTCTCCTCGATTCACATCGAAGAGTACGAAGTGGATGCCCGCGACACCAAACTGGGTAAGGAAGAGATCACTCGCGACCTTCCCAACGTGTCTCCGGACTTCCTCGCCGACCTCGACGAGCGTGGCATCATTCGCATCGGAGCCGAGGTTCGCCCCGGTGACATCCTCGTCGGCAAGGTCACGCCCAAGGGCGAGACCGAGCTCTCCGCCGAGGAGCGCCTGCTGCGCGCCATCTTCAACGAGAAGAGCCGCGAAGTTCGCGACACCTCGCTCAAGGTTCCCCACGGTGAGCGCGGCACCATCATCGGTGTCAAGGTGTTCGACTCGCAGGACGGCGACGACGAGCTCGGCTCGGGCGTCAACCAGCGCGTGGTCGTGTTCATCGCCCAGAAGCGCAAGATCACCGAGGGCGACAAGCTCGCCGGCCGTCACGGCAACAAGGGTGTCATCTCCCGTATTCTGCCGATCGAGGACATGCCGTTCCTCGCCGACGGAACCCCGGTCGACATCATCCTCAACCCGCTCGGTATCCCCGGTCGCATGAACTTCGGCCAGGTGCTGGAAACACACCTCGGCTGGATTGCGAAGCAGGGCTGGAACGTCGAGGGCAAGCCGAAATGGGCTGCTCGTCTTCCGGAGCACGCCTTCAGTGCCGCCCCCGGCACGAAGGTCGCCACCCCGGTATTCGACGGTGCGCTCGAGATCGAGATCGAGGGTCTCCTGGACTCCACGACCCTGACCCGCGACGGCGAACGCCTCATCGGTTCCACCGGAAAGACCCAGCTCTTCGACGGCCGCTCCGGCGAGCCGTTCCCGATGCCGGTGTCCGTTGGATACATGTACATCCTGAAGCTCCACCACCTCGTCGACGACAAGATCCACGCTCGTTCGACCGGCCCGTACTCCATGATCACGCAGCAGCCGCTGGGTGGTAAGGCGCAGTTCGGTGGACAGCGCTTCGGTGAGATGGAGGTGTGGGCGCTCGAAGCATACGGAGCCGCTTACGCCCTGCAGGAACTCCTGACCATCAAATCTGACGATATCCTCGGCCGCGTCAAGGTGTATGAAGCCATCGTCAAGGGTGAGAACATCCAGGAACCCGGCATTCCCGAGAGCTTCAAGGTTCTGATCAAGGAAATGCAGTCGCTGTGCTTGAACGTCGAGGTGCTCTCGGCCGATGGCACCGCAGTCAGCCTGCGCGACACGGATGACGAGGTGTTCCGCGCTGCGGAAGAGCTCGGCATCAACATTTCCACCCGGTTTGAGTCGTCGTCCATTGACGACATCTAAGCCTGGACCAAAGAAACTTCGAAAACTTTCCAAGGAGAGAAATTGCTCGACGTAACAACATTTGACGAGCTTCGTATTGGCCTGGCTACCGCTGACGACATCCGTCGTTGGTCGCACGGTGAGGTCAAGAAGCCCGAAACCATCAACTACCGCACGCTCAAGCCGGAAAAAGACGGCCTGTTCGGCGAGCAGATCTTCGGTCCCTCGCGGGACTGGGAGTGCTCGTGCGGCAAGTACAAGCGCGTTCGCTTCAAAGGAATCGTCTGCGAGCGTTGCGGTGTAGAGGTCACGAAGTCGTCGGTGCGCCGTGAGCGCATGGGCCACATCGAACTCGCTGCCCCGGTCACGCACATCTGGTACTTCAAGGGTGTGCCCTCGCGTCTCGGTTACCTGCTGGACATGGCTCCGAAGGACCTCGAAAAGGTCATCTACTTCGCCGCATACATGGTCATCACGGTTGACGAAGACGGTCGCCACCAGGACATGCCCGGCCTCGAGAACGAGCTGCGCCTCGAACTCAAGACCATCGAGTCCAGCCGCGACTCGCGCATCGCCGATCGCCTGCAGCGCCTCGAAACCGACCTCGCAGCACTGGAGGCCGAAGGCGCCAAGAGCGACCAGAAGAAGCGCACGAAAGACGCCGCCGAAAAGGAAATGGGCCAGGTTCGCAAGTCCCTGGACGAGCAGATCGCGCACCTCGAGCGCGTGTGGGAAGACTTCCGCACCCTCAAGGTCGGCGACCTGAAGCCGGAAGACTCCGTCTTCCACGAGCTCCAGGACCGCTTCGGAATGTACTTCGAGGCCTACATGGGCGCCGAAGCCATCAAGAAGCGCCTCGAGGCCTTCGACCTGGTCACCGAGAGCGAAAACCTGCACCTGCAGATCGCCGAGGGCAAGGGTCAGAAGAAGATCCGCGCCATCAAGCGTCTGCGCGTGGTCAACGCGTTCATCATGACCGGCAACTCGCCGGCCGGAATGGTGCTCGACGTCGTTCCCGTGCTCCCGCCCGAACTGCGCCCGATGGTGCAGCTCGACGGTGGCCGGTTCGCCACGAGCGACCTCAACGACCTCTACCGTCGTGTGATCAACCGCAACAACCGCCTGCGTCGTCTGCTCGACCTCGGTGCTCCCGAGATCATCGTGAACAACGAGAAGCGGATGCTGCAGGAAGCCGTCGACGCACTGTTCGACAACGGTCGTCGCGGTCGCCCGGTCACCGGCACCGGTAACCGTGCCCTCAAGTCCCTGAGCGACATGCTCAAGGGAAAGCAGGGTCGTTTCCGTCAGAACCTGCTCGGCAAGCGCGTGGACTACTCGGGCCGTTCGGTCATCGTGGTCGGCCCGCAGCTCAAGCTGCACCAGTGTGGTCTGCCCAAGCAGATGGCGCTGGAGCTGTTCAAGCCGTTCGTGATCAAGCGCCTGATCGACCTGAGCCACGCTCAGAACATCAAGGCCGCCAAGCGCATGGTCGAGCGTTCACGTCCGCAGGTCTGGGACGTGCTCGAGGAGATCATCCGCGAGCGCCCCGTCATGCTCAACCGTGCGCCCACCCTGCACCGCCTCGGGATCCAGGCCTTCGAGCCTCAGCTCGTCGAGGGCAAGGCAATCCAGCTGCACCCGCTCGTCTGCGCGGCGTTCAACGCCGACTTCGACGGTGACCAGATGGCTGTGCACCTTCCGCTCTCGGTTGAGGCCCAGGCCGAGGCACGCATCCTGATGCTCGCCTCGAACAACATCCTCAAGCCGTCTGACGGCCGCCCGGTGACCCTGCCCACCCAGGACATGATCATCGGTCTGCACCACCTGACCACATTGAAGGAAGGTGTGGTCGGAGAAGGCCGCGCATTCTCCAGCGTGTCCGAGGCCATCCTCGCGTTCGACCAGAAGACCCTGGACCTGAACGCCAAGGTGCGCATCCGTTTGACCGACAAGTTCTTCACCGAGGGCACCCAGCCCGAGGGCGTCGAACTGGTCGACGGCCAGGCCGTCGGAACCGTTCTCGTCACCACGAGCCTCGGTCGCGCCATCTTCAACGAGGCGCTTCCGGCTGACTACCCGTACTTCGAAGACGTCGCCAACAAGGTCACCATGTCGACCATTGTCAACGACCTCGCGGAGCGGTACGTCAAGGTGGAGGTCGCTGCAACCCTCGACCGGATCAAGGATGCCGGTTTCTACTGGGCAACCCGTTCCGGCGTGACCGTTGCGCTCAGCGACATCCTGACGCCTCCGAACAAGAAGGAGATCGTCGCCGGCTACGAGAAGCAGGCTGCCAAGGTCCAGGCGCAGTTCGAGAAGGGTCTCACGACCGACCTCGAGCGTCGCCAGGAGCTGATCCAGATCTGGACTCGTGCCACGGAAGACGTCGCCGCAGCGATGCAGGCGAACTTCCCGGCCGACAACACCATCAACCGCATGGTGACCTCCGGTGCGCGTGGTAACTGGCTGCAGGTGCGAAACATCGCCGGCATGCGAGGCCTCGTGAACAACCCGAAGGGTGAGATCATCCCTCGCCCGATCATCTCGAGCTACCGCGAAGGCCTGTCCGTCGCCGAGTACTTCATTGCTACTCACGGTGCTCGTAAGGGACTGGCCGACACGGCTCTGCGTACCGCTGACTCGGGATACCTCACCCGTCGTCTCGTGGACGTCTCGCAGGATGTCATCATCCGCGAAGACGACTGCGGAACGCGGAAGGGTCTCGAACTGCCCATCGCCGGAACCGATGCCACAACCGGTGCGCTCCTGCGTGACGAGGACGGCGGCCTCCTGGTCGACTTCAACGTCGAGAACGCGGTCTACGCTCGCAGCCTGGCCGCAGCCGCGGTCAACGCTGCCGGCGAGGTCATCGCCGACGCCGGAGACGACGTCGGAGACGTGCTCATCGCCAAGCTCATCGCCGGTGGTGTCGAAACCATCAAGGTGCGCTCGGTACTCACCTGTGAGTCGGCCGTCGGTGTCTGTGCGGTCTGCTACGGCCGGTCGCTCGCCACGGGCCAGCTCGTCGACATCGGTGAGGCCGTCGGTATCATCGCCGCACAGTCCATCGGTGAGCCCGGCACCCAGCTGACCATGCGTACCTTCCACACGGGTGGGTCGGCATCCGCTGACGACATCACCCAGGGTCTGCCGCGTGTTCAGGAGTTGTTCGAGGCGCGTACCCCCAAGGGTGCGTCTCCCATCGTCGACTCCGCCGGACGCATCACGATCGAGGATTCAGACAAGGGCCGCAAGGTCATCCTGACCCCCGACAGTGGCGACGAAGCAATCGCCTACCCGGTGCTCAAGCGTTCAACCCTCCTCGTCGAGGACGGCCAGCACGTTGAGCTGGGGCAGCAGATCATCATCGGCGCCGTCGACCCGAAGGAAGTTCTTCGCGTCAAGGGTGTTCGCGCGGTGCAGAAGCACCTCGTCTCCGGTGTGCAGGAGGTCTACCGTTCGCAGGGTGTACCGATTCACGACAAGCACATCGAGGTCATCGTTCGCCAGATGCTTCGCAAGGTGACCGTCGTCGAACACGGCGACACCGGACTGCTTCCGGGCGAGCTGGTTGACCGGTTGAAGTACAACGACCTCAACCGCACCGCGCTCACCGAGGGCAAGAAGACGGCATCCGCTCGCCAGGAGGTCATGGGTATCACCAAGGCTTCCCTTGCGACCGAGTCCTGGCTGTCGGCCGCTTCCTTCCAGGAGACCACCCGGGTTCTGACCCAGGCGGCCATGGAAGGTAAGAGCGACCCGCTGATGGGCCTCAAGGAGAACGTCATCATTGGTAAGTTGATCCCCGCCGGCACCGGCCTTCCCCGCTACCGCGACGTCTCCGTCGAGGCAACGGAAGAAGCCAAGGCTGAGCGTTACCCGAACCGCATCTTCACCGAAGATGCGACGTTCGCCGAGGGTGACCTCAGCTTCGTCGACTTCGACAGCTTCTCGTCGGATGACCTGACACCGGGCACGTACAACTAGTACCCGGCAGCTCTACACGGATGGCCCCTGCTTCGGCAGGGGCCATCCGTCGTTAAGACACCCGGAAAGGGTGGTGGGTGCCGTGGAAGCGCCCGCGCCGCCTCGCGGGGTACGCTCGAGGGACGAGTTTGTCGCCGATGCGCCCGAACTTGTTCCTGGGGGGCGAGCACGTGCGGTTGAAAGTCACGTTGGCCCGGTCCAATGGGCAGAACGACGACATCGTCGTCACAGCGGATGCCGCGGCCAGCATTTCCGATGTCGCCGGTACGATCGCCCGGGTCGATCCGCGGTCGGCGCTCGCGCCCGGCGCCGCCGACCGGCCGCTCACCCTGCGCACGGTCGCTCCCGGAGGCACCGACTGGTTGCTCCTGCCGCCGGACGCCCTGATCGGCGAGGACTGGGTCGGCTCTGGCGCGAGCGTTGCCCTGGCGGACTCCGGCACGTTTTTTCTCTCCCACGAGCACGGTGCCGCCGCGACCCTGGCCGTGATCCACGTGCTGACCGGTCCGGACGCCGGAGCGCAGATTGCCCTCAGCCGCGGAACGACCATCATCGGGCGCGACGCCGAGTGTGACGTGGTGCTCAGTGACAAGCTGGTGTCGAAACGCCATGTACGTCTCGAAGTCGCCGCGGGCATCGACCTGGTGGACCTCGGATCGGCCAACGGTGTCGTCATCGACGGCGGACTGGTCACCCGGTTGCACATCGAGCAGAGTGAGACGGTGCAGATCGGCGACAGCCAGCTGCGCATCACGGTCGTGCAGACCGTGGCCGCGATCGGCGACCAACAGCGCGACGGTCCGGTGTACTTCAACCGGTCACCGCGGGTGGAAGGACGTTACGCCGGCCAGGAGTTTGCGGCGCCCGAGGTGCCAACCGAGAAAGACGACCAGCCGTTCCCCTGGCTGGCCATGGTGGCACCGGTGTTGCTCGGAGTGAGCATGTGGCTCATTTTTGATCGCCCGGCGGCGTTGTTGTTCGTGCTGATGAGCCCGATGATGCTCATCGGTAACTTCTTCATGAACCGCTCTAAGGACAAGCGCCTGCTGAAGCGATCGATCGCCCGGTTCGACGTGCGTCTGGCTGCGCTCAGCGCGCAACTGGTCACCGAACGCAGCCGGGAACAGCAGGCGCGGCTCGGAGAGTCGCCCTCGACCCGCGATGCGCTCAGCCAGTCGCTGCAGCGCGGCCCGCTCATGTGGACCCGCCGGCCGGAGCACTGGTCCTTTCTCAATGTGCGGCTCGGTCTCGGCACGATGCGCTCGCGCAACACGATCGACGCCTCCCTGCGCGGTGAACTGCTGCCCGAATTTCAGGAGCGTCTCGATACCGTCATCACCGAGCACGCTACGGTTGATCAGGTTCCGCTCATCGACAATCTGTTCGATGCCGGTGCCGTCGGTGTGGCCGGCACCGCCGTCGCGTGCGCCGGCACCGTGAATTCGCTGCTTGTTCAGCTCACCGCCCTGCACTCGCCCGCCGAACTGGCCGTCGCCTCGCTCGTGACGCCGCACTGGTCGAGCGAGCTCGAGTGGCTGAAATGGCTGCCGCACACTTCCTCGCCGCAGAGTCCGCTCGCCGGCGGCCACCTGGCCGACAGTGCGTCGAGTGCCGCATCCGTTCTCGCCGCCCTGGAAGAGGTCATCACGCAGCGGCAGCAATCGAAGAGATCGGCGCGGCGCGGCGCCATGGACCAGGAGCGCGCAGCCCTCGAGCGCGGCGAAGAAGTGGGGTCGAACAGCACCGGCGATGGCACCAAATCGCCGATTCCAGCCATCATCGTGGTCATCTCCGACGATGTGGCCGTTGACCGATCGCGACTCGTGCAGCTCGCCGAGAACGGCGCCGACGCCGGCGTGTATCCGGTCTGGATCGCTCGCACCGTGGCGGCGCTCCCCGCCGTGTGCCGCACCGCCATCGAAATCGACGAGAGCACCGGGCTCGGTACGGTCTCGTTCGTGCGGCTCGGTGAGACGATAGCGGATGTCGTGGTCGAGTCGGTCGACGCAGCCACCGCCTTGCACTTCGCACGCCGCCTCGCTCCGGTCATCGACGCCGGTGCACTCATCGCCGATTCGAGCGACCTGCCCCGCTCCGTATCGATGGTCACGCTGCTCGGCCACGACCTGATTGCGGCGCACGACGCCGTGATCGACCGGTGGCGGCAGAACGCGTCCATGCACGATCGCACCCCCGGCGCGGTGCCGCGCTCCAAACGTGCCGGAACCCTGCGGGCCATTGTCGGTTCCATCGGCGTGCAGTCCATGCACCTCGACCTGCGCACCCAGGGCCCGCATGCGCTGGTCGGCGGCACCACCGGCGCCGGCAAGAGCGAATTCCTGCAAGCCTGGGTGCTCGGCATGGCCGCCGAATACAGTCCAGACCGGGTCTCCTTTCTCTTCGTCGACTACAAGGGCGGCTCGGCCTTTGCGGACTGCGTGTCGCTGCCGCACTGCGTTGGCCTGGTCACCGACCTGAGCCCGCACCTGGTGCGTCGAGCACTGACCAGCCTGCGCGCCGAACTGCGCTACCGGGAGCACCTGCTCAACTCCAAGAAGGCCAAAGACCTCATCGAGCTCGAGAAGCGCGGCGATCCGGACAGCCCGCCAGCCCTCGTGCTCGTCATCGATGAGTTCGCGGCCCTCGTGAGCGAGGTACCCGAGTTCGTCGACGGCGTCGTTGACATCGCCCAGCGCGGCCGTTCGCTCGGCATCCACTTGATCATGGCCACCCAGCGCCCCGCCGGCGTCATCAAAGACAACCTGCGGGCCAACACCAACCTGCGCGTCGCGTTGCGCATGGCCGACGAATCCGACAGCAACGACGTCGTCGGGGTCAAGGATGCCGCCCACTTCGACCCGGGCCTGCCCGGCCGTGCCATCGCCAAGACCGGACCGGGGCGGCTGCAGCAGTTCCAATCCGGCTACGCCGGCGGTTGGACCTCCCGCGAACCCGAGAGGGCCGAAATCGGCATCGCCGAGTTGCGCTTCGGCGGCGAGACCGCGTGGGAACCGCCGAGCAACCCGCTCGCCGGTCAGGAGCGAGAGCTCGGCCCGACCGACCAGCAGAAGCTCGTCGCCGCCCTGGTCGGTGCCGCCGGTTCGGCGCAGATCCCGGCGCCGCGGCGGCCCTGGCTCGACGAACTGCCGTTGCTCTGCGACCTGGGGAGCATCCTGCAGCGAACGGATGCAGCGCTCGCGCTCGGCCTGGCCGACGCACCGACCGAACAGCAGCAGCGCCCGGTGTGCTTTCTGCCCGACGTCGACGGGCACATCGGCATCTACGGCACCGGTGGATCCGGCAAGAGCGTCGCGCTGCGCACCCTCGCGATCGCCGCCGGCAGTACGAGCGACGGTGGGCCCGTGGCGGTCTACGGGCTCGACTTCGCCGCGGGCAGCCTGCGCATGTTGGAACCGCTGCCGCACGTGGGCAGCATCATCGGCGGCGATGACACCGAGCGCATTATTCGGCTGTTCCGCCTGCTGCGGGCCGAGCTCGAGTCCCGCGGTAACCGGTTCGCCGAGGCCACCGCGTCGACCATCGCCGAATACCGCGCCCTGGCGAACCGCCCGAACGAGCCGCGCATCCTGCTGCTCATCGACGGGTTTGCGACGTTCCGCGAAGAGTGGGAGGTCGCGAGCGGCCGGTCGAACTGGTACGACGTGTTCCGCAGTATCCTCGCGGATGGCCGTCAGCTCGGAATCCACGTGGCGTTCACCGCTGACCGTTCCGGCTCGGTACCGAGTTCGGTGCGCTCCAGCGTGCAGCGGCGCGTGGTGCTGCGCCTGGCCGACGATACCGGTTACAACCTGCTCGACGTGGCCGGAGACATCCTGAACGCGAAATCAGCGCCCGGCCGCGCAATTTTCGACGGCCTGGAAACCCAGATCGCGGTCTGGGGCGGCTCCGCGGTGGCCGCAGAGCAGGCGGCAGCAGTGCGCGTGCTGGCCGAAGAGTTGCAGGCGCAGAACATGCAGGCCGCCGTGCCCATCGGCAGCCTGTCCCGGCAGTATTCGGCGAGTGAGCTGCCCGACCGGGTCACGAACCGCCCGGCGCTGGGCCTGAGCGATGAAACTCTCACCCCGGTCGGTTTCGAGCCGCGCGGCACGTTGCTGCTGTCTGGCCCGCCGGCCAGTGGGCGCAGCACCGCACTACGCGCGCTTATGCATGCCCTCGTGCGGTTCGACCCCCTGGTCGCGCGGTACTACATCGGCAATGCGCGGTCTGGTTTGGCCGGGCTGCACGGCTGGGTGGCTGCCGCGACGACCATCGCCGAAGCCGTCGACCTGGCCAAGGAGCTGACGCAGGTGGTGAGCGCCGACCCGGCCACCCCCCGCATCGCGATTGTCATCGAAAACCTCGCGGACTTTCTGCAGACCCCGGCCGATGCTGTGCTCGTCGAGCTCATCAAACAGGTCAAGCGCAGCGATCACTTTCTGGTCGCCGACGGTGAGACGGCATCGTGGAACTCGTCCTGGCCGTTGTTTGCCGAGATGAAGAACACCAGGCGCGGCCTGCTGTTGCAGCCCGACACCATCGAGGGCGACATTCTGCTGAAGACTCCGCTGCCGCGCTTGAACCGCGCCGAGTTTCCACCCGGTCGCGGCATGATGGTGGCTGGCGGCAAGGTGGTCCGGGTACAGCTTCCGCTCGTCGAACAGGTGTGATTAACCGAGAGTTGAACCCCCATTCATCCCATTGGGGTATTGGCACTAGATTGGGACGACACGCGGCCCGCTCGGGCTCATGCATTTGGGGGACACCATGGCCAATCTCAACGTGACCTATTCCGATATGACGGATGCCGCCGGTCGCCTGAGCTCCGGCAAAGAAGAGCTGATCACCAAGCTCACCGACCTGCAGACGCTCGTGAACAACCTGGTCGGTTCCGGCTTCGTGACCGATTCCGCTTCGGGTGCCTTCCAGACGTCCTATGACGCTTTCACGCAGGGCACGACCCTCGCGGTGAACGGCATCGACGGCATGAGCCAGTTCCTTACCGCCGCTGCCGACGCCCTCGGCAACACCGACACCGAGCTTGGCAACGCAATCCGCGGCTAGGCCTCCGCCGACACCCCCATTGTGGGGGTACCCCATTTCCCCGCGTGGGTGACGCGGTCGGGCGCCATTGTTAAGCTTGAACCCTAGATCAGCCGCGTCTTTGCGAGTGAAAACACAGGCGCACTACAGAACCAATGCAGGTCGGGGGGAGCAATGGGCAGGCGACTCCCTTCTGCTCCGCCCGTATTGTCGGGCTACACCTACGTACGCCCCCTCGGCACCGGCGGGTTCGCCGACGTTTTTCTGTTCGAACAGAACATGCCCCGGCGTTCCGTGGCCGTCAAGGTCCTGCTGCAGGACATCGTCGACGACAACGTGCTGCGCTCGTTCAACGCCGAAGCAGACGTCATGGCGCGACTCAGCTCGCATCCGTCGATCCTCACCGTGTACGACGCGAGCATCTCGGCCGATGGTCGCCCGTGCCTCGTGATGGAATACTGTCCCGGCTCCTACTCGTTTCGCGGGCGTGCGGAACCGCTGCCCGTGGCAACAGTGCTCAATATTGCCGTGCGAATTGCCGGCGCCCTCGAGACAGCCCACCGCTCGCAGGTGCTGCACCGCGACATCAAGCCGTCGAACATTCTGACCACCACCTTCGGCGGCCCGGTACTGGGCGACTTCGGCATCGCAGCGTCGCTCGCCGGTGACGCCCGGGGCGAACTGTTCGCCATGTCGCTGCCGTGGAGCGCCCCCGAGGTCGTCGACGAACGCACCACCGGCACGATCGCGACCGAGGTCTGGTCGTTCGGTGCCACCCTGTACTCGCTGTTGGCCGACCGCGCCCCGTTTGAGTTGCCAGCAGGCTCGAACGGATCGCGCGCGCTGCAGCAGCGCATCGGCCGGGCCAAATACACCAGCATCGGGCGAGCGGATGTTCCCGCCTCCCTGGAGAGCGCCCTCGCCCGCATGATGAGCCGCGACCCGGCCGCCCGCCAGGTGAGCCTGCTCGAATGCGCCTACGACCTGCAGCGCGTGGAGCGAGACCTCGGACTACCCCTCACCGCGCTCGAGGTGGCGGACGAAGCCTGGGCATCTGCTGGTTCCCCCATCGACTTTGACAACCTCGAGTCCCGCGGCACCGTCATCTCCGATGTCAGCATTCCCACGCTGCGCCCGGGCCTGCAGCGCAGCATTCGCCGCCCCGCCTCGCATACCCGCGAAGGCACCCTGCCCGACGGGGGCGACGCCGGGCGTAGGCAGTTCTCCCCGCTCGTGCTGACTCTGCTCCTGGCCGGGGCAGTCGTCGTCGGCGGCGGCGCCACGGTGGGCGCGCTGCTGATAGCCGGGCTGATCTGATGGCCCGCAAACGGGCTCGTCGCCTCCTCCCCAAGCTGTCGAAAGCGCGCCTCGGCGTTATTCGCATCGCCGCGGTGGCCGCGATCGGCGCGCTGCTGGCCACCGTGGCCATCGTCGTCGATGGTTTCGACGTGAAACAGACGCCGGTCAACGCGAGTTCGATCTGGGCCTTGCAGAGCGGCGACGGCAACCGGTACGCCCGCATCAACACCGACCTGGGCGAACTCGACACCGTGAAGTCCGTGCCGGCACCGAGCGAACTGGTGCAGACCGACTCCACCGTGCTGCTCTACGCGCAGAACAACGAAAAGGTCGTAGACGTGAGCCTCGCCGCGCCGATCGACCTCGGTGACAACGCGGCCGACTACGACAGCACGCCGGCCGGCACCCGAACCATCGTGTCGTCGAGCTCGTGGGTCGGCTACCTCACGAGCGCGGGAACGGTCTTCGCCGGTGCGGTGGGCGCGACCGAGGCGCCCCGCCCGGTGAACCCCGACGACGCGGTAGTCAAGGGCGACACCCCGCACGCCTATCGGTCCGACGCGATCGCGATCACCCCGGACGGCGTGCTCTACAGCTACTCGAGCGAGGCCGAGAGCGTGCTGAGCTTCGATATCGCCGGCGACAAGATTCTGCGACGTGACGCCGTCATCGACGGTCCGGCCGAACCCGGAAGTCAGCTGAGCGTCGTCGGCGACACCTGGGCGCTGCTCGGCGCGGCCGGCGACGCACTGTGGCTGGCCGGCCAAAACGCACCGGCTCCGACAAACCTGAGTGAACTGGCCGTGCTGCAACGCCCGAGCGCGACCGCCACCGACGTGCTCATCGCCGACCAGACCGGCCTGGTCTCCTTCGCGCTCGCCGACGGTGCCCGCACCGAACTGGTCGGCGACTTTGAAACGGTGCTCGGCGCCCCCGCCGCTCCGACGCCCTTTCGTGGAGAACGCTACGCGGCCTGGCTGCCCGCCACCGGCACCGGCGGCACCCTGTTCAGCGAGAGCGCCGGCGAATCGATGCTCAGCTACGGGGCGGTCACACCGAACGGCGACGCCACCCCCGCGTTTCGCGCCAACGAATCGCTCATGATTCTCAACGACACCCGGAGCGGATGGGTGTGGACCGTTCCCGACGGCGCGCTCGTCGCCGGTTCCCAGGACTGGACCCTGGCCGAAGACTCGGAACCACAGCGCCAGGATGACGTCGAAGAAGCCGCCTCGCCCGCCGAACCCAAGGCTCCGATCGCCGTGCCGGATGCCTTCGGCGTGCGCCTCGACCAGCTTGTGCCGCTGCCGGTCCTGCTCAACGACCACGACGCCAACGACGACGTGCTCAGCGTCGTACCCGCCTCGGTCACCGGCCTCGACCCCGCATTCGGCACGGTCACCGTCACCGATCAGAACCAGGCGCTCGCCGTGCAGGTCGCCCCCGGTGCTCGCGGCTCGGCAACCTTCAACTACGCCATTACCGACGGTTCGCGCACCGGCGGCCTCGATTCTGCGTCGACCACGGTCACGCTCACCGTGCACGGCGACGACGTGAATTCTGCGCCGGTCTGGTGCGGCACCGACGGCTGCCTGCAAGACTGGCCGAGCCCCGAGGTGCGACCGGGCGGAACCGTGACCGTTCCGGTGCTGCCGGGCTGGGTCGATCCCGACGGCGATCCGATCTTCGTCGCATCCGCTCGGAATACCACCGATACCGGTTCGGTCAGCGTGACGCCGGCTGGCGTGCTCGTGTACCAGCACTTCCAACAGGCCGAGCAGGCCGTGCAGTCGACCACGATTCTGGTGCGCGTCTTTGACATTCACGGCGCCGGGGCCGACAAGATGCTCACGATTGCGGTCACACCGACCCCACGGCTCACGGCCACACCATTTGCGCTGCTCGCCTCGGTGAACGAGCGCCTCACGGTGAACCCGGCCGAGTATGTTTCCGGCGCCGCCGGCTTGTATCGCATCACGTCGGCCACGATCCCGACGAGCGCCGACGGATCCACCGTGGGCATTTCCGCGAACGGCACCGCCTTCGACTTTGCCTCGACCGTTGTCGGCAACTACACGGTCAGCGTCACGATCGCCGACGATGTGAGCGAGGTCGTGTCGCTCGTGCGCATTTCGGTGCTGAGCGCGGATGCGCAGGCGCTGACCACCTCTCCGGTGACGGTTTTCGTGCGTCCAAAGGCCGACACCAGTGTTGACGTCTTCACCGCCGTCTCCAACCCGGCCGGCCGGGTGCTGCTGCTCGGTGAAGCCATCCCCGAGACCGTTCTCGGCGCCTCGCTCAGCGTCGACGTGGTCGGGCAGAACATTCTGCGCGTGCGCGGCTCCACCGCCGATGAACGGCCCGGTAAGCTCGGCACCGTGCGGTACACCGTGTCGGACGGCACCGAAAACCCGCTGTACACCGTGCGCGGCGAGGCCACCGTGTACCTGCTGGGGCCGTCCGTTCCGCAGGCTCCGATCGCCATGAACGACCGCGTGTCGGTGCGCGTGGGCGCCCAGGTCGACATTCCGGTGCTGACCAACGATGTGGCGCCAGACGGCAACATCGTGATACTCAACGCCGAATCGGTGCAGAATCGCAGTGAGCGCGGCCTTGCCTTCGCGGCCGGCGCCGAACTGCGTTACCTCGCCCCCGACGAACCGGGCAGCTACGAACTCGCCTACAGTGTCTACACCGCGGGAGCGCCGGAACTCATCGACTCGGCCGTGGTCTCGGTCGAGGTGCTCGCCGACGGCGACAACACGGCGCCGCAGCCGCACACCCTCTTCGGTCGGGTGCTGTCGGGGGAGTCGACCGAGATTCCCTTCGACAGCTTCGGCGTCGACCCCGACGGCGATACCGTCGTGCTCGATGGGGTGCTCACCCAGCCGGCCCGCGGCACGGCGTCGATCAATGCCACCGGCGACGCCATCGTATATTCGAGCCCGCTCGACTATCACGGCGCCATCGAATTCCAGTACCGGGTGCGCGACAGCGTCGGCGCCACCGCCCTCGCCCTCGTGCGCATCGGAGTGCTCGACCAGCGCTCCAATCCGAGCCCGATCACCTTCAGCGACTACGTCGAGGTGCAGGTCGGAGCCAGCAACCAGGTCGTCGTCTTTCCCGCAGCCAACGACATCGAGCCGGGCGGCGGCAGCCTGACCCTGAGCACGGTCACCCCCGACGCGGCGGCCGGTACCGTCGAGTTCGACGCGCTGGCGCAACGCATCGACTCCGTCACCGACGAGCGTGTGGTGTTCACGGCCGGGACGGAGCCGGGCTTGCTCACCTTCGTCTACTCGGTGACCAACGCCAACGACGACGTCGGGCAGGGCCTCATCGTGGTCAAGGTGGTGCGCTCGTGGGTTCCCGACTATCCGGTCGTGCTCGACACGACGCTGGCCTCGGGCGAACGCGACATGTTCCCCGCTGGCGTCGACGTGGTCACCGACAAGGTGTCCTGGAACTCCGGTGACGTCTCCGGCCTCACCCTGAGCTTGTGGGGCCGCCACCCCGGCCTCGAAGTATCGGGCTGGAAGATCAGCGGCAGGGTTCCCGACGAGGGAGTGCTCGCCCCGTTCGCCCTGACCGGGCTGAATTTTCAGGGTGTCGAGGTGACCACCTACGGGTTCCTGCGCATTCCGGCGAAGGATGTGATCATCCTCTCGCTCAAAAAGGGCAGCGCCCCGCAGAACGTGCGGGAAGACGCCTCCGTCACGTTCGACATGAAAAGCCTCGTGTCGATCCCGGCCGGAACGACGCTGGAACTGCAGCGCACGGGCATCCGCTCGTCGGGGGAGCGCGGCAACGCGACCTGCACATACAACTCCGACACGACGGTCACCTATGCGGCCGGGTCCGATGCGCCGTGGACCGACTCCTGTACGGTGCCGGTGCGCATCGACGGGCAGGAGGACTTCACTCAGCTGGTCATTTTGATCGTGGTCGAGCCGCTCGACCCGCAACCAGAGCTGCGCCCGGCGGCGCTGACCGAGAGCCCAGGGGCCGACGCCCTGCGCTACGACCTCAGCCACATGGTCGAGTGGCAGGGCAAGGGCGCCGTGCCGACTTTGACCTTTGCCATCGACTATTCCACCGACCAGTTCAGCGTGACGCAGGACGGCGCGATTCTCACGATCGGTGTCGCCGACAACGCCGTGACCGGGCGTGAGGCTGCCGTCACGGTGAGCCTGTCGAGCCATCGTGCGGCGTCTCCGGCGGTACTCTCGCTCACGGTGGGGCCGGCGCCGAGCGAACTGCCCAAGGGCGGCACCGTGGCTACGACCTGCACCCAATCGTCGGGATCGAGCTGCTCGATCGCGGTCGTCGGTACGGCCGGCGAGGTCAACCTCTACCGTGGCACCCCGCTCGTGCTGGTCGCCGTCAGTGCTCCCAGTACCTGCGTCGGCGTGTCGTTCGCGGTCGAGAATTCGCGAAACGTGCGGGCCACCTGGTCGGGTGACACCGCCGGAGGGGTCTGCGAGGCGAGCTTTGTGGTGCGCGACGCCCAGGGCAAGCTCAGCGCCGGAAGCCGCGACGGGTCGGTGACGGTTGACCTGCGGGGCTACCCGAAGGCGCCGAACGCGGTGGCGCAGATCGCCTACGACGACCGAGCAATCACCCTCTCGGTCAGTCCTGGCGCTGCCAACGCCGCCTACCCGGCCCTGGCCGGCTTCAACCTGTACCGCAACGGTGCGTCGGTCGGCCGCTGCGACACGTCGGGAGACTGCGGCGTGATCCGAACGACCGCGAATGGCCAGAAAGACCGCTACGAAGCGAAAGCCGTGAACGCCGTCGGTGAATCGCGCAGCGCCGTCAGCGTGACGGCCTGGTCGTATGACACGCCCGGCATGGGCCAGCTCACGGCCGAGCCGGTCTTCCAGCAGGGCATCACGAGCGCGTCGACCGGTGCCGTCTCCGTGACGATCGAGAACAACGACCCATCAACCAACCGCTACAGCGTCAACGGCAGGGAACAACGCGTACTGACGCCCGGTACCGGAACGACCGAACTCACCCTCGCGCTCGGTGTCGGCAACCAGACCGTGGTCGTGACCCCCCTCAGCCGGGACGACCAGCCCGCTGGCAGCGGCCCGACCGAGGAGACGACGTCTCAGGCCGTGCGCGTTGCCGGATCGCCCGCGATTACCAGTGCCGGTTCGCTGAGCTCGCAAAACCGGTCGATCACCGTGCGAGACGCCCGGTTTGACGCGAATTCCAGCGCACTGCCAGCAGACGTGCTGTACGTCGCCTCGCTCACCGAGGGCGCAGTCTGCAGACTCACTCCGGCCGGCTTCACCTCGGCTGGAGCGGCCACCTCGGACGACCCCACAATCGGCAACCTCACCCAGCATAAGAAATACTTCGTGACGCTCTGCTATTCCAACGGCTACGGCGTCACGACGGCCACCGCCGGATCGATCACGACGTGGCAGGCGCCGGCAGCCCCGGGCGACGGCGAGTACACCTACCTGGTGGCGCCGCCGGTCAATGGCCACTACCTGATCGAGGCGCCTACGTCGACGTCGCCGGTGCCGAGCGGCTTCCAGACCGACTTCGAGCGCTTCGACGAGACCACCGGCTCGACCGTTTTCGGCGCCGACCCTGGCATCCGCGTGCGGTACTGCCTGAGCGCCGATTCAACCCTGTGCAGCGCGTGGTCGACGGTCACGGCAGCCGACCCCAACCGCGCCTGGCAGGTGGAGTACGCGGTGCCGAGCCTGAATAACAACGGATGCGTCGCCGGCGGCACCCTCGGAGTCGCCGTGGACGCGACCTCCGCCGGACTGGCCAGGGCCCGGGTCACCTCCGCCTTCTACAACGTGCCGGATGAAAATGGGCCGCGCTGGAACGAGTACCCGGGCGCGGTGGCTCCCGCCGGGGCCACGCAGGTCAAAGACGTGGCCTGGACCATCACCTGGCAGGCGCCCGAAACCTCCGGCCTAAACGAGGTAGCCGGCACGACCACACCGACCCCCGTCGACTGCACGTCCAACCTGCCGAAACCGTCTCCGAAGCCGTCTCCGACAGCGTCTCCATCTCCGTCTTCTACACCGTCTTCAACAGCGTCTCCATCGCCGTCTTCGACACCGTCTCCGTGACAATGAAAGAGCTACACACATGACAATCACCCCGGAGCAGTCAGACTGGTTCGCCGCGACCTTCACGATGATGGTCGACAACGTGGAGCAGGTCGTTCTCGGCAAGCGCCACGTGATCGAACTCGCCTTCACCGCAATGGTCAGCGAAGGCCATCTGCTGCTCGAGGACTACCCGGGCACCGGCAAGACCTCGCTCGCCCGCGCCATGTCGCAGACCGTGCAGGGCGTCTCGACCCGCATCCAGTTCACCCCCGACCTGCTGCCCGGCGACGTGACCGGCATCACCGTCTACGACCAGAAGACCGGCGAGTTCGAGTTTCACAGCGGACCGATCTTCGCCAACGTCGTGCTCGCCGACGAGATCAACCGGGCCAGCCCCAAAACCCAGTCGGCGCTGCTCGAAGCGATGGAAGAGGGCAACGTCACCATCGACGGCGTCACCCGTTCCACCGGGGTGCCATTTCTCGTCATCGCCACCCAGAACCCGATCGAGCAGGCCGGTACCTACCGGCTGCCCGAGGCCCAGCTCGACCGGTTCATGATGAAGGCCTCGCTCGGCTACCCCGACCTCGCCGCGACCATTCGCATCCTCGAGGGCACCGCCGACGTGCGCCACGAACTCGCCCCCGTCATCACTCCGCAGGCGCTCGTGAGCATGAGCGACATCGCCCGCGGTGTGTTCGTGAATCCGCTCGTCTACGACTACATCGGCCGCCTGGTGGAGGCCACCCGTCTGGCCCGCCAGGTGCGCATGGGGGTCAGCGTGCGTGGCGCGCGCGCCCTCACCAAGGCCGCCAAGACCTGGGCCGTCGCGCACGGCCGCGCCTTCGTCACTCCCGACGACGTGAAGGCCCTCGCCGATCGGGTGCTGGCGCACCGGATGGTGCTCGACCCCGAAGCCGAGTTCGACGGTGTCACCGCGAGCGCCGTCATCGGTCAGATTCTGCTCGACGTCGTCCCGCCCAGTCGGAGCGACCTGGCGTGAGCTTTCACACCGAATCGCGCCAGTCGCCCACATCGAGGCCGGCGCGCCGCGACACCCAGACCAGGTCTGCCACGCACACCCGGTACTCCGCGACGCACACCAACTACTCGGGGCGCACGAGCAAATCGACGACGTCGACCCTGGTGGGCGCGGTGGTGCTCTGGATGAAGGTCGCGCGCGCTGTGCGAAACGGTGTGCGGGCATCCGTCGAATGGATCGGCGAAACGGTCACTCCGGCCGGCTGGGTGGTGGTCGCGGCCGCGATCGTCTTGTTGCCGCTCGGCCTCGTCTTCGGCTGGACCGAGCTGATCGTGACCGGGTGTGTGGCGGTCGCCCTCATTCTGCTCTCCCTGCCGTTTTTGGCCGGGGGCCGCGCCTACCGCGTGGACTTCGTGCTGCCGGCCGACCGGGTCGTTGCCGGTGCAGAGGTGCTCGGCACCCTCACCGTCACCAACGTGTCCAAGCGCCTCGAGCTGCCGGGTCGCGTCGACGTTCCCATCGGCAAGGGTCTGGCGGATGTCTACGTGCCGCTATTGCGCTCCGGCCAGGTGCACGAGGAGCGGGTGCGCGTGCCCGCCTACCGCCGCGGCGTCATCGATGTCGGCCCGGTCACGACCGTGCGCAGCGACCCGCTCGGTGTGCTCGGCCGCTCACGGCCCTGGGCCGACGTCAACCGCCTGTTCGTGCACCCGGTGACCGTGTCGATTCCGAGTACGAGCGCCGGTTTCGTGCGCGACCTCGAGGGCAACCCGACGAGCGACATCGTCGACTCCGACATCTCCTTTCACGCCATTCGCGAGTACGCGCCCGGCGACGGGCAGCGCCACATCCACTGGAAGTCCACCGCGAAGACCGGCCAGCTCATGGTGCGGCAGTTCGAAGAAAGCCGGCGCTCGCGCCTGGCCATCGTGCTGAGCCTGAACGCCGCGGAATATGCTTCGGAGGACGAGTTCGAAATGGCGGTCAGCGCGACCGGCTCGCTCGGTGTGCGTGCTATTCGGGACGGTCGAGACCTGGCCGTCGTAGCAAGCGCCGAGATCCCCGGCATCGTGCGCCGCAGCATCCGTTCGGTGCGCAGCCTGAGTGTCGTGTCGACGCGTACCCTGCTCGACGACCTCACCGCGATCGCGGTGAGCCCGCACGCCATGAACGTCGAAGACGTCTGCGAGCTCGCATCGCAAGTGGTGCCCGATATTTCCATCGCGTTCGTGGTGTGCGGCTCCACGATGACCGCCCGGCGCCTGCAGGCGCTCACCCTGAAATTCGCCGGCAACGTGCAGGTCGTCGCCGTGCTGTGCAACCCCAACGAGCAGCCGAGCTTTCGCGACCTGGCCGGCACGAGCGTGCTGACCATCGGCGTGCTCGACGACTTTCGTTCCCTGCTCAGCCGCAGAGCCGCATGAGCGCCTTCGGAACGCCCGTCGCTGGCCGACCCGTAACCGGCGTCGTGCAGACGGTTCGTGCGCGCCGGGCACCCGGCGGCGGCCGCCGTGCCCGCGTGATCAACGCCCTATTCCTCGTGGCGATGATGCTCGTCGCCGTCTGCGCGGCCTGGCCGATCTACCAGGACTCCAGCTACCTGATCATGGCGGCCGGCGCGATTGCGGCTGGTCTGGTGCTGGCCTGGCTCGGTGCCCGCCGCGGCTGGTCCTGGTTCACCGTGCTGCTGAGCGTGCTCGGCGCGTACCTGCTGCTGGGAGTTCCGCTCGCGGTGCCTGCCGCGCTGTTCAGCGGATCGACGAGCGTGCCGAACGCTCTCGGCGGTCTGCTCGATCTGGTGACGGCCACGGTGTTCAGCTGGAAAGAACTCGTCACCATCCAGCTGCCGGTCGGCTCCTACCAGACCCTGCTCGTGCCGCCCTTTCTGCTGTTTCTCGGCGGCAGCACGCTCGCCCTGTCGCTGGTCTGGCGCGGCGGCCGACTCTTCGCCCTCGCCGTTCCCCTGATCTTTGCGGTGCAACTGTTCGGGCTGCTCTTCGGTTCGAGTGCCGTGAGCATTCCGCTGACCGTGTTCGGTGTCAGCGTGCCGGCACCGCGCGAAAGCCTGATCGGCCTTGCCGCCCTGCTGCTCGCCTTCGGCTTTCTCGCCTGGCGCACCCACCTGGCCCGCAGCGAGGCGCTCGACCTCGCCGCCCGCACGAGCGGGGTGCGGCGCACGCCCGGCGGTCTCGGCGGTCGCCTGCGCCGGGTCGCCCTCGCCGGGGGCGTTCTCGTGCTCGCCGTCGGCGTCACGCTCGGCGGGCTCTCGATGGCTGCCGCGACGCCGGCCCGTGAGGTGCTGCGCAGCAGCATCGATCCGGCCGTCGAACTGCGCGAGTACGTCAGCCCGCTCAGCCAGTACCGGGGCTACTTCAGCGCCGAACAGTACGACGAGGAACTGTTCACGGTGACCGGCGAGGCTGTCGAGAACGGCACGGGGTCGCGTGTGCGCCTGGCCGTGCTCAGCTACTACGACGGCGAGGTCTTTCGGGTTATGAACCCCGCCGCGGGCGAACGAGACCAGGCCACCGCCTTCGCCCGGGTACCCCACGCGCGCGGAGTGACACCGAACAGCGTGTCCACCGGGTTCGACATTGCCGGGTACACCGGCGTCTGGATGCCGGGGGCCGGCGAGCTGGCCAGCATCCGCTTTGCCGGTGACCGGGCCGGTGACCTGAGCGACGGATTCTTCTACAACGCGGGTACGGCATCCGCAATTCAACTCAACGCCCTCGATCGCGGTGACCGCTATACGATCATCTCGCAGCAGCCAGCGGATGCGACGGCCCTGGCCGGCTTCACCCGCCCGGCCGGTGACGCCATCGACGAGACGCTCATTCCGCAGAGCCTGAGTGACTGGGTCGACGCCCAGGCCGTTACGCGCGATGGCGCCGGACTGGCCGAACTCGTCACCCGCCTGCGCGAGCGCGGCTACCTCAGTCACGCCCTGACCGTGCCGGCCGTGGACTCCTGGACCGCCGACCTGGGCGACTACCAGTTCTCGCCCAGCCGGTCTGGACACTCGGTCGCCCGCATCGACGCACTGTTCACCGCGCTGCTCGAGAAGCAGAACAGCACGACCGCCACCGAGAATTCCCAGCTCGTGGCCGCCATCGGCGACGACGAACAATTCGCCGTCGCCACCGCCCTGCTCGCTCGCCACCTCGGGTTTGAATCCCGGGTGGTGGTGGGCTTCACCCTCGATGCGGCGGGCGCTGCAGTTTCGGGCGCCCCCGGCGCCTGCCCGCAGGGCGTCTGCTCGGGGCAGAACCTCGCCGCCTGGGTGGAAGTGGCCAGCGCCGACGGCAACTGGGCCACGGTAGACGTGACCCCGCAGTTTCAGAACCCACTGTCGCCCATGGACGACGCGACCCGCGACCCGCAATTCAACACCGAGGTCATCGCGGAGGGCGCCACCGAGCAGCGTGCCCCCGAAGCTGATCCGACCAGCGGCGAAGACCAGCAGGAACAGGACCCGGTCGCCGGCCCCGACCTGGCCTGGCTGTTCGCGGTCCTCAAGATTGCCGGCATCGGCCTGGCCACGCTGCTCGCAATCAGCACCCCGTTCCTGGTCATTCTCGGTGCCAAACTCAAGCGTCGCCGTGACCGGGCCCGGGCTGCCACCGTCTCGGCCCGGTTCGCCGGCGGCTGGGACGAATACATCGACGCCGCCGTCGACCGCGGCCTCGCCGACCAGGGCAGCATGACCCGGGTCGAGATCGCCGCGCACTACGAATCGGTCGGTGGCGCGCACCTGGCGACCCTGGCCGACCGGGCCGTCTTTGGGGCGACCCCGCCGCGTGCCGCCGAGAGCGATGCCTTCTGGGCCCTCGTCACGGCCGAACGCGCTGGCCTCGCGGCGAGCGGAACCCGGCGCCAACGGCTGCGCGCGGCCATCTCGCTGCGCTCCTTTTCTCGGCTAGCGGATGCCCGCCGACTCTACACTTTTCGACCCAGCGCATCTCGACGCGACGTCACCACCGAGCGCCTGAACCGGCGCGACACGAACAGAATGGGGGAGCGGTCGCCCACCAGCGGCCGCGAATCATAAATGGATGAATCATCTGGAGCGATGATCGCGATCATCATGGTGGTCCTGCTGCTCAGTGTCGGCGCATACGTCGTCTCGTCGATCGCCCTCGGCAAGGTCTTTGTGAAACTCGGGGAACAGGCCTGGAAGGGCTGGATTCCGATCGTCAACAGCATCACCCTGTTCGAGCTCGGTCGGTATTCGGCCCTGTGGGTGCTTGGCCTGTTCATACCGGCCGCAAATCTGGTGGCCCTCGTCGTCTTCATCATGGCGGTCAACAACGTCAATCGACGGCTGGGCCACGGTGGCGGATTCACCCTGCTCTGCCTGGTGTCCTTTCCCCTCTGGGCCGGCGTGCTCGGGTTCGGCCGGTCCGTCGACACCGGCTGGATGCCCGCGACCGCCGCGACCGGTTACGTTCCGTTTGTCCCGGTGACGCCGCTGTCAATGATGTTGGCGGCATCCGCGCCGGCGGGCCAGAGCGTCATGACGCCGACGCCGCCACCGCTGGCAGTGCCTCCGCTTGCCGCGCCGCCGCTGGCCGAGCCGCCCCTGCCCCCGGCCCGGCCCCCCGCGGTGCTGGAGACCGCACCTTTGGCACCTCCTGCTTCTCCCGCACCGCCGGCCGTGCGCGGTCTGCCCACCGGGCCGCCGCCGTTCTATGTCAGTGCCCGGCCTGTTCCGCCAGCCGTCTCCGAGTCGTCCGCACCGCCCGCGGCAACGGATACCTCCGCGGTCGCGGCACCGCCCGCGACAACTACCGCTGCCGTAGGCGCCACCGCTCCGTCTTTTCCGGCGCACGCCGCAGCATCCATCAATGAGGCCGCACCCGCCCCTTCCGTCGCCCTCGACTCGGGCGCCGAAGCCGACGACGATGACCTCGACCAGACCATGATCGTGGTGCGTCGCATGAAGCCGTGGACCCTCGAAACCGAACACGGCCTGAAGGTCTCGCTCACCAAACCGGTCGTGTTCCTCGGGCGCAACCCCGTGCGTGACGGCGCACACGCCGACGCGCAGTTAGTACTGCTGCACGACCCCGGAAGGACAGTCTCGAAGACCCACGCCCGCCTCGACTTCGTCGAGGGAGCCTGGGAAATTCACGACCTGCACTCGACCAACGGCATCGTGCTCATCGACGGCGGCGGCATCGAGAACGAGCTCGATGCGGGTGCGACCGCGCCCCTGACCGACCGGTTTCTGCTCGGGGAACTCGCGGCGCGCATCTACCTGGAGGCCTGAGCCATGACCCACCTTGTCGACCAGCGAGTAACCAGTGCTGAAGTGTCGCTGCGGTACGGCTCGCGCACCGACGTCGGCCGCAAGCGGAACGAGAACGAAGACTCCCTGCTCGCGGCGTCTCCGGTGTTCCTCGTCGCCGACGGAATGGGCGGGCTCGAAGCCGGCCACCGCGCCAGCGCCGCCGTGATCGCCGAATTTCAGACCTGCGTCGCCGGCACCGGCGTTCTGGCTGGCGACGTGGTGGTTGCGGTGGAGCGCGCCCACCGCGCGGTGCGCGTCGTGTCGGATTCGACCGGGCGCGGCGCCGGCAGCACGCTGACCGGTCTCGTGCTCATCGACCACGAGGATGCCCCGCACTGGCTCATCGTAAACGTGGGCGACTCGCGGGTCTACCGTTTGCATGGCGGAAACTTGCAGCAGCTCACGGTCGATCATTCCCTCGCCCAGGAACTCATCGACGCCGGGTCCCTGCTCAAAGCGGATGTCGCCACCTTCGCGCGCAAGAACGTGATCACCCGCGCTATGGGCGCCGACAGCAGCAGCCCGGACTACTGGCTGCGCCCGGTCGTGACGGGCGAACGCCTGCTGGTGTGCTCCGACGGACTCAGCGGCGAACTCTCCGACGAGAGCATCAAGGCCAAACTGACCCTCGGCGGCACCGTTCAGCAGACGGCTGACATGCTGCTCGCCGGAGCGCTCGAACACGGCGGGCGAGACAACGTGTCGGTGATCGTCATCGATGTCATCGCTGGCGGGGTCAGCTCGTGGCACGGTGTCCCGATCGATGGCGACGATCATGCGCATATCGGAGACACCCGCACCGACGATACCCGGCCGGTGCAACGCGTGGCCCGCCATGCCGCTCGGTGACCCGCGGCGCCCGGTCTCGGTGCCAGCACCCGAGACGGCCGACGACCTCGACGAGGCAACCCGAATCGTTCGCCAGAGTGGGCCGCGCCACGGCGCCGCGGCGCCGGCGCCGAGTAGCGAGTCCAACCAACCCGCTGAACCCGACGACGACCAGACGCGAATCGTGCAGCGCGCCACCGACGAACACACCCGCGTCGTGGAAAGAAAGCCCGCGGCGAGCGGCCCAGGTGGGGTACCAGAAGCTCCCAACGACGACGCAGATCCAACCGACGACTCCACAGTGCGTTCCTCCCGGGACAGCACGAGCAACGACACGCTCCTCAGCGGTCGGAGGGCGGCGTCAGCCGCACCCGCTCCCGTCGTCGACGCACTGCAACGCCGCTACGAGCCGCCACAGGTGCGGAGCGGGTCGAGTGTGCGCTACGCCGCGCGGCCGACCCCGGTCATCGTCGAAGCATCAGCATCGGCATCGGCATCGGCATCGGCATCGGCATCGGCATCGGCATCAGCATCAGCCAACAGGCCCGATCCGGCTCGCATCGCGCTCGCCGCGGCGGCCGCCGTCATCCGGCAGCGCACCCTGGCCCAATCTCTGCGCCGCCGACGTCTCACCCTGACCGCGATCGTCACGAGCACCCTCCTGGTGTTGTTCGGGGCGGCAGCCTTCACGGCGTTCGCCCTCATGACCTGGTGATGCCAGACCCACCGCGTAATAACTTTCACGGTGCGCATAACACCCCCGAAAGGGGTCGTGTGAAGGGGGTGCGGGCTGGCTCGGTGAGGTAGCCTAAAGGTCTATCGATAAGCCCCCAGTGCTCACAGGTACAGCGGTGAAGCCGCGCGTGCCCTGGCAGGTTTCCGCAGCAGATTGAACCGGGGGATGGTTGTGCCAAGCCTGACCGAGATTCTTATTTTGCACGGCCTGCTCCCGATCGAGCATCTCGACTCACTCGCGGTCGGTGACCCCGCCGATGAGAAGGCCGTGCGCGCTCTCGTAGACAGTGCCGTGATCACCGAGCTGCAATTCGCCAGGGCCCGGGCCGAGCAAGCGGGGCTGCCCTTCGTAGAACTCATCGACTATCCTGTCGACCGGCTGGCCATTTCCAAGGTGACCGCCGCAGTCTGCCGCCGACACGAAATCCTGCCGATCGCCATCGAAGACGGCCGCCTCGTGCTGGCGATGGTCGACCCCGGCAACGTCTTTGCCCTCGATGACGTGAGTGAAGCGGCACGCATGCGCGTGGCCCCGGTCGTCGCCGAACGCGGGGACCTGCTCGCGGCGATCACCCGCCATCACCGCGCCGATGACGAGCTCAGCAACCTCACGACCACCCTCGAGGAAGAGAACGCGCCCGAGGCCGTCACCATGGGCGGCCCCGAGTCAACCGATGATTCGGCCCCGATCGTGCGATTCGTGAACCTGCTCGTGAGTCAGGCCATTCAGGACCTGGCTTCCGACATTCACATCGAACCCGGCGAACACAGCCTGCGGGTGCGCTACCGCATCGACGGTGTGCTGCACGAGATGCAGACCGCACCCAAGAATATTCAGAACGGCGTGATCTCCCGGCTCAAGATCATGAGCGACATCGACATCGCCGAGCGGCGCAAACCGCAGGACGGCCGCATGACCGTGCGTCACGCGGGCCGCCAGATCGACCTGCGCGTAGCAACCCTGCCCACCGTGTGGGGCGAAAAAGTCGTCATGCGTATTCTCGACAACTCGAACACGACCCTGGACGTGCGCGCACTGGCACTGCTCGAGCACAACTTCGAGGCCTACCAGACCTCCTATTCCAAGCCCTACGGAATGATCCTGATCACCGGTCCAACCGGTTCGGGCAAGTCGACCACCCTGTACACCACCCTCGGCGCGGTCGCCCGCCCCGAAATCAACGTGATCACGGTCGAAGATCCGGTCGAGTACCGCATGGCCGGCATCAACCAGGTGCAGGTGAATCCGAAGGCGGGGCTCACCTTCGCGAGCGCCCTGCGTTCCATCCTGCGCAGTGACCCGGATGTCGTTCTGCTGGGTGAAATCCGCGACCACGAGACCGCGCAGATCGCCATCGAGGCCTCGCTCACCGGTCACCTCGTGCTCTCGACCCTGCACACCAACGACGCGCCGAGCGCGATCACCCGACTGACGGAGATGGACATCGAGCCGTTTCTGGTCGGGTCGGCGCTGGACTGTGTTGTTGCCCAACGTCTGGCCCGCCGCCTCTGCGACCGCTGCAAGGCACCGGCCGAACACGACTCCGAACAGCTCGCCCGGCTGCGCTTCGCGTTCGACCCTGGGCAGCCGCTGCCGCAGACTTTTCTGCCGGTAGGCTGTGCGCACTGTTCCAAGACCGGTTACCGCGGCCGCATCGCGGTGCACGAGGTGATGACGGTCACCGAAGAAATCGAGCGGATGGCTGTCGCCCGCGCCTCCAGTTCTGAAATCGGCCGCACGGCGCGCGAGCAGGGAATGATCACCCTGCGCGAGGACGGCTGGACGAAGGTTCAGATGGGTTTGACCTCGATCGAGGAAATTTTGCGAGTTGTCGCATAGTGCACAAGGGGAGTTTTGCGTGAGCCAGCCAATTTATGACATTCCGATTTCGCCCGCGGGGGATTCTGAGGTGGGGTGGAACCCGGCGGAGGACGATCGGCACCATGGTGGCAATGAAGCGCCAGACCTCGTGGCGCAGGCGGAAGCTCACCCGGCTCCGGCCAACGGCGCTGGCGGTCGCCGGGAACATCGACGATCCGGCGGTGACGAGGTCTCCGACCTGGACCTGCTGAACGCGCTGTCCGGGGTTCTCGACCTCAACGCCTCCGACCTGCACATTACGGTCGGCGCGCCCCCGAGCATCCGGGTCGATGGGAGCCTTCGACCCATCGAGGGCTCCACCCGCTGGATGGGTGACAAGGTCACCTCGGCGCTCTACAGCATCCTCTCGCCGAAGCAGCGCGCACAGTTCGAGGAAGAACTCGAGCTGGATTTCGCCTACACGGCGGGTGGCGCGCGTTTTCGGGTGAACTACTACCATCAGCGCAATTCCATCGGCGCAGCTTTCCGACTGATCCCGCGCGGGATCAAGCAATTAAAGGAACTGGGGGTTCCCGAGTCGGTGTCCCAGTTCGCGAAACTGTCGCGCGGCCTCGTGCTGGTGACCGGACCAACCGGATCGGGCAAGTCGACGACCCTGGCCGCCCTCATCGACGTGGTCAATCGCACACGCGCGGAGCACATCGTCACGGTGGAAGACCCGATCGAGTTTTTGCACCAGCATCAGAAGTCGATCGTCAACCAGCGTGAGGTGGGGCACGATACGCACAGTTTCGCATCCGCACTCAAGCACGTTCTGCGTCAAGACCCCGACGTCATCCTGATCGGTGAGTTGCGCGACCTGGAGACGATCTCGGTGGCGCTGACCGCGGCCGAGACCGGCCACCTCGTGTTCGCGACCCTGCACACGCAGTCGGCGGCTCAGACGATCGACCGCATTATCGATGTCTACCCGCCGCACCAGCAGGGTCAGGTGCGCACCCAGCTGGCCGCAACCCTGCGGGGCGTCGTCTGCCAGGCCCTGGTCAGGAAGGTGGGTGGTGGCCGGGTCGTGGCCACCGAGATTCTGGTGACGACCTCGGCCGTCTCGAACCTGATTCGCGAAGGTAAGACGTATCAGGTCGCGTCGTCCATGCAGGCCGGTCGTGCGCTCGGGATGCAGACCCTGGACCAGCACCTAGCCGAGCTCGTGAATGACGGTCTAATCACCCGGCAGTCGGCGGAAGAGAAGGCGCAGGATCTCGAGGGGCTTGCGCAGCTCATTCGCCGGGTTGATGTCTCCGACCCTGCGGCTAATCCGATGCTCACCGGCGGCATCGACTTCGGTGACTCCTTCTCGCCGCGGGACACTCGATGACGATCAGCCTGGCCTACGCTTATAAAGGACGCAACGCCGCCGGCAAAGTTGTGAAGGGGCGAGTAGACGCCCCGTCGGAGAGCGTGGCGACGACGCGCGTGCGCACCATGGGGCTGTCGCCGATCTCGGTGACCGAGGTGGCGGTGGGCACCGGACTGAGCATGGAGATCAAGATCCCCGGCCTGAGTAAGGGCATCGGACTCAAGGACCTCGCAATTATGAGTCGGCAGATGGCGACGATGACCTCGGCCGGCTTGTCGTTGCTGCGCACCCTGAACATTCTCGCCGCGCAGACCGAGAACAAAGACCTGGCGAAGATTCTCACGTCGATCCGCAACGATGTGGAGACCGGAATTTCGCTGTCGGAGGCGCTGGAGAAGCATTCCATCGTCTTTCCGCCGATCATGATCAACCTGGTCAGGGCCGGCGAGACCGGCGGATTTCTGGAGAGCTCGCTCAACTCGGTGGCCGGCAACTTCGAAGCAGAGGGAAAGCTGCGCGACACCATCAAGTCGGCCATGGCCTACCCCACCATCGTGCTGATCATGGCCGTGGTGGCCGTGATCGGCATGCTCACCTTCATCGTGCCGGTGTTCGAGAAGATGTTCGCCGGTTTCGGCGGCGAGCTGCCGCTGCCCACCCAAGTGCTGGTAGTGCTGTCGAAGGCCATGGTCTGGCTGCTGCCGGTGCTCATCGTCGGTGGAATCGCCTTCACTGTCTGGTGGCGTAAGAACAAAAACACCGAGCGAGTGCGCAAAGTCGTCGACCCGCTCAAGCTCAAGCTCCCCGTGTTCGGCCCACTTTTGACCAAGCTGGCCATCGCGCGCTTCAGCCGCAACTTCTCCACCATGATCGGCGCGGGTGTGCCCATTTTGCAGTCGCTCACGATCGTGGGGGAGACTTCGGGCAACTGGGTGGTGGAGTCGGCGCTGCGCAAGGTGCAGGAGTCGGTGCGCCAGGGCAAGTCGATCGCCGGGCCGCTCAGCCTCGAACCGGTCTTTCCGGCAATGGTGACGCAGATGATCGCGGTCGGTGAAGATTCCGGTGCCCTGCAACAGATGCTTGGTAAGATTGCGGACTTCTACGATCAGGAGGTGCAGGCCACGGCCGAGCAGCTCACCGCGCTGATCGAGCCGCTCATGATCGCTTTCATCGGTGTCATTGTCGGGGGCATGATCGTGGCCCTGTACATGCCGATGTTCAGCATTTTCGAGTACATCAAGTAGTCTCCCCAAAAGTGGGGGTATGGCGCTGCAACAAATTTCTAGGAATAGTGGCTTAAAGCACTATGGGTCACCATATGCTCATCGTGGGGCTGATAAGGAGCCCTTTATCGGCCACCACACAGCGAAGAGGACTTCACATGACCAGCTCCATCACGGCTGCGCTAGCCCGCAAGCGTTCAGAACTCGGCGAGAAGGAAAAGGGCTTCACCCTGATCGAGCTCCTCGTCGTCGTCATCATCATCGGAATCCTCGCCGCGATTGCTGTTCCGATCTTCCTCGGCCAGCAGGAATCGGCCAAGGACGCCGGCGTCAAGTCCGATCTGGCGACCGCGAAGATCGCCGTTGTCTCCTATTTCACGGACGGCGCGACGGTCGCACCGACCTTCGACAACTTAGCGGGCACTGGCTTGGAAAAGTACGGCTTCAAGAGAAGTGACAACACGTTGAGCATCGCCTTCAAGGCGCCTCTGCCTGCTGCGTCGGGCAGCGCCTTCTGCATCGACGGAGTAAGCAAAAGCTCCGGAGCCACGGCATTCAAGGTAACTGAAAGCGGCGGGGTCATCAAAGGCTCGTGCTAACGATTCGTCGCTAGCCCTGTGAGTGACCGAACGGGGTGTCCGCGAGTATCGCGGTCCTTGTTCGGTCGCTCCCTAGAATCTCTCCTCGGCACCACCTGGCAGACCGGACCCGACCGTGATGACAACTCAGGCCTCGCAGGCTGTTGACTCTAATCTGGGCGCGCGCGGCTTCGGCCTGATCGAGATAGTCATCTCCATGTTCCTTCTCGCTCTGCTCGCGATGGTCTTCTTGCCAGTGCTCGCGCAGGGCCTCAAGCAGTCCGCGGCCAACGCCACTCTCGTTACCGCCACCCAGCTCGTACAACAGAGCATCGAGGCAGCTAGGGCCCAGACGACCTGCACGGCCATACTCGCCGCGACCAGCACTGTCCCTGACACCAGAGGGATCTCGCTCACCGTCGCGCGCACGGTTGGCGTCTGCCCCCTTATCGGCTATCCCACAACCGTTCCGGTGACCGTCACGGTGACCCGAAACGACACTGGTGCCGTGCTCTCCACGGCTAAAACTCTCGTGTTCGTGGCCGTGAGGTGAAATGAAGAAGCGTCCCACAGACAGCTCGGAGGCCGGCTTCACCCTGATCGAACTTCTCGTCTACTGCGTCCTGATCGTGCTCGTCGTGACGGCCGTCGGCGGCATCATGAACAGCGTGCAAATAACCTCGAACTCCGTACGCACCGTGACGAGCGACGCCACCGAGGGGCAGCTCGTCGCAGACTCCATTACGGCCGGCGTTCGCAACTCCTCTGACTTCCGGCTCACCAGCCCCAGCGGCACCGACCAACTGCTGGTCGCGCGTGTCGCGGAGCGCGGGACCACACTCACCTGGGCGTGCGCAGCCTGGTACTACTCGGCATCTGGAACGGGCAGCCTTCGTTTCACGCGGTCGTCCGCGGCAATCGTCGCTCCGACGGCGGGCGAACTAGTCAACTGGACGCTCCTCGATGATGGCATCACCCCGGCGAGCGGCACGAGCGTCTTCAGCGCGACCGGGGCGCTGTTGAACGTGGCGTTCAAGGGCACCACGACAGGCCGTCCATCGGTCCTCATCAAGAGCACGGCGCTCAGCCGCGCCGGAGCATCAGGGAGCTTGACATGTTTCTAAGAAGCCTCGGCCGTGGCGGCGAACAGGGAGCTGCCTTGGCGGCCGTCATCGGTCTCATGGCGGTTGGGCTTGTGGTTGGATCACTCATTGTCTCTTCTGTAGTTGGCGCGTTCGGATTCAGCTCTTCGAGTCGGGCCGGCGTTCAGTCGCAGTCGGCCGCCGATGCCGGCGTCGCCGCCGCCCGGGCGGGAATGTACCTTCCTGGCAACTGCGCGATGCAGCCCACCCCCGGCAAGTACGTCTCGGCGTCCGTGCCGGTCTACAGCGCCACCATTGAATACGACACGGGAGCAGGCTGGACGGCGGGGTGTCCACTCGTCACCGCGAAACAGGTGCGCATCGTCTCGACCGGTACCGCGCAGGCTAAGGGCGTGGCGGGAGTCTCCGCAGGCGACACGAGCGTCGTCGAGGCCGTCTTCAAGTACCTCTCGCCGGGCGTCTCACCGAGCGGCATCGCAATGTATCTTTACAAAGGCGCCACCATCGAGGCCAACTCCAGTCTGGACCTGACAGAGGCCGCCGGCGCCGGCCTGCTGACCAAGAATGGCAACATCGTCTGCGACAAGAACAACACCGTGATCAACGGCAGCATCGTCGTCGACGGCAACTTCACGATGAACGGAACATGCAGTGTTAACGGCAGCGCTTGGGTGTCGGGCGCGGCCGACCTAGGTTCAGGGTCGATCAGCGGCGATCTGGCCGCCGCCAGTGTCACACCAAATCCGCCAACGAAGGCCCGGGTTGCCGGCACCTACACTCAGGGTGGTGCTATGCCCACGATGCCCGGGTGGGTCGACCTCGGCTACACCGCGACAGACTGGCTGGATTCTGTGGGGGCACCGTATCAGGTGAAAACCAGCCTTACCGTGGCCGATTGCCAGCTCAATTCAGGCAGCTTGGGCGGCACGCTTCCCGGCAAGCCCCTCGTTCTCAACATGCTGGGCTGTGCCGCTGGGCCGACCTCGACCAACAACACCACGGTGAGTCTGACCAGCGATGTCGTCATCTACGCCCAGCAATTCAATTTCGGTGCTCTCAACTCCTTGAAGTTCACATCTTCATCGACGGCGGCCCGCAGGCTCTGGTTTATCACTCCCGATCTCATCGCCGACGGGATACCGAGCTGTCAGGCCGCCCCCAGCCTGCTGGCGCAGGGCAACTTCACCGTCAACAACGGATTCACGATCGCGGACCCCGTTGATGCGTTGCTCTACACGCCCTGCGCCTTCGACGGCAGGAACGGCTTCGAATGGCACGGCCAGATTTATGCGGGCGGTTACAGCAGCGTGCAGAACAACCCAAAGTTCACCTTCACGCCGATCGGAGTCGCGGGCGCCGATCTCACTACCGGAACGACGACACCCGTCGTCACAAAGTCGGAACCCGGCTCGGTCGTCACCATGAGGGACCGGTAGCCACGTTGGTCGGTATTCTCGCTCTCCTCACCGGAGGTCTCGGCCTCCTGATCGGCTCGTTCCTGAACGTGTTGATCTACCGGGTGCCGGCCAGGCGATCCATTGTGTCGCCGCCGAGCGCGTGCGCCAGTTGCGGCGCACGCATCCGGCCGTGGGACAACGTGCCGGTAATCTCCTGGCTGGTTTTGCGCGCCAAATGCCGCGACTGCGGGGCGCAAATCTCGGTTCGGTATCCGCTCGTGGAGCTCGGAACGGCGGTGTTCTTTGCGGCTGTCGCCTGGTGGGTCGTCACCAGCAGCGCACCGGGCTCGACCGGCATGTTGGGCGTGGTCTCGACTGGTTCGACCGGCGAGACCATCGGGCTTGCCGTCACCCTCGTGGCGTTCCTCTATCTGGCCGCGGTGAGCGTTGCGCTGGCCATGATCGACCTCGACACGTATACGCTGCCCAACAAGATCGTCGTGCCGGCCTACCCGGTCAGCGCGGCTCTGTTGGTGACGGCCGCGCTGCTCCTCGGCGAGCCCGGCCGGTTGGTCTCCGCGGCGATCGGCGGCGCCGCCCTGTTCGCCCTCTATCTAACTCTGGCGCTCCTGTACCCCGGCGGAATGGGGCTTGGCGATGTAAAGCTGGCCGGAGTGCTCGGTCTCTTCCTGGGCTTTCTGGGCTGGGGGCCGTTGGTCGTCGGCGCGTTCTCCGCGTTCCTGCTCGGTGGAGTGTTTAGTCTGGTACTGGTCATCACGCGGCGAGCAAACCGCAAGAGCAGCATCCCATTCGGCCCATGGATGCTTGCGGGGGCCTGGCTCGGAATCTTTGGCGGCGAGCAGATTGCCGCGGGCTATCTCGCGCTGTACGGTCTGACATGACGGCAACATCAGTAAGGAAAACGCAATGACTGCAAGTGTCGTCGGGATCGATATCGGCAAGGGTTCCGTGCGCGCGGTCGAGGTGAACAACTCGCGCCAGGACAAACCCACGATCGTGCGCTATCACCAGGTAGAACTGCCGGTGGGTGCGGTGAATCGCGGCGAGGTGCTTGAACCCAATACCGTCGCGGCCGCTCTCAAACAGCTGTGGTCTGCCGGCGGGTTTAAGAGCAAGCGGGTGGTACTCGGCATGGGCAACCACCGTGTGCTCGCCCGTGAGCTGACCGTTCCCAAGACCTCGATGAAACTCATCCGTGAAGCATTGCCGTATCAGGTGCAAGACCTGCTTCCCCTTCCGGTTGCCGACGCGCTCCTCGACTTCTACCCGCTCTCTGAGAGCGCGGGTGACACCGGGCCACAGGTCAACGGTCTCCTGATTGCCGCTGTCAAAGAAGCGGTGCTCGGTAACGTTCAGGCCGTGGAATTGGCGGGGCTGACCCCCATTGACGTCGACCTCATTCCGTTCGCTCTCAGTCGTGTCACCCATCGCGGAGAAAAAACGGATGGTGCCGTGGTGCTGATTGACGTCGGCGCGGGCACTACCAGTGTGGTTATCAGCGTTGCCGGCGTGCCGCAGTTCGTGCGTTTCATTCCGACCGGCGGCGGCGACCTCACCCAGGCGCTCGCTGACCGGCTCGTCGTCGACCTGGCCCAGGCAGAGGCGCTGAAGCGATCGCTGGGCCTTGCCGCCACGGGGATCGTGTCCGAGAATCCGGCGGCGGCGATCATCATCCACGAGGTCACCGTTGAGCTGCTCAATAGCCTGCGAAACACCGTCAACTACTTCATCAATACGCGCAACCAGGTGAGCGTCACGCGCATCGTACTCACCGGCGGTGGCGCACAATTGCACGGCTTTGGCGAAGCGCTTGGCGAGATGACACGGATTCCGGTCTTCGTCCCGGATCCAGTGGGAACCCTCTCCCTCGGCCGGGGAGTCGACGCGAGTGCCCTCAAGAGCACCATGGGCACCTATCTCGTTGCACTGGGCCTGGCCCTGGGAAGCAAGGCATGAGCCGGCACAGCGGCGTCGATGACCTGGTCATCGGCGGGGAACCGCGAGTCGACCTCCTGCCGCCGGTCGTCAAGGCCCGGCAGAAGGCCAAGACTCTGCGCAAGATCCTGGGTGCATCCGTCGTTGCCGTGGTCATAGTGGTCGGGGCCGGCGTGGCCGCGGCCAGCTGGCAGGCCAGCGTGAGCCGAGAACAACTTGCCGTGACCCAGGCGCGAACGGCCGAACTTCTTCTGGAACAGACAAAGTTCGTCGAGGTTCGCACGGTGCAAGATGAAGTGGATGCGGTCGGCGCTGCTCGACAGATCGGTGCGTCGACCGAGGTGGACTGGCAAGGCTACTTCGCGGGCGTTCGCGCAGTCATCCCAGCGGACGTGACCATCGATTCGCTCGCGGTCGACTCGGAATCGCCGCTCGTGGCGTACGGTCAGCCCGAGGCGCCCCTGCAAGAGGCGCGAATCGCGACCCTGGTGATCGGTCTGACCAGCCCGAGCCTGCCCACGGTGCCCGAGTGGCTGAACGCGATCAAGACACTGCCCGGCTACGCGGACAGCACGCCCGGTTCGATAACCCAGAACGAGACCGGGGCATACCTGGTGACTCTCACCGTGCACATCGACGAAGGCGCGCGTTCAAACCGCTTCGCCGTCGCCGCGGAAGGAAAATAGTCGTGAACGTGAATAGATTATGGGTTCTCGGCGCCGTGCTGCTGATGTCCGTTGTCGCCCTCATGGGGTGGTCGCTCGGTATCTCTCCGAAGCTCGGCGAATCGCGTGATGCCGCGGCCGAGCGGGTAGCCGTGGAGGCGCAGAACACCAGCTACGAGCTCCAGCTCGCCACGCTCAAGCAACAATTCGAAAGCATCGATGGTCTCCAGGTTGACCTGGCCGACCTTCGGGAGTCCGTTCCGCAGGGCGCGAACATTCCCCAATTCGTGGGCCAGCTCGACTCGATTGCCCTCCAGAACACTGTGAAGCTCACGACGATCACGGTCAGCGACGCACAGTCCTACGCAGCAGCGCTGGCGACGACAGCTGCGCCAGAAGCTGCGCCGCCTGCCGAGGGTGCTGCCGCCGCGGCTGTGCCTGCCGCTGGTGCCGCCGCTGGTGCCACTGCCACTGCCGACGCTGCCGTACCGGTCGCCCCGGTTGTGACTCCCGCCGACAACCTCATCGCCATTCCCATCTCCCTCTCGGTCGAGGGCGGCTACCAGAACGTGCTCGACTTCATTAGTGGTCTGCAGCAGGGCGAGCGGCTCGTGACGGTCAGTGCGTTCGGTACCACAGCCACTGCGGACGCGCCCGGCATGGTCACCGGCACCATCACCGCTCTGATCTACGTGCTTCTGAACGGCGCCGCGTAGCCCCAGACGGGTGGCGCGTCAATTCGAACGGTAAGCAGGTCGAGCCGGGCGCCTACGAGAAGGCTTTGACCATACTGAGCACGGCGGGTGTGAGCAGCACGATGAACAACACCGGCAGGATGCAGAAGATAAGCGGGAACAGCACCTTGACTGGGATCTTCATCGCCTTCTCCTCGGCCCGCTGGCGACGGCGCAGTCGCATTTCCGCCGCTTGCACCCGGAGCACGTCGGCGATCGCGATGCCATAGGTATCGGCCTGGATGACGGAGCGCGTGAACCGGCGCAGGTCCGGTGACGAGGTGCGCGCGCTCAGTGATTGGTAGGCGTCCTTGCGTGCGCGGCCAATGCTCATGTCCTGCAGGGTGCGAACGAATTCCTCCGCGAGCGGCCCCTTGCCGTTCGTCGCGGCCTTGACCATGGCCGCCTCGAAGCCGAGGCCCGCCTCCACAGCAATCGTCATCTGGTCGAGGGTGTCGGCGAGGGCGAGCTGAATCTTCTCCTGCCGCTCTTGACCCCGACTTTGAATGAGCAGGTCGGGCACGAAGAAGCACAGCACCGTGAGAGCACCGCCGAGCCCGAAGCGCAGCAGGCCCGGGTCGCCGCTGATCCACAACACCGCGAGGAGCGCACCGCACGCGGCCAGGATCAGCTTCGCAATGAGGATCTTGTCGATGGTCCACGCTGGTGGCCGCCCGGCGAGTGCGAGTCGATGATCGAGCATGCCGAGATAACCCTTGGGGGCGGCGTCGCGCACGCCCGTGATGAACGAACCGCCAGTGAAGACCGAACCCGAGGGTGCGCCGGTGCCTGCGGTCACCTCGCGCGGCCTGCGACCGCCGACCAGGATGCCGACGAGAGCTCCGAGCCCGCCGGCAACGGCGAGGGCGGCGAGGATGGTTATGAGTGGGGGCATGGGATTCTCCTAGAACTTCACTTTGACGACGACCATCATCCACAGCGAGCCGATCCCGAGCAGGATGGCGGCGACGACAAGGGCGGCGATTCCCCAGATGCTGCTGAAGAAGCCGCCGAAATAGCTCGGCTGGGTCAACAACAGAAAGGTGAAGACGCCGATGGGCAGCAAGATCAGCACCCAGGCACTCATCTTGCCCTCCGCGGCCAACGCTTTCACCTGCCGCCGAATTTCGTTGCGTTCACGGATGGTGTGGCTCACCTGGTCGAGCACCTGGGACAGGTTGCCTCCGACTTCACGGTTGATTGCGATCGCCTGGGCGACCCATTGAAAATCGTCGCTGCGCATCCGCATCGCGGTGTTGTCGAGTGCGTCGCCCAGATCGCGCCCGATCCGGGTTTCGTTCACGACCCGGGCGAGCTCATCGGCCGTCGGTGACTCCGTATCGTGCGAGGCAGCGTCGACGGCACGGAGCAGGCTGTGGCCAGCGCGAAGCGAACCGGCGAGAAGGGTGAGCGATTCGTCGAGCTGTTCGGCGAATTTGGCTCGCCTGCGCCCGGCGCGCAGGTTGATCAGTACCTTGGCACCGATCGGGGCGAGCGCGGCGAACGTGACCATGAGTGGCACGGCCCAGGGTGAGCCGGTGCCGAGAATGAGTCCGAACAGTGACAGAACCATGGCGGCAGAGATGACCATGAGCACGAATCCCGAGGGCTGCATCCGGATGCCCGCCTGCTCCAGTTCCGCCGCGCTGAACGGCGCCCGGCCGCCCCGGCGGAGCGCGCCATCGATCGCTTCGACCGTGCGGTCGGTCATCTTGGTCAGGGTGGACGTCTCGATCACGCCGGGGGCGCGACGGCGTTCCAACGACACGCGGGGGGCCGGCGGCGCGATTACCACGAACACGAGAACCAGCAGGGCGACTAAACCGGCCCCGATCCCGGAGTAGAGAATGATCTCGCTCATCGCTGTGCTCGTGTCGTCAGTTCAGCCTGGAATATACCCGGCGAGAGCTCAATACCCAGATCGCGGAACTTGTCGGCAAACCGTGGTCGCACCCCGGTGGCGACCGCGCGGCCGAGCAAATGTCCGTCAGCGTCGGTGCCAACGCCGTGGTCGAAGACGAAGGCGTCTTGCAGAGTGACGATCTCGCCCTCCATGCCCTGCACCTCGGTGACATGGGTAACGCAGCGGGTGCCGTCCTTGAGTCGACTGATCTGCACGATCACATCGATCGCTGAGGCGATCTGCTCCCGAATGGCGCGCAGCGGCAGGTCCATCCCGGCCATGAGCACCAGGGTCTCCAGCCTCGCGATCGCGTCGCGCGGCGAGTTGGCGTGCACGGTCGAAATGGAACCGTCGTGGCCGGTGTTCATGGCCTGCAGCATGTCGAGGCTTTCGCCGCCGCGGCACTCACCGATCACGATCCGATCCGGGCGCATGCGCAGGGAGTTGCGCACCAGATCGCGGATGGTGATTTCACCTTTGCCCTCGATGTTCGCGGGGCGTGATTCGAGACGGATGACGTGTTCCTGTTGAAGCTGCAGCTCCACGGCGTCTTCGATCGTGATGATGCGCTCGTCGGGCGGAATGTAGCCGGACAGCACGTTGAGCAGGGTCGTCTTGCCGGTTCCGGTTCCCCCGGAGACGATGATGTTGAGCTTCGCTTTTACGCAGGCATCGAGTAACTCCGCCATGTCCGCGCTCAACGTGCCGAATTCGATCAAGTCTGTGACCGTAAGCGGTTCACGGGAGAATTTGCGGATAGTCAGCGATGAGCCGTCGACGGCTAGCGGCGGGATGATCGCGTTGACGCGTGAGCCATCGGCGAGGCGCGCATCCACCAGCGGCGACGACTCATCGATGCGTCGACCGACCTTGGAGACGATCCGCTCGATCACTCGCCGCAGCTGGGCCTCGCTCGTGAAGCGGGAGGGGCTGAGGCTGAGGCGCCCGTTTCTTTCGACGAAAATCTGTTCATGGCCGTTGACCATGATCTCGGATACGGCCTCATCAGCGAGCAAGACGTCGAGCGGACCATACCCGAGAACGTCGGCATCGATCTCGGCGATGAGGCGGGAGCGCTCGTCGGAGCTGAGCGGTACCTGCTCGGCCGAAACGATGTTGCCCAGCTCGGCTCTTGCGTAGGCATGTAGCTGCTCTTCGCTCAGGCTGGGGTCATTGAGGCGCGTTCCGATGCGCTCGAACAGCTCCTGGGCGGCTCGCTCCTTGATCTCGGCGAGGGGATCAACCGGGGGTGCAGGCGCGACCACCGGCACCGGTAATGGCGCCGGCACTGTGAGGGACTGGACATCCGCTGCTGAAATGGACAGCGGTATCACAGCAGTCTTGGCCGCGGCCGGCTCGCTATAGCTAATTTTCACCGCGCCCAAAACCGGGGCATGCTTGTCAAAGCGATGCTGGGGGCCTTTTTCCCGTGCCGCATCCACTCGTTCGGTCAGTTTCATGCCAGAATCACCCTTCGGTGTAGGCGGCCGCGTTTGAGCGAAGCCGATGGATCGAATCGGCGCACCAGAGCGGTGAGCGCGGTTGATGCAGGGTTTCTGGCACCGTCAGCCAGGATCGGCACGCCGCGGTTCGTCGACAATGCCACCAACTTGGACCGCCGGATGGCTATATCTACCGGCGCTCCGATCGTCGCCTCAATATCGCGCACGGAAATGCCACTGGTGTGGTCGCCCAGATTCAGCACGACGTGGCGAGCGGAAGGCAGTATGCCGATACTCGCCAGCGCGGCCAGCTCCTTGCGCAGTCCTCGCGCACTCGGTACCGACATATCGCAGACGATCACGGCGTCGGTAGCCAGCTCGAGCGCGGCCAGGGCGTGGTCGCCGAGCCCGGGCGCCGTGTCGATCACGACGAATCGGAACACTTCTCTGAGTTGCTTGATCAGATGGCTGAGCTGTTCGCCGGTCACCCGGTCCCCTTCGACCGGGGTGTCCGCACCGCACACGGTATAGAAGCCGCGCTCGTGCGGCGTGAGGTAGGTCTTGAGCACCATCGTGTCGAGTTGCGCTGCTTCCGTGACTGCGTCAGGAAGGGTATGCACGGGCGACAGAGATAGGGCAGTGGCGACGTCGCCGAACTGCACGTCGGCATCGACGAGCACCACCGACATTGGCGCCTGCTTGGCCAGTCCCACGGCGAGGTTGGTGGCGACCGTCGTCTTGCCGACGCCACCCTTGGCCGACACGACGGCGATGACGTGGCACCGGATGCCGGCGGCCGCGGCGACCGTCTCGATGGCCGGCGGAATGAGCCTGGCGACGTCGGGTTCCTTGGCTGAAGCCGGAACGAAGTCCGATTCGAGCGCAAGATCGAACTCGGGCCCAAGTCTCGGTGTTTTCTCCGCGTCTGCCCGGTGCGAATTTCGCACGCTGCAGGTTTTACCGCAGGAGTACCGGGCACCGGCGGGTGTGAGAGCGGCCGCCTGCTCGTCGCGGGGGCTCAGGAACGTGTGAATGGTCAGATCGGAGACCCACTGGTCGGTTCCCGCCCGGTTTCCGCGCACGATCACGATGCCCACGCCGGGGTAGAGGGTGGCGAGCCCGGTCGAGAGTACGTTCGTTTGCCCGAGAGAGAGAGCCGATCCGAGCAGAGCCACGTCCGGCCGGTCTGCCGCGTGCAGCCGGCCGAGCACGGCCGACGGTCCGAAGGCCAGAAACTGCCCCTTGACCAGGCTGAGGGCGGCTCCGAGCAGAATGTTGAGACGGGTCTCGAATCCATGGCTGTTGCCGATGAGTAGTAAGCGACTCATTCGAACACCGCGTTGCCGTCAACGATGCGTGAGCCGGTCTCCTCGGCCTTCGCGGTCTCCAGGGTGAGCCACACGGAGCCGAACTCCTGGCCCCAGACGAGTTTCTCGATGTCTGGTGTGGTGCGGGCGAGGGTGACCATGACCGAGCTGACCGGCTCGGACGCCGCATCGGCTCCGTCCTGACCCTTCGCGGGCGACGTCATGGTTCCTTCCTGTACAGCGGTCACGAGCACCTTATGAAAGACCTGCTTGCTCACCGGCCGCTCCTCGCTGCCGCCAGCGGGCTTGATCGACGCGGTGATCACGACGCCGACGGTGTCTCCCGCCTTGATGGTGCCGCCGACGACGTGTTCGACGGGAAGCGCGATGGTCACGGCCTGCATGCCATCAGGCACTTTGACGTCGCCGCGGGCGGCGAGCTCGGCCGAGTTCACCCAGCGTGAGGTGAGGAGCTGCTCGCCGGGCTGGAGGGTGGTATCCGCCACCCGGCCGGTGAGGGCGCTCAGCTTAGTTACGCGACCGGGCACTGCGGCAACCGCGGGTATCTTCTTCTCGGCGATGAGCTCGCCAATCTTCTCCGCGGCGGTACCGGCGGGGATCTCTTCGGTCACGACATAGACGGATACCATCTCGGCGCCGTTGGTGGCACGGGCATCTGCGCCCTGCACATATCCGGTGAGCACGACGGTGCCGACGACGGCAAGCACGATCGCAAGGATTGCTCCAATGAGTCGGGTTTTCATGGCTTCTCCTAGTTGATAAGTCTGACGGCGTCGGCGTTGAGGTTGGGTCCGCCGAGTTCGAAGGCGCTGTCCACGGACACCCAGTCTTGGAAGTATCCCTGGATGAATCGATAGTCGCCGCCAGTGCAGAGACACCCCGGGTAGTTATCGACGTTCACGAGTGGCATGCGGTTTCCGCCGCCGAATTTCCAGCCGGTGACCTTGAAGGAGGCGAAGGCGTAAATGTGGAAGACCCCGTTGGCGCCGGTGCCGGTGGACGAATCGAAAATGGGAATGAGGATCGTTCGACCCTCGAGGTTGGCCAGAGTTTCCTCACAGTCAACAGGCTGGCTGTTACCGGGTCGGCTTGGCACCTCGGCGGCGTCGAGGTCTACCAGTACGTCGCACCGGCCGGGAACCTGGTCGAGCCAGCCGAACCCGCCCGGGATGTCATGGCCATCCCGCCTGCACGGATGGTTTTCATCGTAACGAATCGTGATCTTGACCTCGTTGATGAGGGAGCCGAACAGTAGAAACTCACAGTACGAGAGTGCGAGTGGTAAAACTGCCGGGCCGTCGCCGGGTGGGCCCCACTCTGCGGTAGCGGTGGCGCCCACGGTCGTCGAGTCTATGCCGATGAGCGAGGCGAACGGATGTCGGATGGCATTCGCCCCGGTGTCGGTTCGGGTCGAGTCGGACACCGTGACGGTTCGGTCGATCAGGTTGATGTGCGGCGCGAGAACGTTGGCGGCGCCGTCATTGGCATTCGCATTGGTGTAGCCGGCTGCCAAGCCTGAGGAGTTACTGCAGACGCCGTCAGCGCAGTCCCGGGCGATCGCGAGGGCCGCGGCGTCCGCCCCGTTTTGCAGCTGGGCGCGTTCGGCGTAAAGGGCGCCGACGTCGAGTGCAATGGCCAGGAAGCCGATAAGCGGTACCAGCAGGATGCCTAAGAAGACGGCGCTCGCACCGCGCTCCGAGCGGAGTCGGGAATTTAACCACCGCACAGCATCACCCCTTTGCCGGTCAGTGGCAGGACGGTGCCAAAAAATCCGGTGAGGAGCCGTGCGTTGTAGACGATGGTCACGGTCACGGTCGAGCCGGACGTACAGTTCGACGGGCTGACGCTGATATCGCCGGCGGAGATCCGCGGGTTGACCGACGGTGCCGCCGCGATAACGGCGGACTTCGCGTTCGCCGAATTGTTTTTGATGGCCATGAACCTGGCACCCTCGCGGGCCGCGTTGGTCAGGGAGATTTGGTTGTTGAAGAGCAGGCTGAACTCGATGAGACCCATGACCAGGACGAGAAGCACGGGGAGGATGAGTGCGAACTCCACCGCTGCCGCGCCGCGTTCGCCTGGTTTGATGCGCTGATGAAGCATGTCTGTGCCCCTTCGGGTGGGCGGTAGTTGTGTGTGACGGCGACTTCGAACGGGAAGCCGCCGCCACTACACGAGCGTGCGGGTGACCGAGCATCGGCCGAATATGGCGAGGGAACTTAGGGAGCGACGCGAATTCTGCCCGCGACGCCGGCGAACATGGTGTTGAGGTTCGTGCCGATCAGAGTGACGGTGACGATGATGGCGACGGCAATCAGGGAGACCATCAGGCCGTACTCCACGGCGGTGGCGCCTTCTTCCTCGCTGCGCATGCTGTTGATGAGGGCCTGGATCTTGGTATAGAACTTCACGGGTTTTCCATTCTGTGTGGAGCTGACCTAGGTAGTCGCTCGGTGAACGAAAAGATATGGGGCACCGGTGGCGTATGCATTACCCAATATGGGGGAGGACAGCATGCGGTCGTCGTGCCCATATTTGGGGTGACCTAGTGAGTTCGCGCGCGAATTTCATCGCGCAGTATCCGTTCAAAGGGTCCCGCATTCGCGCCTCGCGCGGGTGACTCTGCCGGCTGTCGACTCGATCGAAAGATGCGCCGCGTGTCGACGTGTCCCGGAATTCAAGCGCACGATTGGTACAGTGGAGGTCAGTCACGGCGAAGGCCACAAGGAGTTCAGCATGAGCGACAACACGCCAACCGACGGCAAGAAGAATCATGAGCCGGATTCTGCAGCAGCGCCCGATCCAACCAGCCGAGAGCCCACGTCCACCGACCAGACCGGTGCCCCCGACCACGCCGCCCCGGAGTCGGGCGCGAACGAGACTGTCGTGCCGGAGCCCGAGCACGAACCCCTCGTCATCGACTACGACGCCATCAATGCCAACCTGAGCGCGGCCGAACGCGGCGACGAGACGCCCGCCTCCGCTCCCGCCCGCCACCTGCCTCTCACGTCTTCGACCGATGCCGATGCCGATGCCGACGCCTCCGCGCCGAGCCTCGCCGACGACTACGCACACACCTCTGCACCCGCCGAAACCGTGCCGGCGAACAGCTCCACCGTCGATCCTGATCACGAAGTTCTAATCGCGCCGGTGGCGTACGTCGCCACAACAACCGCGGCTGCCGCGCCGCCCGTCGATGACGCTCCCGTCAACACAGCGCCGTCGTACACGCCGCAGGCCCAATCGCCCATCTACGTGCAGGCGCCCACCAAGCCCAAGGACCGCGGCAACCGGGGCGGCGGCATCCTGATCGCCCTGCTCGCCACGGTGGTCTTCGCGGTGCTCTACGCCGTCGCAGCGTTCATCATCATCGGTGTGACGAGCGCGACCATCGCCATGACCGTGGCCGGCTTCACCGCCTTCGCCTCGCTGCCGGTGTTCTACATTCCCGTCATCTTCTTCTTCCTCGCCTACAGCGGCCTGATCGCCCTGATCAATCGGGGCGGCTGGTGGGGCTACGTACTCTTCGGATTCGTCGTCGGCGCCGTGGTGTATTTCTCCTATATAGGCGGAGCGCTGCTCGGCCTCGTGATCGACGGCCGGGCCGACGGCCTCAGTCCCACCGAAATGGGCCGCATCGTGCAGTCCCTGTGGCTGAACCCCGGCGCCATTGCCGCCGGCCTCATCGCCCGCGAGGTACCGATCTGGGCCGGAGCCTGGATCGCCCACCGCGGACGCCGCGTCACCGCCCGCAACCTCGAGGCGCGCACCGAATACGAGCGTCTGCTCGCCGAGGGCCCGCAGGTAACACGACCCTAGCGTTCGATTCGCGCGTTCCGGCCCCGGCTGCCCTTTCGGCAGCCGGGGCTTCGCTCGCTTCACCGGTGGGCCTACGCTGGTCCCATGCGGGAATACCGAAAGTACGCGATCACCATGGCGGCCTTCGCGGCCGCCCTCTACGCGGCCTTCATCGTGGCGGCGTTCGGAGTGCTCAGTCTGCTGCTCAATCGTGACGTCATCAACCAAACGGATGCCGGCGCCCTCCTCGGCCCCATCATGGTCACCATCGCGGCCCTCGCGCTGGTCTGGGTCGTTCTCAGCGCGGTTCTGCGCTCGCCCGAACGTCTGACGCACATACCGCCGCTGCCGATTTTCATGGCCGGCGTGGCCGCGTACCTCGGCTATTGCATCTCCGGGGGAGTCCTCTACAGCCTCGGCGCCGGCGAACTCTTTCGCTCGGTCGTCTTCATCGGCGGTGAAATGACGAGCCCGTTCGCAATCGCCATCGCGGTCAGTGGCTGGCTCATCGCCTTTCTGTTCTTTGCCGTGCTCCTGGCCAAACCCGCGGGCTCCGGCGCCCCCGCGTGGCCCTGGGAGAAAAACGACGACAACTAGCCGCGCGCTTGGGCCATTCTTGACATCTCGGAAAGCACGCCGGGCGAGTACCCTTATGCACTATGGATAGGTCCATCGAGACGCGCGTCGACCACGAGGTGGAGAACTGGCTGCGCTGGATCACCCGCTGGCGCCCCGCGACGCATCGCGGGCGGTCCCGACTCTGCCGGCAATGCTTCGGCTCGCCCATCGTCGCTGCCGCCGGGCTCGCCGTCGACGTGCCCCACGTCGTGCAGCACGCGCTGTCGATGCGCATGAGGATTGTGATCGACGCGTCGGTCGACGAATACACCGAGCTCAACCTGCCGTTGCTCGCGCACGAACTCAACCTGAGCGAGCGCCGCGAATCTGCCCGGGCCTACCGGCCCGCCGAGGGCCTCGACCCGGAGTTTCGTGGACTCGACCTCGATCCGCAACCGACAGCGGATGCCCCCTACCTCTTCACCTTCAGCGAGCTCGCCGACCAGCAGCCCGCCGACCTCCAACCCGCCGACCCCCAGCCGACGCCCACACAAGCCAACGACGACGACGAGCAGTCCGCCCTCCTTCCCCCGCTCACCCCGGAAGAGAAGGCGGCGCTCAGCGCCGAGTTGCGCCTCGCCGACACGTTTGCCACCCAGGTCGGCCGTCGAGTCTGCGCCGAGCTCACCCAGCAGCGGCCCCGCCTCCTCGCTGCGATCGCCCAGTTCGTCGAGCCCCAGGTGCAGGCCCTGCTCGCCGACCTGGAAAGCACCCTCGATTCCCCGCTCTGGCCGCGTAATCCCTAGCCGAGCCGCCGCATCCGCTGCCCGGGCCAGGCACGCACAACCCAACGCACGAAGCGGCAGCATGCGGGGCGCAACCCATTTGACCGTAGATGCTCCACCGGGCTAGAATTACGCAGTGTGCGCTTTGTCGTGCGCCTGAATTATGCCCTCCCGATGTTCGCATCGAGGTAGCACGAGGTTAGGGCGAAATTCCACACATGCAGGGTTGACTCTTCGAGCTAACCCCCACGGCATACCCACCAAAACACGCGCGAGCAATCGTGTGGGTTCAAGCGGGTCCAGATGAACTCGATCGCGAGGTCGAATGCTAACCATCACAAAGCTGTCACCGTGCAGCAATAACAAGGAGTAATTAGTGCCCACCATTCAGCAGTTGGTCAGAAAGGGCCGTAGCCCCAAGGTCACCAAGACCAAGGCTCCCGCCCTGAAGTCCAACCCGCAGCAGCGCGGCGTTTGCACCCGCGTGTACACGACCACCCCGAAGAAGCCGAACTCGGCTCTGCGCAAGGTCGCCCGCGTCAAGCTCTCCAACGGCACCGAGGTCACCGCCTACATTCCCGGCGAGGGCCACAACCTGCAGGAGCACTCCATGGTGCTCGTGCGCGGAGGCCGTGTTAAGGACCTCCCCGGTGTGCGTTACAAAATCATTCGCGGCGCGCTGGACACCCAGGCCGTCAAGAACCGCAAGCAGGCACGTAGCCGCTACGGCGCAAAGATGGAGAAGAAGTAATGCCTCGTAAAGGACCCGCTCCCAAGCGCCCTGTCATTGCCGACCCGGTTTACGGTGCACCCATCGTCAGCCAGCTCGTCAATAAGATCCTTCTCGATGGCAAAAAGGGCCTCGCCGAGCGCATCGTTTACGATGCCCTCGCCGGTGTCTCCGCCAAGAACGAGCTGGATGCCGTTGTCACGCTGAAGAAGGCACTCGACAACGTCCGTCCGACCCTCGAGGTGCGTTCGCGCCGCGTCGGTGGTTCCACGTACCAGGTTCCGGTTGAGGTCAAGCCGCACCGCGCCAACACCCTGGCCCTGCGCTGGTTGACCAGCTACGCCAAGGCGCGTCGCGAGAAGACCATGACCGAGCGCCTCACCAACGAGATCCTCGACGCGAGCAACGGCCTCGGCGCCGCTGTCAAGCGTCGTGAAGACACTCACAAGATGGCTGAAGCGAACAAGGCCTTCGCTCACTACCGCTGGTAGTTCGTCTATCGAGCATTCCTGATCATCGGTTCAGGCGCGTGCCGGCTTGCGTCGGCATGCGCCTGCCCGCTGAAAAGGCGGATGCTCACGGCCTTGTTCCGCATTCCCACCCCTACCCTTCCGGAGGACCCCCGTGGCACTTGACGTGCTCACCGACCTGAGTAAGGTCCGCAACATCGGCATCATGGCTCACATTGATGCTGGCAAGACCACCACAACTGAGCGCATCCTGTTCTACACGGGTGTCAACCACAAGATCGGCGAGACCCACGACGGCGCCTCGACGATGGACTGGATGGCGCAGGAGCAGGAACGTGGCATCACGATCACCTCCGCTGCGACGACCTGTTTCTGGGACAACAACCAGATCAACATCATCGACACCCCCGGACACGTGGACTTCACCGTGGAGGTGGAGCGTTCGCTCCGCGTTCTCGACGGTGCCGTTGCCGTGTTCGACGGCAAGGAGGGCGTTGAGCCCCAGTCCGAAACCGTGTGGCGTCAGGCCGACAAATACGACGTGCCCCGCATTTGCTTCGTCAACAAGATGGACAAGCTCGGCGCCGACTTCTACTTCACGGTCGACACCATCATCAAGCGCCTCGGCGCAAAGCCGCTGGTTATCCAGCTGCCGATCGGTGCAGAATCTGACTTCGAGGGTGTCGTTGACCTCGTTCAGATGCGTGCGCTGACCTGGCGTGGCGACTCCAAGGGTGACGTGGAGATGGGCTCGAAGTACGCCATCGAAGAGATCCCTGCCGACCTCGTAGAGAAGGCTGCCGAGTACCGCAAGCTCCTGCTCGAGACCGTCGCCGAAACCGACGACGACCTCATGGAGCGTTACTTCGCCGGCGAAGAGCTGACGGTTGCCGAGATCAAGGGCGCCATCCGCAAGCTCACCATCAACAGCGAGATCTACCCGGTTCTGTGCGGTTCTGCGTTCAAGAACCGCGGCGTTCAGCCAATGCTCGATGCTGTCGTTGACTACCTCCCCACCCCGCTCGACGTGGCCGCCATTGAGGCGCACGACGTTCGCGATGAGGAGAAGGTCATCATGCGTCACCCGGACGCCGAGGAGCCGTTCACGGCTCTCGCATTCAAGGTTGCGGTGCACCCGTTCTTCGGTCGCCTCACCTATGTGCGCGTGTACTCGGGCCGTCTCGACTCTGGAGCCCAGGTCATCAACTCGACCAAGGGCAAGAAGGAGCGCATCGGCAAGATCTTCCAGATGCACGCCAACAAGGAGAACCCGGTCGGTTTCGTCACCGCCGGTCACATCTACGCGGTCATCGGTCTCAAGGACACCACCACGGGCGACACCCTGTGCGACCCGAACGCCCAGGTCGTACTCGAGTCCATGACGTTCCCTGACCCGGTTATCGAGGTCGCTATCGAGCCCAAGACCAAGCAGGACCAGGAAAAGCTGGGCCTTGCCATTCAGAAGCTTGCCGAAGAAGACCCCACCTTCCGTACCGAGCAGAACCAGGAAACTGGCCAGACGGTAATCAAGGGAATGGGTGAACTTCACCTGGACATCCTTGTCGACCGCATGAAGCGTGAATTCAACGTTGAGGCGAACGTCGGCAAGCCCCAGGTGGCGTACCGCGAAACGATCCGCAAGGCCGTTGAGCGTCACGACTACACGCACAAGAAGCAGACCGGTGGATCCGGCCAGTTCGCGAAGATTCAGATCGCGATCGAGCCGATGGAAATCACTGCTGAGAAGTCGTACGAGTTCCTCAACAAGGTCACCGGTGGCCGTATCCCGCGTGAGTACATCCCCTCGGTGGATGCTGGAATTCAGGATGCGCTGCGCGTAGGCGTCCTGGCCGGCTACCCGATGGTGGGCGTTCGAGCCAGCCTGCTTGACGGTGCTGCGCACGACGTTGACTCCTCGGAGATGGCCTTCAAGATTGCCGGCTCGATGGGCTTCAAGGAAGCCGTTCGTAAGGCGAACCCCGTTCTGCTCGAGCCGCTGATGGCGGTCGAAGTTCGCACCCCTGAGGAATACATGGGTGACGTAATCGGAGACCTCAACTCGCGTCGTGGGCAGATCCAGACCATGGAGGATGCGCAGGGCGTGAAGGTAATTCGCGCCCACGTTCCACTGTCGGAGATGTTCGGATACATCGGTGACCTGCGGTCGAAGACCTCAGGCCGTGCGGTGTACTCGATGACGTTCGAGAGCTATGCGGAGGTCCCGAAGGCAGTTGCCGACGAGATCATCAACAAGAACAAGGGCGAATAGTCCTCTATTCTGGCCTTCGGGCCGAATCGCTTCGGCCACCTGGCCCGAGTACCATAAATAGACACATCCAGCGCATACCGGCCGCTCGTAACGGCGGCCGTGCATTTGCAAGCGAGTCCTGAGGAGGACCCACAGTGGCCAAGGCCAAGTTCGAGCGGACAAAGCCGCACGTAAACATCGGAACGATCGGTCACGTTGACCACGGAAAGACCACGCTGACTGCAGCGATCTCCAAGGTTCTTGCCGATAAGTTCCCGTCCAAGATCAACGTTCAGCGCGACTTCGCGTCGATTGACTCGGCTCCGGAAGAACGCCAGCGCGGCATCACGATCAACATTTCGCATGTTGAGTACGAGACCGACAAGCGTCACTATGCGCACGTCGATGCTCCGGGCCACGCTGACTACATCAAGAACATGATCACCGGTGCTGCTCAGATGGACGGCGCAATCCTCGTGGTTGCCGCTACTGACGGCCCGATGGCTCAGACCCGTGAGCACGTTCTTCTCGCCAAGCAGGTCGGCGTTCCGACCCTGCTCGTCGCGCTGAACAAGGCCGACATGGTTGACGACGAAGAGATCATGGAGCTCGTTGAGCTCGAAGTTCGTGAACTACTTTCCAGCCAGGGCTTCGATGGCGACAACGCCCCCGTCGTTCCGGTGTCCGCACTCAAGGCGCTCGAGGGCGACGAGAAGTGGACCGCCAACATCCTGACTCTCATGCAGGCCGTTGACGACTTCATTCCCGACCCGATCCGCGACAAGGACAAGCCGTTCTTGATGCCCATCGAGGACGTCTTCACGATCACCGGTCGTGGCACCGTTGTTACGGGCCGCGCCGAGCGTGGAACCCTCAAGATCAACTCCGAGATCGAGATCGTCGGCATCCGCCCGACGCAGAAGACCACGGTTACCGGTATTGAGATGTTCCACAAGCAGCTCGACGAGGCGTGGGCCGGCGAGAACTGTGGACTTCTTCTTCGTGGCACCAAGCGCGAAGACGTTGAGCGCGGCCAGGTCGTCGTCAAGCCGGGTTCGGTTACGCCGCACACCGACTTCGAGGGCACCGCGTACATCCTCAGCAAGAACGAGGGTGGCCGTCACAACCCGTTCTACGCGAACTACCGCCCGCAGTTCTACTTCCGCACCACGGACGTCACCGGCGTCATCACGCTGCCCGAGGGCACCGAGATGGTCATGCCTGGCGACACCACCGACCTGACTGTCGCGCTGATTCAGCCGATCGCCATGGAAGAGGGCCTCGGCTTCGCTATCCGTGAAGGTGGCCGTACCGTCGGCGCCGGCACGGTGACCAAGATCATCAAGTAGTCTTCTTCTACTTCGATCTCTGAAAGGGGTCGGGCCTTCGGGCTCGGCCCCTTTTTTGTACCCGCGACACCCTGCCGGTTGTCGGCCGCATGCCCAACGGATGCCGTGGCGCGACACCCGCAGACAAGGTGAGAAGGTTTCGGTTAGTGTCGTCGTATGCAGCTATCAAAGCTTGAAATGCGCATCTTGTTGGTGATGGTCGTTGTTATTGTGGGCATTCTCGCCGTGGTGATCGTGCCGCGCCTGGTCGCTCCCGCTCCCGCGGAGCCGGCCACCGTGGCCCGAGTCACGGCCACTCTCACTCCCACTCCCGCGCCGACAGCGCTGCCCACGCCCAGCTCCACACCCACGCAGAAGTCAGAACAGCAGAGTCTGGATGACATCGTCGCCAGCACCGTGAGTGTGTACAGCGTGCTGGTGTGCACCAGCCTGCAGGAGTACTCCGCCCTGTCCATTCCACAAATCGTGGACCGCGTGCTCACGCAATACCCAACGACGGGCCTCTCCGACCAGTCCCGTCAGGTGATGGCGCACCGCGTGCTGACCGAATCTGCCGCCAAGAGCTGCCCCGACCAGAGCCCCCGAGTAGCCGCCGGCATCACCCAGGGTTGATCTGCAAGATTAGGGACTAGCTGCATTCGATCCTGTGGTCGCATGCGGTTAGGTCGGTCGCGGGTGCGTCCAGAGCATACGTTTTGCCCCTGATTATCGTTCGCTCAGTCGTACGTGGCTCGGGCGTCGAGCTTGCCCCCTGCGTGAGGAGGAGGTCGCTACCACGTGCGCGACTTGTGCCCGCGTGCTCAGTTCGGGTTCGGTTACGCCGCACACCGACTTCGAGGGCACGGCGCACATCCTCAGCTAGAACGGGGGTGGCCGTCACAACCCGTTCTACGCGAACTACCGCCCGCAGTTCTACTCCCGCACCACGCACGTCACCGGCGTCATTACGCTGCCCGAGGGTGCCGAGATGGTAATGCCTGGCGACACCACCGACCTGACTGTTTTGTACCCTCAACGCTCACTGCCATCCACGGTCAGGGTGAACTCCACGCTGTCCCTCACGCTGCGGGAAATGGTGCAACTGCTGTCGATGGACTTGCGAATGATCGTCATCAGCTTGTTGCGCTCGGCGACGCTGAGGGCATCGAGGTAGAGGACTATCTCCTCGTCGGCGGCGAAGTAGCGATCTTCTTTCTCATCACTCGTGTCGTGAGCCCAGATCATCTCCGCGAAATTTTCCCCGAGTCGGCGTGCAATCACCCGGTCGGAGCTCATGCCCGCGCAGCCGGCAAGAGCCAGTTTGAATAACGCGCCGGGGGTGAAATGCTCTGGCACCTCGACCGAGCCAATGCGCACAGTGTCGCCGCGCTCGTTCTGCCCGGCGAAAGAACGCGCACCGGTGTGGGACACCGAGACGCTGCCGGGGCCCACACGACCGCCGGGGAATAGTCCTGAGTCAGTCATGTCCCGATCCTGCTCGGGTTTGCGCGAAGGCGCGTCTCTGCCGACCGGGAGACAGCGCCTTCCGGGACACCGACTACGCGTTCACCAGGGTCAGGGTCAGGGTCTGCGACAGGGTCACGGAGCCGTGATACTCTGCGGTTCTGCTTGAGTTGAAATGACTGATCTATGTCCCGGTAACGATCACTGGACAGATGACCGCGCTGGAACATTCAGCGGGAACGTGGCTGCTTTGAATCCAATGCTGCCGTCTTTGGCTCAGCTGGGTCGGTGCCGCCACACCCAGCGTGACGTCAACACCGTGTCTCGACGGTCGAACGGCAAGACCGTTCTGAGTCTGTCCAAAGCGGATCGGGTCCGCTGCACTCGAGCGATCGTCAACTTCCTGAACGAAATCACTGAATTGGGATGGCCCGACGCCTAGCATTCAAGGTACTGTTCAGGTCCGACACCCCTGTCTAGAGCGCTCCCGTCACCGGACCTCGGCGCGCGCATAGGACGGCGCGTTCGTGTTCCAGCTCTTTCTGATCGCTATCGGATGATCAGCGTTAGTGCGGTACTCGGCGTGGTCTGTTGCCGCCAGCGTGAGCGGCCGGCCCAAGCCAGGCGCGAATCAAAGCCAGCCCGCACTTCCCGATCATGAGCGTGGCCTAGGCTATTAGCGCAGGTGCTCAACATGGGGGAGCGATCAGCTGGTGCCTGAAAGCAGGGTATCACCGCCACAACACCTCTGACGGGGAGCACCAGTCAATGAAAAACCTTTCGCCGAACAGCCGCCGACGCATGAAAATACCCGCGCTGAAACGTCGCACCTGGTGGATTAGTGGCGTAGCACTGCTCTTGACCGCCACGCTTTGCTCGCTTTTAGTCGTGCAACAATGGGGCGTCAATGCCGTGCAGTCGACGCCGGCCACGCCAAAGCCGGCACCGACGCGCGTGAGCGTACCTGCGCTCGAGATCGCGACGCCGACATCGGATGCCTTCGATTGGTGGAATGCGGAACTCACCTCGGAGCACGTACGATTCCTTGGCTCCGACGATCTGCATGACGGAACGTCGTCTCTCTCAATAACGAGCGAAATTGTATCTGGTTCGGGGGACGTAGCACGGATACAGCAAGGCATTGGGGCCTCGGTAGGTTCTACTTACACCATCGGGTTTTGGGTCAAGAGCACCGATGCCGCTGAAGGCGCGATAAGGATCAGCCCGAGCGAATACGGTGGAGTTCCAGAAGAAATCCCCGCTGGCACCTATGACTGGACATTCGTCGAGTTCGACTACACCGCCGTCACGCCGAACGTCAACCTTCGTATCTCCGCCGAAGGCCCAACTGGTGGCACCCTCATCGATTCCTTGCAGGTGACGGGGCCAGATGGGGCAGCCATGCCACTGATGAACGGTGGCTTTGAGTCCAACTCCTATGACCTCACCGTAATCAATCCGACGCTCCTCTTCACGGAAGGCGATACCAATCTTCAGGTCGAGACCCGCCGAAGTGAGGCAGGCAGGATGACCTGGTCGGTGACCGACACTGCCGGGACCATGGTCGACGATGGCATGGCCGAATTTTCGGCATCCCGGGCGATTGTGGATCTCCGAGATCTCCCAACAGGAATGTATACCGTGTCGCTGAGCGCGATCGTGGGTGAGCGTACAGTGAAGAGGTCGACAGCACTCGCGGTATTAGACGCTGCACCTATCGAGGCGACGAGCGCCACGTCGCCGTTTGCTGTGTTCCTGCATTACCTCGGCGGTGAGCCACGCCTCAACAACATGGTTGACACGCTCGCGATCGCCGGCATCCGCAATGCACGGGTAGAGATGACCTGGCCAGCTATCGAGGCAGAGCAAGGCATTTACCAGTACACGGACCCTATCGACAGCACTATCCAGCGGTTTGAGGCCAACGGAATCAATCCCTTGATGGTGCCTGTCTATGGAAACTCCAACTACGATGGCGGCTTGACTCCTTATTCCGACGAAGGACTCACCGCGTACGCGAAGTTCAGTGCGGCAGTGGCGGCTCACTACAAAGAGGTCGGCGGGGACTTTGAGGTCTACAACGAATACGACCACATCTTCAACTCCGGGCTCTGCGGCAAGACGCCCGAGTGCTATATGGAGATGCTCTCGGTCACTGCGGATGCAGTTAAAGCGGCGAACCCTGATGCGTTAATAGCCGCGCCAGGCAACGCTGGTATGGGGATGAAGCTCGACTCACTCCAGGAGTTCTTCGATATTGGCGGCCTGAAGTACACAGACGTTGTTAGCGCGCATCCGTATGTTCAACCTGAGGCCCCCGAAATTTTAATCCCAGACATGGACCGCCTCGTGCAGATGATCAAGGACGCCAACGGTGGTGTGTCCAAGCCGATTTGGTTCACTGAAATGGGCTGGTCCGGCGTAGACGGTTGGGTTTCGGAGCAGCAGCAAGCCGACTATTTAGTGCGCACAATGGCACTCGCGTTGGGACATGGCGTGAGCCGGGTCTATTGGTTTGAGGCTGCAAGCTTGAGCTTGGACGCCGTGAGCATTGAGCAAAATTTCGGGCTCTTCAAGGCACCATCAACATTCCTGCCTAACGCGAACGAGCCTCGTCCAGCCGCGGTCGCGCAGGCGGTCATGGCCAGGCAGATCGATGGCCTCACATTCGAGGCAATTGACGCAACACCGGCAGCCGCCTACTCCTACTTGTTCACGGGCACAGCTGCCGACACACGTGTCATGTGGGCACAAGGCGCAGCCCAGCAGGTCGCCATCAGTGCGCAGGAATCCATCACCGTCACTGACCAGTTGGGGGTCGAAAGTGTTCTCGCCCCAAAGGCCGGTAGCGTGACATTGGAGTTGACCGAGTCGCCTGTGTATGTTGTAGGTAAACTAAATGCTATTGCGGCTCGCTGATCTCGCGCTCGGATCACTCCGTGCGCCGGAGCCGCGCTCAGTTGAGAGTTCGGGCTTCGCGACACGCTATCGTCGAATATGACCAGACCCGTCGTTCCTTCCGCCAATGACGAGCCGCGTTCTTCACGCGCGAACGGTCAAGTAGTCAATGGTCGGTTGTCTTCTTTGGATGGGCTGCGCGGGGTGGCTGCACTCGTGGTGGTCGGGTTTCACCTCTCTCAACTCAGCCCGTTCGTAGCGCAGTACACAATTGATAAGGGCCCCGCCCCGGGTGCCTTTACCCCGCTTTGGTGGGCAGTAGCGACTCCGTTGAGGCTCTTTACTGCAGGTGACGAGGCGGTATTCGTCTTCTTTGTATTGAGCGGTCTTGTGCTCACCCTTCCCGTGTTGAGGCAACGGAATTTCGACTGGCTCAGATTCCTCTCAGCGCGCGCGCTGAGATTATTTCTGCCAGTCGCTGCATCTGTGTTGTTAGCCACGGCAATCACTTACATGTGGACACGCTCTCCGGACCCGACCCTGTCCAGCTGGCTGTCCGAGCCGTATAACGCGCTTTCCATTTTGCCGGGTCAGTTGCTGCTCAATATGGACCTCGTTTTCAGCGACATGACGGTAAACGGACCGACTTGGACGATTCGCTGGGAGATGCTCTTCTCGCTCCTTCTGCCAGTTATTTTGGGGCTAGGCATTGCGGTTCGAAGCAGATGGCAGGTCGGCCTTGTGCTCATAGCGTCGGTAATCGTAGTTGGCCTCCAGTTCGGGGTGTCATCTCTCGTCTTTCTGCCAATCTTTGCCATCGGGGTAATCCTCGCGTTGCGTCTTAGGAATATATCTAGCGCCTATTTAGCGTGTCAGATTGCGCGCCCGCGACTGACCAGCGTTTTGGTGGTATTTTCCGTTGCGGCGGCCCTCGCGCTCCTCGCCACCACCGCCGTCATTCGCCCATACGTGGATCCTTCGGGGACGATCGCCATAACCGCTCGAGTGGCAACAATCTTTGGCGCTGCCCTTCTCGTCGCGTTGATTGCGGTAGTGTGGCCCGCCCGCGGTTGCCTATCTCACTCGGTAGCCCTGTGGTTGGGTAAAATCTCTTTCAGCCTGTATCTCGTGCACCAACCAATTCTCGCGACCTTTGGTTTCGCTATAGGCGGGGCGAACTGGCCTTTGGCGGCCGCTCTGGGGTCGGTCGCCTCGATCGGCACGGCATATGTGTTCTGGCGCTTCGTTGAGAACCCGAGCCACCGTCTGGCTCGAACATTCGGCAGTTGGGTTGCTGACAGCACCACCAAGCTCACCGCAAAGTATGGTGGCGGTGCGACTTCACACTAACCATCAAGCGCTTGGCACCACCGTGCCGTCGGTCGCTCCCAATGGGGTACTGCATCGCGGAGCACAGCGACAACCAATCCGTGCTTGCTCCATAACCCTCGACTCGCTACACGATTACTTGATCAGATTCGTCGTCTTACGCTTACTCATGGTGATCCGCGGGGGGTGACGTCGGCACAGACTCATCGCCAACCGCGGCTTCGCGTGACAGGCTGTGGTCCAGGCGGTGCTTCACCGACCCGGCACGCAGCGTTGGGCCGGCAACAATCACGGCGATCGAGCAGATCCTTGACAGCCAGGTCATTGAGGCGCAGCGCTACCTGTCTTGTTAGAACATCCTGGACGGGCTCGGCATCAACAATCGGGAACAATTAGAGGCGGACTGCCAGGACCTCGTGAACCTCAGCGCCCATCCGACCTATTCGACACTGAAACGTCTGATGGCGGCCATCGACAGTGATGTCTAGAAGACCCGGCCGGTGATCTTGGCGACCTAGACGCGCAAACGCGTCCCCACTGTCGTTTTCCGCGACACTATCTCGGACGTTTATGTCCGCGTCGCTTTCTGTTATGCAGGTGACGGGGAGGGAAAGCGATGTTCACCACCAGCATCGAATACGACTAGTTCCGGTCTTGCGCTTGACCCAAGTCGCGGCCCGGCTGGAGGAACTCATCCAGGACAAAGCCAATGACACCCTCACTCCGAGCAGCTGTTCCTCACCGCAGTCGACGACGCAGAGTCACGTCGCATCAGCAAGGTGCAGCCAGGCCGCCTTCCCAATCCCGGGCGCTAAAGTCGCCGAGGTCGACTACCGCGACGGAAGCGGCATCACGCCGGTGAGAAAGCGCCGTTATGCCGCCCATGACTGGCGCTCCGATGCGACGAACCTGCTCGTCATTTCGCCCACCGGAGGCAGGACAACCTACCTCGCCTGCGCGCTGGCCCTCGCCGCCTGCCACAGTGAGCACTCGGTTCTTTACTCTCGGACGGACGACCTGGCAAGGCGGCTCGGTATCGCCCGCGGCAACGGCATTACCCACCAAAAACTGTTGAAGGAGCTCTCCAACATCGACCTGCTCATCATCGACGATTTCCTCACGGTCGGTATCGAAAGCGACGCTGCCAGCGATCTGTTCTCAATCCTCGCGAACCGGAAACACCGGCTCCCCACAATGATTGCCTCGCAGACCGGGCCAGCGCACTGGAATGCTGAGCTGCCCGACGGGATCGCGGCAGACTCGATCTTGAAACGCCTCGCCAATAACGCCCGCATCATCGACCTCGGCCAGATCGACATGCGCCGGCACTGCGACAGCAAAGCCCGCGCCCACGAGCCCTACTGGGAATAGCACCGGAGGTGCCCGGGCACAGAGCCCGGGTCGCTACCGCCCCGTCAGAACTACGCGACCACGTGCCTGGCCTTGCGTTACCATCCAGCGCTACTCGCCACTGCCACGAAACGATCTCACAAAGTGTGACACATGGCCAACGAGCGCAGTTTTCCAGGGCGCGTCGTTTCACATGTAGCCGGTCCCGGGCTCCGAGTCCGATGGTCTCCAGAATCCCGCAGCGTGATGGGGGAAGCATTCCCGCAGACTCTCCCTATGGTGTGGAAAAAAATATGTAAAAACCTAGCCTTTTGCTGCCTCGCTCATTCCGCACGGCAAGGTCCCGGTGACGGCGGGCCGTATTGCGTCGATAGGGTTGACAAAGTGCCCGCGCTTGCGGTGCGCACAACGTGCATCCGATGTGTTTCAACGGATTTCGGATCGCTCATGCGTCCCCGTCCGCCGCACGTCGTTAGCAGCGGACGGAAAAAGAAAGTATCCCATTGAAGATCCTCATTGACGCACTCGGAGCGCCGGCCTCATCGGGAGGAATGCGGCTATATGTCGATGCGGTGATCCGCGGATGGGAAGAGTCGCACCCCAGCGACCGAATTACTCTGCTGGGTGGGAAATGGGTAAAAGACGTCTTCGGCGACCATCCGGGACTAAGAGTGATCGTTTGGCCCAATGACTTTGTTGGCACCCGCATGCTGGGTCAGATTATCGGTTCGGCTTTGATGATGTACGCGACACGGTCCGAGGCAGTGATCTCGCTGAGTTCGCTCGTCACCCCCTTAGTCGCTCAGCGACGTCGGGTGTGCGTCGTGCACGACTGGCGGCATGTCAAGAATCCTTCCGAGTTTGGCCGCGCGCAGTTAGCATATCGAAAACTATGGAAACTCTCGGTTCGTCACGCCGGTGCCGTCGTCGGTATCTCCGCGAAAACGCACACGGAGACTCAGGGGATCGTTCCGGGCGCCCGTGGCGTCGTGGTCGAGAACGGGCGGGACTATGTGCGGTATTGGAATGTGGTCGCGCCCCGTGACGTCGGTGGGCGGCGAATCATTACGACGTTCGGGCATTTCGCGAATAAACGCCCCGAACTTGTACTTGATGCTGTCGCGCTGCTCCCGGACGAGGTCCGTGACTCCATCCAGCTCGTCGTTTTCGGCGCTATCGGGGACTACTGCGATAGTCTGCGGGATCGAGCGATTCATCTGGGTATAGTCGAGGGCTGTCTTTTCCCTGGTTTTGTGGAACAAGCCGACTACGAGCAATTTATCCAACGCTCCAGCGTGGTCGTGCTGGCTTCTAGTGATGAAGGGTTCGGGCTGCCAATCGCCGAAGCGAACTTCTTAGGTATTCCAGCGGTGGTTACCAGTGACAGTGGCCTGGCTCAAATCCATGACCAGGGTCTTGTCGAAGCAGAGCCGACTGCGCAGAGCGTGGCAGAAGCTATCCTTCAGGCCCTGAGCGGCCGTGTGGCGCGCGCCGACGTCACCGGCCTGCAGTCCTGGGCTGACACTGCAAGAGGGCTGAGGAGCGCTACTGTGCGTTCTCTTTCTGGGAGTCGGTGACACTCGCCATCGAGGGCTGAGACGCGATCCGGCGCAAAGCGAAGTATCCACCGATTGCGAACAGAACTTCGACCGTGAGGGTTACCGCTGCCAATCCGGAGGCTCCGGAAAGGAGGGTGAATGTGATGGACAATCCGAGCGATACGATGGCAGCCGCGCCCGTCAGGGCAAGCCGTGTGCGGATCTGACCGCTCCCCATGAGGTATGCGACGAGCGCATAATTCCCCGACTTCGGTGCAAACGATAATGCAACGAGTACGAACACCCAGACGTCGGTGAAGTCGTGCATAAAGAGCGCTTCGATGATGGGCATCGCCGCGATGACGATAACGGCGATTACTAAGCCACCTAAGGTGAATGCAGTCCAATAAGCCCACGGACCCGTCGCTCGCCCTCGAATCCGCGGGATAAGTTGCAGCGACAGCGTTCCCGGAACCAGGTCAAGCGCTTGGATGATGCGGTAGACGATGGTAATGGTCGCCAGTTGATTGAGTGGTAACAGCATCGAGGCTATAAGTAGCGGGGACTGCGAGTAGAAGGCGCTCAAGGCTCCCGTCGTACCGAATTCCAAGATACGACGATAGGTGCGGTGTTCGTCCACGCCCCGCGCAGTCAAGTTGCGGTTGGTCGAGATAAAAGTTACCACTGCGACTATCAAGGAAGGGATGGGAAGCAAAAGAAGGACTGTCAAATTGGACTGCAGAAGCGCGATCGCGAGAATCGGAAGCTTCAGTACGAGCAGCACCACGTCGGGTGCGGCGTAGACGGCGTCTCGCTTGGCGACCATGAGTGGCGCGCGAATGATGCGGCCGGTGCTGTCAAAGGTTTGCGTGACGGCGAAGCCGACCAACAGGATGAGCACAGCTGGGGGAATATCGCCACCAGCAGGGATAGCGATGAACGCGATCGCAAGTACCGAGCCCAGCAGCGCTAGACCTAGGTGGAACGCCACCGCCTTGTGATAAATCGTCCGGCTGATCTGGGCCAGCGGCGTAGACAGCAGAAAGTTTCCGGCCCCGGAGTCTGTCATCATCGCGAATGAACTCAGGAGCCCGAACCCAGCAACCAGGAGGTTCCGGTCGGCGCCTACAGCTACATTCGCCAGAATCAGCAGGATCGCGAGTTGCAGCAGCCTCACGAACCCCGTGCTGATCATCGGCAAAAGAAAGAGAGCGCGCTTAAGCTTACGCATTGCGGACGCTCGACTTTGCCAGGAAAGGTCGGCGTAGTTGCAGCCTCAGGTTGTGCCCAATGTAGACAATCGCAACTATCACCCCCGTTTGGATGACTGTCACGTAGCTGAGCGCGTAGAACTGCGTGAGGCAATCCACCAACGCCGCGTACACAATAAAGGTCAAGACGGCGCTCTCGCGACCGTGTTTGTTCTCGCCTACCAAAAGTGCGGTCTGCCGCGCGATCGATACCGACACAGTGCGAGCGAGGTAACCCGTAATCAAGCCGAACAGCAAGCCAACTCCGGCTGCCCCGGCCCAGCCCAGGTTGACGTATCCCCAGAGTGGACCAGGTAGGCGGAATCCACCGGAGTTAATGGCGGTGACATCAGCGCCGGGGTTGGTTACAGCGAGGCTCCAGACGGATGGGTTCCATTGGAAATTTCCGGGAACGAGTCCGCCCATGAAAGTGAGGCCGTGGGCGAAGACCGGATTTCTTAGCCACGAGTCGAGGAATATGAATTGATCGGCTACATCCGGTGCGCCGGCAGCAACGCTTTCAAGTAGGCCAACAGGGTTTGTCGTTACCCCAGCAGAGAAATTCGCGATGCCGAGGGCGGCGAACACGAAGTAGGAAGCGCTACCCGCAAAGTACACGGCCACGATTCCGAGAAAATAGAGCAGCATGCCACGCGAACGCAGGGCAACCAACACGCCGATGAAAAGTAGGATACCGCTCACGGCTGGCTCGCGCTGGAGAGTGAGGAGAAGCAACGCAACTGCCGTCAGAAAGAGCACAATCCACAGCGGTCGACGACGCCAAATGGCGTACATGGTCAGGAGCGGCAAAAGAACAGTCAGAGCAGAGGTTGTCCCTCGGTAGAGCGGAGCGACGGGAGCATAGCTGGCTGCATAGGCTCCGCGAAAGAACTTGGCAGCGAAAGGGTCCGCCGCCAAGGCGGGCACGAAGCCCATGACGAGGAAGGCAGTCAGGAGGCCGATAACTGATACGAGGGCGACCCAGACAACCCTGCGGGGGATATCATGTCGGACTCTAGTGGACGGGATCAAAACTGCCGTGATCACTCGCGAGTTCCTAGGGTGCGCTGCGATTTGGCTCCCGATGATCGTGCCTAAGACGGAAAATCCAAAGCCAACGACCATGATGGACGTGTAGAGGGTCAAAGACGCTTCGGGAACAGAACGACCGCCGCCCAAGAGTAGAAGCGGAATGATGTACGCGACGATACCGAACGCCAACTGGGTGTGGGCCAGGATATTCCACCGGCTTGGCCAGGCGACGTAGGACACAGCAGAAATGCCCAGAAGGCTGAGGCACAAGAGGGCCGGTCGGAGGTCGGCATCTGCTCCGCCATTTGCTAGCAGCTCGACGAGAAAAAAAATGCCAAGGAGCACAAGGCAGATGAGCACCGTCGCGGCGAGGCGCAGCCATGGCGATTGCAGACGCTGGGCAAGCGTTGATCCGTTATGGAACACGCGTTGCCGTGACGTGCGAGTACCCTCAGACATGAAGCAGGCGACGCGCGGCAATGACGATGCACCTCATCGGATCGCACCGCGCGGCCGGGCGGGTACGGCACCGATCGTGCGGTTCATGTAGGCCCCTTCGGGAATAGCCTTCTTGAATCGCGCCGGGGCTCCGGCGTACAGACTGTGCGTCTGCTCAAGTCCCTTTATCACGACGGATCCCATGGCGACGACTGAGTAGTCCGGAACCGCGGAGCCCATCACGAGGTTGCAGCCACCCCCCACCATGGCGTACCTGCCCACGTGGATTGGGAACGTGTCTAAGACGTTATCCTCGATGTCGATCCCGTGGCTCATGAAGACGGAGCGCACGCCAGCCACGGTCGCGTACTCACCAATCGATACGCCTCCCGAGGCATCGACATAGTGCCTGCTGGTAAACGACGCGTGCGCGCCCAGAAGGAATTGGCCGGAGATCAGCGAGACCGATTCCTCAGCGAGGAAGGGAGCGGCGGAGATCCAATTCAATTGACCGATTTCGGCTTTTTCGCCGACCTCAACCCGGGTCACCTGTCGGAAGACATTGAATGGTCCGATGCGCGCACCATCTCCGACAATAAGTGTCGTGCGTCCCAAAAGCAGGATGGGGCCGATGGACGCGGACATGCAGACCCTGTGGCCAAGCCTGTTGAGTAAAAAGTTCTTCCCACGATTGCTCGGCAGGATCCCCACCACCGCCGATAATAAGTGTTTCATTCTGCCCCCTCCGTAATGCATACAAATACTTGTGAAAGCTTAGTACAGGCCGCAAACGACGGTTCAGCCCGCTCCGCGGGGGCAGATGGGCGTCATTTCCTGAATTCCCGCACCCAGTTTTCCACCGCGTGCTCCTCGAAACCGACAGGCGCCCCTACAACTTCGGGCATAGAATCGAGGATTTCGCGCAGGCGAGCGCTCGCATCAACTGCGTCGTAGTCATCAACCACGACAATCCGCCGGGGATCGAAGATTTCGGCCTGCCGGATTGCCGTATTGCCGGTGACGAGGATCGCGCCCGATGCCAGCACTTCAAAGGTACGCATCGTCAGGCCAGATTGAGCGCTTCGCTGCAGGTCTAGGACGGCCCGAGAATTTCGGAAAACATCCGCGACGGCGGACTTGTCCAACTTGTCGAACGACACGGTCGACACGGGGACGCCCGCGAAGCTGCGACTGACGAACTTGTTGAAGTAGAAGAACCATCGCGCAGGGACATAGAAAAAGCCGTACGTGTTCGTGAACGCTTTGAAGAGGCTGGTGACAAATCGGTAACGATCAGAGTGCATTGTGCCCACGAAGGTGAGATCCAACGGTCGCGGCTCTTGGTTGGGACGTGATTCGAACTGGGTTGAATAGAAAAGCGGCTTCAAGACGAGCCGCGGGTCGGAGGCGACGTCGGCCGGGTCAAAACTGAAGAGAGCGTCGAATTCATCGAAAAGCACCGTGCAGTTGGAACCCGCCGGGATGGCGTCGAAGGAGTAGTAGACAAAGTGCGCATCAGGGTTTCTTCGGCGCAGCTCCTGCAGGAAAGCGAGCGGCACGACCTCACCCTTGATCACCAGGACTAGGTCATAGGCACGCGGTGCCGTGGCCGCCAATATGCGTCTGTAATACGCCAGAACCAACTTTTGCGCTGTTCTACCTCCGACTCTGAAGAGGGCTTTGGCTGCCGACGAGTTGGTGGGACGCTCGTCAAAGAAATCAACCGTATAGCCGTTGCTGACGAGTGCTTTTTCAATGTCGTTTTCATAGCCGAAGAAGGATGGCGACAGGAAGAGCGCCCGAGGCGTGAATGTGGAGGTATCTGGCACTGTCTAGTGCTCCTTTCAGAAACGCCCGGCTGATACTGTTATGCCCCGATGGAGGAGGCGGCGCACAGCCGGTCGACAACTACCGTAGCGGGCGGATTCCGCTCTCGACTGGGCGTGCCGATAGTGTCTCAAGTAGACATGGGGGGCGTGCGTGTCGCGACGACACCGATTGAGGCCCCTCCTACGAGCTCGGATGCAAAGCGTTTTCGGCTCGTGGGCGAGCACAATGAACAGCAGAAGGCGACCAAATGACGCACGTTAAAACAGTATTGATCTCAGGTGGGGCAGGATTCATCGGCACAAGGCTCGCGAGGCGACTCGTGGGAGGCCACAGGGTCGTCCTGCTCGACAACCTCCACCCGCAGGTACACAAGAACGGTGCGTGGCCGACAGACAGCCCCGCCGAGGCCGAGCAGCGTTTCGGTGACGTAACAGAAGCGGACGCATGGAATTCGGCGATCGCCGATTACAGGCCAAACATCATCGTGCACTTGGCCGCCGAAACCGGCACAGGCCAGTCCCTCACCGAGTCTCACAGGCACGCCTCGGTCAATGTCACGGGAACTGCGCGCATGCTCGATGCGCTTTCCCATAGCGGGCACCGGCCAGAAGCCATCGTCTTGGCATCGTCGCGCGCTGTTTACGGTGAGGGCCAGTGGAAGACGGTGCAGGGGGATTTGTATTACGCGACGTCTCGCGGCGAGCAGCAGCTGGCAGAAGGTAAATGGGAACCCATCGGACCCGACGGGGAAGAGGGACAAGCCGTCGCCCACAGCGCCGCATCCGTCGAGCCACGGCCGACAAACGTTTACGCGGCTACCAAGCTGGCGCAGGAACACCTGCTTTCCTCCTGGTGCACTTCGATGAACGTGCCTCTGCGCATCCTGCGGCTGCAGAACGTTTATGGCGCCGGCCAGGCCCTCGAGAACAGCTATACGGGTGTTCTCACCTACTTTGCGCGCCAGGCGATGGCCGGCGAACCGATCAACGTATACGAAGGCGGCGATATCGTTCGCGACTTTGTGCATGTCGACGATGTCGTAAGTGCTCTTTCAGCCGCGCTCGCGCTCCCCGCAGAATACGGATTTGGCCTGGTCGACATCGGGTCGGGATCAGCGGGAACCCTGTTGGAATATGCCACCATTCTGGCCGAGGTAGCCGGAAGTCCCGCACCTGAGACGAGTGAGCGGTTCCGTCTTGGCGACGTCAGGGCCGCATTCGCCGATATTGCTCCCGCGCGGGCGTTGCTTGGGTATGAGCCCCAGGTGTCATTTCAAGACGGCGTTGTTGGACTGCTCGAGTGGGCCCGTCAGGGGGCGGGCGTTTCCGGAGACCCACTGCACGCACTCGTTCAGTCGGAGTAAACGACGATGGTGAGATCGTGAACGGGGAACGGGAGGCCCTATCGCACCGGTTGAAGGAGGACGCTCGTGATTTCCAGAGAACCGCCCAAGAGTAGAGCACGCGAATGGCTGGGAGTTCTGACATTGGCGGGCTACGCCACGATTGTGCTGTTGGCTACGTTGTGGCCGACACCTCTCGATCAGGGCTATGAAGCATCCATCGACAAGCTATTCTCCGTGCTCTACCGGAACGGGGTGCCCTTGTGGTTCGGGTATAACAAACTCGAGTTCACGGCGAATGTATTTATGTTCATCCCGCTCGGCTTCCTCGTCGCCCTGCTGCTGAGTGCGAGAATTTGGTGGTTGGCACTGATCATCTGCCCGGCCGCGTCGATCGCGATTGAATTGACGCAGTCACTGGTTCTGACCGCCCGGTTTGCCACTGTCATCGACGTCGTGTCCAACTCGATTGGAGCAATCATCGGTATTTTAATCGCCGTTATTCTCCGGGCCATCGTCGAAAAGCGCGATCAGAAAGTCATCGCCCGAGTGCTCTACCAGCGCGGGATTCCCGACTCGTGCTAATCAGACGCACTGGCGGAATTTGTCAGGGTGGTAGGGCCTGTGGGAGTTTAGGCGGCTAGTTCAAGCCGTTCAGGTTCGATGCGTTTGTCGGCTGGCGTGTTGAGTCCGATCCCGAAGTAACGGTGGCTGTAGCCGCGTCAAACGAGGCCATGAAAGTCTTCGCATGGGCGAGGCAACCAAAACGTTCGGGGGAACGTCGGCGCGAATTTAAGGGTCTCGAACCACGCCTCGATGTGGGGGACTATTGCTGCGCACCCGCGGCCGCGAGTTTGATTTGGTGATCTCCAGATCAGACAACAATCCCGCGACGGTCTTGGGCGTCATGGGCGTGCCGCGGTCGGCGTGAAAGACCTGCGTGACGCCGTGAATGCCGAAGATCTCCTTTATTATCTTCACCGCCAACTCGCGCGATTCCGCGTGAACATACGCGCCGATGATGTAACGGGAGTAAGTATCGATCATCACGTAAGCATCGAAGCATTTGCCCTTGACCGGACCCGTCAATTTTGTGATGTCCCAGCTGAAGACCTGGCTCGGCTCCGCTGCGATCAATTTGGGCGGATCACCCGCGCCGGGTGGCGCGCCGGATGGTGCCGATCCTTGACCTACTTCTTCTCGTTCAACACCCCATACATCGTTAAATTAGTGCACGAGTACGTCCCGACGTCGAGCAGCTGCGCGTAGATCTAAATCGGCGGCAGGTCCACGAACGACGTAGAATTGACGACCTTGAGAATCTGCCGGCGATCGCTGTCTTAGATCTTGTTCGCCGGAGTCGGACCCGGCCCAGGCATGGGAACGCGGCGTTTGCGGGTGGCTGTCGCCTGAGGGACCCCGACCAGGCGGCCGCGACGCGAGTCGAGACCCCTTGGCCGGCCCGTTCGCGGTAGGCGCTCATTACGGCAACGCGCACGGTGTTTCGTCCCGCGAGCTCTTCAAAAGATTTTCGAGTAGGTCGTGCATTTTTGACACGATCTCCAACAGCACCCCGTCGTCTCCAAGCGCCTCGGTCCTACTCAACTGGCGGCGCAGCCGGGCGATTTCAGCCACCGGCGTTAGTCGGCCGATCTTCTCGCCGGATTTCGTTTTGGCGAGAACACCCGCGTCACGAAGTTTTCGTCCCTCCGTGATCTGCGAGGAGCACTACCCCTGCGTGCTCAGATATACGCCGGCCTCGTTGTACTTGATGGCCAAGTCATACGCGGCCAGGTAGGCAAGCGTCTGCGCTGGCGTGAACGACCTTCTCGAGGTCGGACCACCAGCTCGGGGAACGGGACTACTCATATGACTATCGTCGCGCGCTGCGCTGATGCTCGCCCTCTAGGGTACTGGCCTTACCCAACCGTGACACGTAGGGTAGGACCCGTATCGAGACTAACCGCAATCGGCCGGCTCGAGTGTTTGAGCCGTTGCGTTGATCATGGGTGTACCCCGAAGTTCAACCGGTCCGTAGGTTCCGGGGGCGCCTGTGAAGGTGGCGGTGACTACGGTTGTTTCGCCGGGTGCCAGGTAAGCAGTGAATGACGCCACCGGCCGTCCTAGGTCGACCGCGCTCGCATTCACGACGGTGGCTTCACCAGCGCTGTCGACTCGGGCTTCCTTTAGAGTGGCGTCGACGGGGCCGTATACGAACACTTGGGTGCTAAAAAAGTCGGAGCCGAATTGTTGGCTCTTGATGTAATCCGGCAGCGCCCTGGCCTGATCCACGGTGAGGTTGGAGTGCAGAGTCACCGACGTTGTGAATGTCGGGTTCTCTGGGGAAGTGCAGACGTCCGTAGTCGTCCGATTTGAGGTTTCAAGGTAATAATCGATCTTCGATGCTGACGTGTCGCGATAGTAGGTGCCAATTACCGTCTCGGTGGCGTTGGTTTTAGGAAGCACCCCCTGCACTCGGGCACCGTCAAGAAGCGACTGCTCGTCGGCATCCGCGCTCCACATCAGGATGCTGCCCTGATCTACGCCGGCGGTAATGGCGCTAACCATGGCTTTGATGTCAAAGTCGCCAGCGGTGACCTTTGCCAGAATGGATGCGGCTGCATTTTGAAAGAAGGCGTCGACAATGGGGTACTGGTCGTAGTCCCCATATCGAAAGTAGATCTCGTTGACCAGCAGGCTGACGGCATTGTCGCTGGTGAGGACGTCGCCCGACGAAAGGGTTACTGGTCCGGTAGCTTTCAGGATTTCGGCCAGTGCCAAGGGGTCAACGGAGATAACCCCATCCGGGGCTTTGCCCTTGTCTCGCAGCCAAAAGGCGCTCATGATCTGCGCTGCGGTCGGAAAATCCGGGCGGCTTGTGGACGAGTTCGGGTAGCTGATAAGAAAGTCGCTATAGAGGTCGAGAGCGCTCTGATCAACTGTGACGTCAACCGCAACCCCGTCCTGGAGGTCGTTACTGCCGCCAGCCTGGGCCGCGATCGCAACTGCACCATTGTCTACCGAGAGCATGGTGTAAGAGGCAGCACTTCCTCCCAGAGCAGTGCTCTCAGCGTTGTTCTGAAAGGCGAGGAGGTAATTGCGTGGCGAGTCCCTGCCGAGTGCAGCACTTGCAACTTTCAGTACTTCACCAGCGGAATCTAATGGACCGCTCGCCTTGGAGAGCATGCCTTGTAGCTGGACTACGGCTGCCGTCACTGGGCCGAATGTCTTTGCTTGGTTGACTCCGTCGAGTTTCGCGCGGGAAGTTGTGATTATGGGTTTGGCCGCAGCAACGACTTTCTCGGCTTTAGTAAGTGGGCTCAGGTCAAACCCCCCGGTCTCTGGGTCGCGTTTAGCGAGATCGAAGCCTGTCACGACATCCACTGCGGGCGCAGCGACATCTTGCGCGATGGCGTCAATGCTCTCAGCAACAACTCGCACTGCCGCAAGGTTGTCACCAAGATAGGGGATGACCTCGGCGGCTCGCCAAATGGGGTCTTGAGCGTGGGTAACGGCGCTGGCAGAGTGCACTAGCAACTCATCGCTTGACTTCGCCAGGGCCTCGAGATTGAAATCCGAAGCCTCAGTCTGCATTTGTCCGACCAAACCCTGTGCGCTCTCGAGCTCGTTTTTCACCACGAGCGCACGCGTTGCAACCCAGGTGCCGGCACCCAAAATAAGAACCACGGCAACTCCGGCTCCGATCCACACCCGACGCTTTGTCGTTGAACGCTTGGCCTGTCGGTGCGCGTGGGCACGCATAGTGCGCGCAGAAGCGCGCCCGGAGTCTCTGGAAATCACAGCTCAACACTAGACGAGCGTTTCGGTGAAGTCGGCGGATGCCGACCGAGGCGGCGTCGACGGCCCATGAACGGGGGGCACTTTACGGGCGGGGCGACCACGAACCTGCCCGTTGTATGTGAAAAGATAAAGTAATCAAGCTCGGCTTCGAATTTCTACAGAGCCGACGGGCTGAAACTCCAGGGGGAACAACGCGTGGCAGTGACCGATCGGCGCACGGTAGGCGTAACCAGACGCAAGTCGTGGCAACGCGCTTTTGCGATGCGACTTTTCGCGACGGATATTATCGTCGTGATCTGCGCAGTGTTCGGGTCGCAGCTGCTGTGGTTCGGCTTCGCCCCGGTCAAGCTGGTTGCCGAGGGGGGGCTTGACCTTCGCACGAGCTACTTCACTCTTTCGGTAGTTCTCGTTGTCGCGTGGATGCTGATACTCGACGTTTTTGCAACGCGAGATCATAAGGTCATCGGCAGCGGCACCCTGGAATATAAGAGAGTCGCCGATGCGACTTTTCTGCTTTTCGGATTGTTCGCCATCTTCGCCTATCTGTTCAAGCTCGAAGTCGCTCGCGGATACTTTCTGACCGCGCTTCCGGTCGGGCTGGTGGTGCTCGCTCTTTCTCGGTGGAGTTGGCGCCAGTGGCTGCGCAAAAACCAGGCCGCGGGTGGCTACCTGTCGCGGGCGCTGCTGTTGGGGGAGCGTCAGAAGTCCACCCACGTCGCACAGACGATCATGCGCACCCCTGGATCGGGTCTGCTCCTTGTTGGTGCTCTCACCCAGCTCGAGACCGTTCACAATGGGCCCATCCATGGTGTTCCCATTCTCGGCGGCTACGACGACTTGCTGCGGGCGGTCGACGAAGCGCAGGCTGACACCGTGATTCTCACTGGAGCCGACAAGATCAACCCGGCAGTGATGCGTCGAATTGGCTGGCAACTTGACGCGCACGATATCGAACTCATCGTGGCACCGGCACTGACCGACATTGCCGGACCGAGAATCCACGCACGTCCAGTCGCCGGATTGCCCCTTATTCACGTGAGCTACCCGGCGTTTGAAGGCGCCAGACGTTGGACCAAGCGAAGCTTCGACGTTGTCACGTCGTCTTTGCTGATTCTGCTGAGCGCTCCGGTGCTCATCGGCGTCGCCATCGCGGTGAAGCGATCAAGCCCGGGCGACATCATCTACCGCCAGGTGCGGGTCGGCCGAACGGGCGAAGTGTTCGGCATGTTGAAGTTTCGGTCGATGGTGCAAGACGCCGACGACCAGCTGGAGAGTTTGCTCGATGCACAGGGCACGTCTGACACGCCTTTGTTCAAGGTCACGAACGATCCCCGCATCACGCCGGTGGGTCTGTTCATTCGTAAGTTCTCGCTGGACGAGCTTCCGCAGTTGTTCAACGTGCTTCGCGGCGAGATGAGCCTCGTCGGGCCCCGCCCGCAGCGCGCCGCCGAGGTGGCGTTGTACGACGACGCCGCCCACCGCCGCCTCATCATGAAGCCCGGAATGAGCGGCCTGTGGCAGGTGAGTGGGCGGTCCAACCTGAGCTGGGAAGACAGCATCCGTCTCGATTTGTACTACGTCGAGAACTGGTCGCTGACCGCGGACATCTTGATTCTGTGGCGTACGTTTCGGGCTGTGGCCCGACCTGAAGGCGCTGTCTAAGCACCGACACGCCGAGCGCGACACGCCCGGGTTGCACGAAGTGGCAACTGTGTGGCAGACTCTTCTAGTTCAACACTTTCGACGTGCGCTATGCGCCGTTGGAATCACTGCCAGGCAGTGCATAGTCGCGTCACGCTCTACGAAGAACACATTGTCGTAGAGCGCAGATTGCAGGCTAGGCCGCGGGGAGCAGAGCGCAGCATAAATCAACGATCTGGTCGACGTGGGTAAAACCGTGCCGTCCCCCGGGTTCTGCTTCTGGGAGTCGACGTTGACGATGAGCGTCGTTTACTCGTGCGTGATTCGAAATTGACATATGAACAGTGGTGCTAATGGCAGCAGTGCTACTACGGCGTCCAATGCAACCTCGGCAAATCCTGCCGTTGTCTGTAAGACGCCTCGACAGAGAGAGAGTTCGACATGGCGGGACAGAAGATCCGCATTCGACTTAAGTCGTATGACCACGAGGTCATCGACATTTCGGCGCGCAAGATCGTCGACACAGTGACCCGTGCGGGCGCTACAGTCGTCGGCCCGGTGCCGCTTCCGACCGAGAAGAACGTGGTGTGTGTCATCCGTTCTCCTCACAAGTACAAGGACAGCCGGGAGCACTTTGAAATGCGCACCCACAAGCGTCTGATCGACATCATTGACCCGACCCCGAAGGCTGTTGACTCGCTCATGCGCCTCGACCTTCCGGCCGACGTCAACATCGAGATCAAGCTCTAGGGCCCGCGATGTCATACTCCGATACCAAGACCACCAAGGGTCTCCTCGGCAAGAAGCTCGGCATGACCCAGGTGTGGGACGAGAACAACAAGCTTGTTCCCGTTACCGTCATCGAGATCGCGCCGAACGTTGTCACGCAGATTCGCACCAAGGCCGTCGACGGCTACAACGGCGTTCAGATCGCCGCTGGTCCCATCGACCCGCGCAAGGTCAACAAGCCCCTTGCCGGTCACTTCGACAAGGCCGGCGTCACGCCGCGTCGCCACATCACCGAGCTCCGCACCGCGGATGCCGCTGACTACAACCTGGGCCAGGAGCTCACCGTTGACGGTGTCTTCGCTGCCGGCACCAAGGTTGATGTCATGGGCACCAGCAAGGGTAAGGGTTTCGCCGGTGTTATGAAGCGTCACAACTTCAAGGGTGTCTCCTCTTCTCACGGTTCGCACCGCAACCACCGCAAGCCCGGTTCCATCGGTGCTTCCTCGACCCCGAGCCGTGTCTTCAAGGGCATGCGCATGGCCGGTCGTATGGGTGGCGAGCGCGTAACCGTGCTGAACCTCAAGGTGCACGCTATTGACGCCGACAAGGGCCTCATGCTCGTCAAGGGTGCCGTTCCCGGCGCTCGTGGCCGCCTCGTATTCGTTCGCAACGCAGTGAAGGGAGCCTAGTCACCATGGCTACAGCACTCGACATCATTGACGCCAAGGGCAAGAAGGCAGGCTCTGCTGAGCTTCCCGACGAGCTCTTCGACGTTCCCGCCAACATTCCTCTCATCCACCAGGTCGTTGTCGCGCAGCTCGCTGCCGCACGCCAGGGAACGAGCAAGGTCAAGCGCCGTGGAGAAGTTTCCGGTGCCGGCCGTAAGCCGTTCAAGCAGAAAGGAACCGGTCGCGCTCGTCAGGGCTCGATCCGCGCTCCTCAGATGACCGGTGGTGGAATCGTCCACGGACCGACCCCGCGCAGCTACGACCAGCGCACCCCGAAAAAGATGATCGCCGCAGCCCTCAAGGGTGCACTGAGCGACCGCGCCCGCGGTGGCCGCCTGCACATCGTCGAGGCACTGTTCACGGCGGAGACCCCCAACACCAAGGTTGCCCTGGAGCTGCTCACGCAGATCGCCACGAGCAAGCACGTGCTGGTTGTTCTCGAGCGCACCGACGAGACCACGTTGCGAAGCATTCGCAACCTCCCGACGGTGCACATCCTCTCGTGGGATCAGCTCAACGCTTATGACGTGCTCGTCAGCGACGACATTGTCTTCACCACCGGCGCGTTCAACGCGTTCGTGGAGAGCAAGACCAAGAAGGAAGAGGTGGCCGCATAATGACTATCGCGACCAACAAGGACCCCCGCGACATCATCATCTCTCCGGTTGTCTCTGAGAAGAGCTACGGCCTGATTGACGAGGGTAAGTACACCTTCATCGTTGACCCCCGCTCGAACAAGACGGAGATCAAGCTCGCGATCGAAAAGATCTTCAAGGTGCAGGTCGCTTCGATCAACACCCTGAACCGCGTGGGCAAGACTCGCCGCACCAAGTTCGGCATGGGCAAGCGCAAGGACACCAAGCGTGCCATTGTCACGCTCAAGTCTGGCTCCATCGACATCTTCACGGCCGTCGGCTAAGCGACAGGCAGAGGGATAACTAATGGCTATTCGTAAGTACAAGCCCACGACCCCGGGTCGACGCGGTTCATCCGTTGCCGACTTCGCGGAAATCACGCGTTCCACCCCGGAGAAGTCGCTTCTGCGTCCGCTCTCCAAGACCGGTGGACGTAACAACCAGGGCCGCATCACGACCCGTCACATCGGTGGTGGCCACAAGCGCCAGTACCGCGTGATCGACTTCAAGCGCAACGACAAGGACGGCGTCAACGCCCGCGTCGCTGAAATTGAATACGACCCGAACCGCACGGCGCGCATCGCGCTCCTGCACTTCATCGACGGCACGAAGCGTTACATCATCGCGCCGAACAAGCTCAGCCAGGGCGACATCATCGAGTCGGGAGCCGGGGCTGACATCAAGCCCGGCAACAACCTGCCGTTGAAGAACATCCCCACCGGTACCATCATTCACGCGATCGAGCTGCGTCCGGGTGGTGGCGCCAAGATGGCCCGCTCCGCCGGTTCGTCGGTTCGTCTCGTCGCGAAGGAGGGCGTCTACGCCCAGCTTCGTCTGCCGTCTGGTGAAATCCGCAACGTGGATGCTCGCTGCCGCGCGACGATCGGCGAGGTCGGCAACGCCGAGCAGTCGAACATCAACTGGGGCAAGGCCGGACGTATGCGCTGGAAAGGCGTTCGCCCGACCGTTCGTGGTGTTGCCATGAACCCGGTTGATCACCCGCACGGTGGTGGTGAGGGTAAGACGTCCGGTGGACGCCACCCCGTCAGCCCCTGGGGCCAGAAGGAAGGGCGCACCCGCCACCCGAATAAGGAAAGCGACAAGCTCATTGTTCGTCGCCGCACCGTCGGCAAGAAGCGTAAGTAGGAGTAGACGATGCCAAGAAGTCTTAAGAAAGGCCCTTTCGTTGACGACCACCTGCTTCGCAAGGTGTTCACGGCGAACGAAGCCAAGAGCAAGAACGTAATCAAGACCTGGTCGCGCCGCTCGATGATTATCCCCGACATGCTCGGACACACCATCGCAGTGCACGACGGACGCAAGCACATCCCGGTGTTCGTCACCGAGAGCATGGTCGGCCACAAGCTCGGCGAGTTTGCGCCCACCCGCACCTTCCGTGGACACGTGAAGGACGACAAGAAGGGCCGTCGCCGCTAACGCGGTGACGTGAAGGAGGAGAAGAAATGGTGGAGTCGATCGCACGCGTGCGTCACATCCGCGTTACCCCCCAGAAGGCTCGTCGCGTTGTCAACATGATCCGCGGCAAGCAGGCGCACGAAGCGCTGGGAATTCTGAAGTTCGCGCCGCAGGGCGCGAGCGATCCGGTATACAAGCTGGTGGCCTCGGCCATCGCCAACGCCCGGGTCAAAGCAGATGCAGCCAACACGTATCTGGACGAGCAGGACCTGTTCATCAGCCGGGCATTCGTTGACGAGGGTACGACCCTCAAGCGTTTCCAGGCTCGTGCCCAGGGTCGCGCATTCGAAATCAAGAAGCGCACCAGCCACATCACGGTTGTGCTCACCACTCCTGAGGAGGGTACGAAGTAATGGGTCAGAAAGTAAATCCCTATGGCTTCCGTCTGGGAATCACCACCGATCACGTATCGCGTTGGTTCTCCGACTCGACCAAGCCGGGTCAGCGTTACGCTGACTTTGTTGCAGAAGACGTCAAGATCCGTCGCCTGCTGAGCACCAGCCTCGACCGTGCTGGCGTCAGCCGCATCGAGATCGAGCGCACTCGTGACCGTGTTCGCGTTGACATTCACACTGCCCGTCCGGGCATTGTGATTGGTCGCCGCGGCGCGGAGGCCGAGCGCATCCGCTCTGACCTGGAAAAGCTCACCGCCAAGCAGATTCAGCTGAACATCCTCGAGGTCAAGAACCCCGAGCAGGATGCCCAGCTCGTCGCGCAGGGTATCGCCGAGCAGCTTTCCGCACGTGTGGCATTTCGCCGCGCGATGCGTAAGGGCCTGCAGGGTGCACAGCGCGCCGGCGCCAAGGGTGTTCGCATCCAGGTGTCCGGTCGTCTGGGTGGCGCCGAGATGAGCCGCAGCGAGTTCTACCGCGAAGGTCGTGTGCCCCTGCACACCCTGCGCGCGAACATCGACTACGGCTTCTACGAAGCCAAGACCACCTTCGGCCGCATCGGCGTGAAGGTCTGGATCTACAAGGGCGACATCACCAACAAGGAACTCGCTCGCGAGCAGGCCAACGCTAAGTCGTCCCGCCCCGAGCGTCGTGACGATCGACCGCGTCGTGCACCTCGTGCAGATGCGCCGGCAGCGGCTCCCGTCGCAGCGGTCGCGGAGGCTAAATAATGTTGATTCCACGTAGAGTCAAGCACCGTAAGCAGCACCACCCGGGTCGCACCGGCCACGCTACCGGTGGCACCACGGTGTCCTTCGGTGAGTACGGCATTCAGGCGTTGACCCCCGCATATGTGACCAACCGTCAGATCGAGTCCGCTCGTATTGCCATGACGCGTCACATCAAGCGTGGCGGAAAGGTGTGGATCAACATCTACCCCGACCGTCCGCTGACCAAGAAGCCGGCCGAAACCCGCATGGGTTCCGGTAAGGGATCGGTCGAGTGGTGGGTTGCCAACGTCAAGCCGGGTCGCGTTCTGTTCGAGCTCAGCGGTGTCACCGACGCCGTTGCGAAAGAGGCGCTGACCCGCGCAATTCATAAGCTGCCCCTCAAGGCACGCATCATCAAGCGCGAGGAGGGCGACGCATAATGGCGATCGGCACCAAGGAGCTCGCCCCAGTCGAGCTCGATACTTTTGACAATGAAAAGCTGTTCGAAGAGCTGAAGAAGGCCAAGGAAGAGCTGTTCAACCTGCGCTTCCAGTCGGCTACCGGTCAGCTTGAGAGCCACGGCCGCCTCCGCGCGGTCAAGCGCGATATCGCTCGCATCTACACGGTTCTCCGTGAGCGCGAGCTGGGCATTCGTGCCACGCCCATCGCAGCCCCGGCTCCGGCCAAGGCTGAGAAGGCTGAAAAGAAGACCAAGAAGGCCAAGGCAGCAGTGGAGTCCACCGACGACGCTGCAGCCGAGGCCGTCGAGACGAAGGAGGCCTAGTCATGGCGAAGACTGACGAAACGGTCGTCGCAGGCGAAGCCACCGAGCTCGTACGCGGTTACCGCAAGACGCTGCGTGGTTACGTGACCAGCGACAAGATGAATAAAACCATCATTGTCGTGGTCGAAGACCGCGTGAAGCACCCGTTGTACGGCAAGGTCATCCGCCGTACATCCAAGCTGAAGGCGCACGACGAGGCGAATTCCGCCGGCATCGGCGACCTGGTCCTGATCAGTGAGACCCGTCCGCTTAGCGCCTCCAAGCGCTGGCGCCTGGTCGAGATTCTTGAGAAGGCCAAGTAAGCCTCGCGCTTACTTGACGTAAAGGAGTTATAAAGTGCTTCAGCAAGAATCACGAGTTAAGGTTGCCGACAACACCGGTGCCAAGGAACTCTTGACCATCCGCGTTCTCGGTGGCTCCGGCCGTCGTTACGCCGGCCTGGGCGACGTCATCGTCGCCACGGTCAAGGATGCAATCCCGGGCGGCAACGTCAAGAAGGGTGACATCGTCAAAGCTGTCATCGTTCGCACCAAGAAGGAGACTCGTCGTCCAGACGGCTCCTACATCAAGTTCGATGAGAACGCTGCAGTGATCTTGAAGGCAGACGGTGACCCCCGCGGCACCCGAATCTTCGGACCGGTCGGTCGCGAGCTTCGCGACAAGAAGTTCATGAAGATCATCTCGCTGGCACCGGAGGTTATTTAATCATGGCCAGAATCAAAAAGGGTGACCTCGTTCAGGTCATCAGCGGCCGCAGCCAGGCTCGCGGCGGAGACCGTGGCAAGCAGGGCAAGATCATCTCCGTCGACGTCGAGAAGAACCGTGTCCTCGTTGAGGGCATCAACTTCGTGACCAAGCACGTTCGCGTCGGCCAGACCCAGCGCGGCACCAAGACGGGCGGCATCGAGACCTTCGAAGCCCCCATCCACGTGTCCAACGTTGCAATCGTCGACCCGGAGTCCAAGAAGCCGACTCGCGTCGGCTTCCGCCAGGAAGAGGTAACGAAGGACGGCGTCACCAAGACGGTCCGCATTCGTTACGCCAAGAAGTCAGGGAAGGACCTCTAATGACTGACACCATTACGGGCACCGAGCCCGTCAAGGCCCTGCCGCGTCTGAAGCAGAAGTACCGCGATGAGATCAGTGCCAAGCTCTCCGAGGAACTCGGCTTCACCAACGTGCACCGCATCCCTACCCTGACGAAGATCGTCGTCAACATGGGTGTCGGAGAAGCAGCACGCGACGGCAAGGTGATGGACGGTGCGGTTTCCGACCTCACCAAGATCACCGGCCAGAAGCCGCAGGTCACCAAGGCCCGCAAGTCCATCGCGCAGTTCAAACTGCGTGAGGGACAGCCCATCGGCGCCCACGTCACTCTTCGTGGCGACCGCATGTGGGAATTCCTCGACCGGCTGCTCAGCCTGGCCCTTCCTCGTATCCGTGACTTCCGCGGTCTGTCCGACAAGCAGTTCGACGGTGCGGGCAACTACACCTTCGGTCTGACCGAGCAGGTCATGTTCCACGAGATCGACCAGGACCGCATCGACCGCGTTCGCGGTATGGACATCACGGTTGTCACGACCGCGAAGACCAACGACGAGGGTCGCGCGCTGCTCAAGGCGCTCGGCTTCCCGTTCAAGTCGGACGACGCACAGAAGTAGTCCAACTACGCAGGAACATTTTCAACTAGAGTTGGGAGCTTGCGCCACGCAGGCTCCCAACTCGGGTTGGCAACGCACGCTGAGTACGTAAGCATCGGGCGCACATAGATTTTCACCCCGGAAGTCGATCAACCGATCGGTTTCCTCACCACCACAGGTCGTCATTCGTGTAACGGATGGGCGAAACCAGGCGAGAAAGGCACCACAAAATGACAATGACAGATCCGGTCGCAGACATGCTGACCAGACTGCGCAACGCGAACTCGGCGTACCACGACACCGTCTCCATGCCGCATAGCAAATTGAAAGCGCACATCGCTGACATCCTCAAGGCTCAGGGTTACATCTCTGCCTGGACCGTCAAGGATGCAACAGTAGGCAAGACCCTCACGCTGGACCTCAAGTTCGGTCCGAACCGTGAGCGTTCCATCGTAGGCATCAAGCGGGTTTCCAAGCCCGGCCTCCGCGTGTACGCAAAGTCGACTGAGATCCCCACGGTTCTCGGCGGCCTCGGCGTTGCCATCCTGTCCACCTCCAGCGGTCTGCTCACCGACCGCCAGGCTGAGAAGAAGGGCGTAGGCGGAGAAGTTCTCGCCTACGTGTGGTAACCGAAAATGTCACGTATTGGAAGACTCCCCATCCCGATCCCCGCTGGGGTCACGGTTGTGGCTGACGGCCAGGCCGTCTCCGTCAAGGGCCCGAAGGGCGAGCTCGCGCTCGTCGTTTCCAACCCCATCTCGGTGTCGATCGAGGACGGTCACGTTCTCGTATCCCGTCCGAACGACGAGCGCCAGTCGCGTTCGCTGCACGGTCTGACCCGCACCCTGATCAACAACCAGATCATCGGCGTAACCGTTGGTTACTCCAAGGGTCTCGAAATCGTCGGTACCGGTTACCGCGCGGCGCAGAAGGGCACCTCCGTTGAGTTCGCCCTCGGCTTCTCGCACCCGGTCGTCGTCGAGCCGCCTGTCGGAATCGTTTTGACCGTCGAGAGCGTCAACAAGCTCACGGTCAGCGGAATCGACAAGCAGGCCGTCGGCGAGGTTGCCGCCAACATCCGTAAGATTCGCAAGCCAGAGCCCTACAAGGGCAAGGGTGTGCGTTACGCCGGCGAGATTGTTCGCCGCAAGGCCGGAAAGAGCGGTAAGTAACCATGGGACTCGGAACTAGAGGCAAGAGCAAGGCCGCAGCCCGCGGACGTCGACACACCCGTCTTCGCAAGAAGATCGAGGGAACGGCGCTTCGCCCGCGCCTTGTCGTCACACGCTCGGCTCGCCACGTATTCGTGCAGGTCGTCGACGACAGCAAGGGTTTCACCCTTGCGTCGGCATCCACGCTCGAAACGGACTTGCGCACCTTCGATGGTGACAAGACCGCCAAGGCCCGCAAGGTCGGTGAGCTTGTTGCTGAGCGTGCGAAAGCCGCCGGCATCGAAGCCGTTGTATTTGACCGTGGTGGCAGCAAGTACGCAGGACGCGTCGCAGCCATCGCCGAGGGAGCTCGAGAGGGTGGATTGAACCTGTGAGCACTGAAAAGATCGAAACCACAGCACCTGTTGCTGCCGTTGCCGAGGCGCCGGTTGAAACCGCCGCCTCCACGACCCCGCCGCAGAACGAGCCCCGCGAGGCTCGTCGTGGTGGCCGTGAGCGCAACCCGAACAAGGATCGCGGAAGCCGTGATGCCGACAAGAGCCAGTTCCTGGAGCGCGTCGTCACCATCAACCGCGTGTCGAAGGTCGTCAAGGGTGGTCGTCGCTTCAGCTTCACCGCTCTCGTCGTCGTCGGCGACGGTAACGGCCTGGTCGGCGTTGGATACGGTAAGGCCCGCGAGGTCCCGACCGCTATCTCCAAGGGCGTCGAAGAGGCGAAGAAGAACTTCTTCCGCGTTCCTCGCGTCGGCCTGACCATCCCGCACCCCGTGCAGGGTGAGGCCGCAGCCGGCGTCGTTCTGCTTCGTCCGGCAGCAGCAGGTACCGGCGTTATCGCCGGTGGCCCGGTGCGCGCCGTACTCGAATGCGCTGGCATCCACGACGTGCTGAGCAAGTCGCTCGGTTCGTCGAACACCATCAACATCGTGCACGCCACGGTCGAGGCCCTGCACCAGCTCGAAGAGCCGCGTGCGGTTGCGGCTCGCCGCGGCCTTGCCTATGAAGACGTGGCTCCAGCCCGTTTTCTTCGTGCCGACGCTGCTGCTGCCGCAGCAGCTGCAACCGCGAAGGCAGGTGCCTGATGGCCCAGCTGAAGATCACACAGATCAAGTCCAAAATTAGTGAGAAGCAGAACCAGCGCGACACTCTTCGCAGCCTGGGTCTGCGACGCATTGGCGCCGTCACGATCCGCGAGGACAACTCGCAGAACCGTGGCTACGTCAACACCGTCGCTCACCTCGTAAAGGTCGAGGAGATTGACTAATGGCTGACGAGAAGGAAGCTACCCAGGTAGCCGACAAGCCCGCCACGAAGAAGGCTGCTGCCCCCAAGAAGGCCGCAGCACCGAAGAAGGCCGCTGTTGCAGCCGAGTCGTCGGAGCCCCGCGAGCACGTGCTGAAGGTACACCACCTTCGCCCGGCCCCCGGAGCGAAGAAGGCCCGCCAGCGCGTTGGCCGTGGTGAAGGATCCAAGGGTAAGACCGCGGGTCGAGGCACCAAGGGAACGAAGGCGCGTTACACCGTGCGCGTCGGCTTCGAGGGTGGGCAGATGCCGTTGCACATGCGCACCCCGAAACTGCGTGGATTCAAGAACCCGTTCCGCGTCGAGTACCAGGTTGTCAACCTGGAAAAGCTCGAAGTGCTCTACCCGGACGGCGGCGATGTCACCATCGCCAGCCTGATCGCCAAGGGTGCGGTTCGTGACAACGAAAAAGTCAAGGTTCTTGGAACCGGTGACATTACCGTTAAGCTGAACGTGACGGTCGACAAGGTCTCTGCGTCAGCTGCGCAGAAAATTGTCGCCGCGGGTGGATCTGTAAAGTAAGTCCGTAGACGCTCAATCGAGCTTGTCGAATCCGTCAATCGAGTAAATCGTTTGGTGTGATTCGACAAGCTCGATCGTTTTAAGTAGACCTACACGGGTCGATCTGCGTAAAAATCTGGAGGCCTTTTTGTTTAGCGCCATTGCGCGGATCTTCCGCACGCCCGACCTTCGTAAGAAGATCGGCTTCACCCTGGGCATCATTGCTCTGTTCCGGTTGGGCTCGTTCATTCCGGCCCCGTTCGTGGACTTCGGCAACGTGCAGCTGTGTCTCGCAGCCAACCAGGGCACGAGCGGCCTCTACGAGCTCGTCAACCTCTTCAGCGGTGGCGCTCTGCTCCAGCTGAGCGTGTTCGCGCTGGGCATCATGCCGTACATCACGGCCTCGATCATCGTGCAGTTGCTGCGCGTGGTCATCCCACACTTCGACACCCTCTATAAGGAGGGTGCCTCGGGCCAGAGCACTCTGACCCAGTACACCCGGTACCTCACCATCGCCCTCGGCATCCTGCAGTCGACCACCCTGATCACGGTGGCTCGCAGCGGCGCCCTGTTCGGCACATCCGCCAGCACCGAGTGCACGCAGCTGATCACCAACGATGCCTGGTACGCGATCATGCTCATGGTCATCACCATGACCGCCGGAACCGGCGTCATCATGTGGATGGGTGAGCTCGTCACCGAACGCGGCGTCGGCAACGGTATGTCACTGCTCATCTTCACCTCGATCGCCGCCCTGTTCCCGGGTTCGCTGAGCGCCATCGGCCAGCAGCAGGGCGCTGACACTCTGATCATCGTGCTGATCGTTGGAGTGCTGGTGGTCGCCGGCGTGGTCTTCGTGGAGCAATCGCAGCGGCGAGTACCGGTGCAGTACGCCAAGCGCATGGTGGGTCGACGCACCTACGGTGGCAACAACACCTACATTCCGATCAAGGTCAACATGGCCGGCGTGATCCCCGTGATCTTCGCCTCCTCGTTGCTGTACCTGCCGGCCCTGCTCGCGCAGTTCAACCAGCCGGCCGCGGGGCAGGAAGCTCCGGCCTGGGTGGTCTGGATCTCCAACAACCTCACCGGTGGCGACCAGCCGCTCTACATGGCGATGTACTTCCTGCTCATCATCGGCTTCACCTACTTCTACGTGGCCATCACGTTCAACCCCGAAGAAGTCGCCGACAACATGAAGAAGTACGGCGGGTTCATTCCCGGCATCCGCGCCGGCCGGCCGACCGCCGAGTACCTCGACTTCGTGCTGACCCGCATCACGCTGCCCGGCTCGATCTACCTGGGCCTGATCGCGCTGATCCCGCTCATTGCTTTCTCGGTCATCGGCGCCGACCAGAACTTCCCGTTCGGCGGCGCGAGCATCCTGATCGTCGTCGGTGTGGGGCTCGAGACGGTCAAGCAGATCGACTCGCAACTGCAACAGCGACACTATGAGGGGCTCCTTAAATGACCCGCCTACTACTGATCGGCCCGCCCGGCGCGGGTAAGGGCACGCAGGCCGAGCGCCTGGCGCTGGCCTTCGAAGTTCCCGCCGTCTCCACCGGCGACATCTTTCGCTACAACGTGACCAACAAGACCGAGCTGGGGCTCGAGGTCAAGTCGTTTATGGACAAGGGCGCCTACGTGCCAGATTCGCTCACCAACGCGATCGTCGCTGATCGGTTGAAAGAAACGGATGCCGCGAGCGGCTTTCTGCTCGACGGCTACCCGCGCACGACCGACCAGGTCGCCGAACTCGACCGTCTCCTGGACGCTGAGGGTACCAAGCTCGACGTTGTCGTGCTGATCACCGCCGACACCGACGAGGTCGTGGCCCGGCTGCTCAAGCGTGCCGCCGAGCAGGGCCGCGCAGACGACACGGCCGACGTCATCCGTCACCGTCTTGACGTGTACGCCGAGCAGACCGCTCCGCTGATCGACGTGTACAGCGCCCGCGGCCTCGTGGTCACGATCGACGGCCTCGGCGCTGTAGAAGAGGTCACCGAACGCATTCTCGCCGCGCTGACCGAACGTGGCCTGCGCGCCAGCACCACCACGATCTGAACCGGTTTTTCTGAGCGGGTTTAGCCGTTTCGGGCCGGGCCTCACGGCCCGGCCCATCATCACGTGAACAGCCAAATACGTAAAATATCGCTCCCGTGTTCGGAGCTAGTTTGTAGGAAATCAGTGAGTTTTCGTCGTTCCATCTACAAGAATCCAGCCCAGCTGCGCCTCATGATCGCGCCCGGTCTGGCCACCGCGGCATCGCTCAAGGCTGCCCGCGCGGCCATGGTCGTCGGCGCCACCACTCTCGACATCGACGCCGCGGCCGAGGCCGCGATCCTGGCGCTGGGCGGCAAGCCCAACTTCAAGCTCGAAGAGGGCTACCACCACACCGTGTGTGCGTCGGTGAACGATGACGTGGTGCACGGCATCCCCTCCGCACGCCGACTCGAAGCAGGCGACATCGTCTCCATCGACAGCGGCGCGATCATCGAGGGCTGGAACGGCGACGCTGCCTTCAGCTTCGTGCTGCCAGACCCATCACGGCCCGAAATCGTGGCCGAACGCCAGAAGCTGTCCGACGTGACCGAGCAGTCGCTCTGGCACGGTATCGCCCGACTGCATACGGCCCGGCACCTGAACGAGGTGGGCGATGCCATCGAAGACTATGTGGAATCGCAGGGCACCTACGGAATCCTCACCGACTACGTCGGTCACGGCATCGGCCGCTCCATGCACGAGGCCCCGCCGGTGTTCAACTACCGCGTGCGCCAGAAGGGCCCCGACGTGAAGCCGGGCCTGGTCGTCGCCATCGAGCCGATGGTCGTGCTCGGATCGATCGATACCTACACCCGCGAAGACGACTGGACCGTCGCCACGAGCGACGGCCTGGCCGCCGCGCACTGGGAACACAGCATCGCCGTGCACAAGGACGGCATCTGGGTACTCACCGCTGAAGACGGCGGAGCCGCCGGCCTCGCTCCGTTCGGCATCGTTCCCGTCCCGATCGCCTAGCGTCTATTTGTCGATGAGGTGCACGAGCTCGTCGATGAAAGACGGGAAGTCCACCGAGCGCTTGATCAGACGCTGCACATCGGCGCGCTCGGTGAAGACCTCGACGAACTGGTCGAAGACGGACTGGAACGACGCCCGCCCGGCAGCGCTGAACGCGATCAGGGCCACCACGTTGACACGGCTGTCACCCCAGGGCATGGGGGAGTCGTTGACCGCGATGGCAATGGACGTCTGCTGCGCGGTCATGGCCATGTCGTGGGGAACGGCGAGGTGGTCGGTGAACGCGGTCGACGACATCCGCTCGCGCTCGATAGCGCCATCGACGTAGCTCGGGTCGATGAGTCCGCGCGCGACCATGCGCCCACCGAGCTCGCGGATCATCGCCTGCTCATCGGGGGCGGCGAAGTTACGCAGGTAGAGGGATTCGTCGAAAAACTGCAGCAGGTCATTCTTGATGTGCGACCGCCGACGAAGCCGGCGCACACGGATGGCCGCCTCGCGGATTCGGTGCACGTCGCGTTCTGTGAGGAACGGCTGGATGACGATCACGCCGTCGGTCGGGACAGGCGGCTCGATCGTGGTGAGTACGAGGTCGGCGCGGAGGTCTGCCCACGGCACGTCACTGCGCGTGACCTGGTCCACGATGGTCAAGTCATCGCCGAGAACCCGTTCGATGCGCTGACGCAACTGCACGTGCATCGTGTAGTAGTTGGGGCAGACGATCACGCAGGTGACGAGTTGCTCAGATTGCGAATGCTGTTCCAGGTACGACCCGACGTGCATCGCGATGTAGGCGATCTCGTCGTCGTTGATGTGGATCTGCTCCTGGCGCTGCAGTTCGCTCGCGATGTACACGGCGAGTTCGTAGATCATCGGATAGGCGGTCTTGATCGACCGGGTGAGCGGGTTCCGTGAGTAATCCCGCGTCTGGGCGCGATCGATGAGGTTGCGCACGTGCAGCGTGAGTCGGGTGATGAAATCCTCGTCGGCCAGGTCGACAAGGTACTCCTCGCTGGCCTGGGCCACGATGCGACGCACGACCTCGAGGTCCCCGGCGCGGGCGACGGATGCGCTGATCGCGTCGGTGGTCTCGTCGTGTCCGGGCGTCACAACCCGGGTCTGGAGAAGGAGCTTGAGATAGGCGAGGTCGGTGAAATCAAGCACGACACCGAAATGGGTGTCGATGAGACTGGCCAAAGCGACCGTGAGCTGTGCGCCGACGGCTGGTGCTTCGTCGGCGGGCCGGCGTCAGCACGATCGCAGAGGCGCTCGACGTGCCAGCCGTCGTGGCGGCCGCCCGCGCCGTGCTCGAAGAGACGTCGGCGCTACTGGTTGCCAAGCACGGACTCGACGAGGCCGCCCAGCGCGCCTACCGTGAGAAGATCATCGTTCGGTTCAGCAACCCAGCCCTGCTCGACACCGTCGAACGAGTGGGCCGCCAGCCGCTGCGCAAGCTCAGCCGCAACGAGCGGTTCATCGGCCCGGCCGCGGAATTGATCGAATCGGGCTTCATGCCCGAAGCGCTGTTGGGCGCAATCGGTGCGGTGCTGCGCTTCGACGTTGCGGCCGACGAGCAGAGCGTCGAGCTGCAACGGATGCTCCGGGCCGAAAGCGCAGAGCGCGTGGTTCTGCAGGTGTGCGGGCTCGATGCGGCGCATCCACTCTTCGCGTCGGTCGTGCTCGAGGTGCGACGCGCGCAGGGATTATAGGACTGAATTGCCAAAAGGCAATCTCATACCATAAGATAGATCCTTGGTGTCTGGTGTCGCCCTTTTCGGGCGTGTCCGGCATCAATCCCGCATGACCAGCAATCAATACAGAGCGACAGTGAGGGTATGGCCAAAAAAGACGGTGTCATCGAAATCGAGGGCGCAGTAGTCGAAGCTCTGCCCAACGCGATGTTTCGCGTTGAGCTGTCAAACGGCCACCGAGTTCTTGCCCACATCTCGGGCAAGATGCGTCAGCACTACATCCGCATCCTCCCGGAGGACCGCGTGATCGTCGAGTTGAGTCCTTACGATCTGACCCGTGGCCGGATCGTCTACCGCTACAAGTAACGACTGCTGTAAGTAACGGCCCTCGGCATCCCGAGGGTACGAAGACAGCGAAAAACAAGGAATCACCATGAAGGTCAAGCCCAGCGTCAAAAAGATCTGTGACAAGTGCAAGGTCATCCGCCGTAACGGCAACGTGATGGTCATCTGCGAGAACCCGCGTCACAAGCAGCGCCAGGGTTAAATTTCGTCGCGACTCGTCGCTTCGAGATTCACCTGAGTACCACAGATAGATAGCAGTTCCGGGAGCCCTTCGGGGTGACACCATCGGCTGGAGGCCGGTGTACAGGAGCTGTTACAGACCTCCATCACTAACAGGAGACACAATGGCACGTCTAGCCGGCGTCGACATCCCGCGCGATAAGCGCGTGGAAGTTGCATTGACTTACATTTACGGTGTTGGCCGTACGAGGGCCCTCAAGACCCTCGCCGACACTGGTATCGACGGAAACATCCGCGTCAAGGATTTGAGCGACGACCAGCTCGTCCTCCTCCGCGACTACGTCGAGGGTACCTTCAAGGTTGAGGGTGACCTCCGCCGTGAGGTTGCCGCCGACATCCGCCGCAAGGTTGAAATTGGCAGCTACGAGGGCATTCGCCACCGCAAGGGCCTGCCCGTGCGCGGTCAGCGCACCAAAACCAACGCTCGCACCCGCAAGGGCCCGAAGCGCACCGTAGCCGGCAAGAAGAAGGCGCGCTAGGCCCCGGCCTAGCCCGCTAACGCCTTTAGGATTCAGGAGAAATTCATGGCACAACCCAAGTCGGCCGTACGGAAGCCGCGTAAGAAAGAAAAGAAGAACATTGCTGTGGGCCAGGCCCACATCAAGAGCACCTTCAACAACACGATCGTGTCGATCACCGACACGACCGGAGCCGTCATCAGCTGGGCCTCGTCGGGCCAGGTTGGTTTCAAGGGTTCGCGCAAGTCGACCCCCTTCGCCGCACAGCTGGCCGCCGAGTCGGCCGCCCGCCAGGCGCAGGAACACGGCATGAAGAAGGTTGACGTCTTCGTCAAGGGACCCGGCTCAGGCCGCGAGACCGCGATCCGTTCGCTGCAGGCCGCTGGCCTCGAGGTCGGTTCGATCAACGACGTGACGCCCCAGGCCCACAACGGATGCCGTCCGCCGAAGCGCCGCCGCGTCTAAAGCACACGCTGTCATCTCGACGGGCTCGGCACTTCATTGTGACCGAGCCCCGTCGGGACTCTTTTCTTTCACTTTTCACTCTCTCGTCATTGCAAGTGTCATATAGCGGACACTTAGCCGAAAGGAATCAACAGTGCTTATTGCACAGCGTCCAACGCTCACCGAAGAGAACATCTCGGAGTTCCGTTCACGGTTCATCATTGAACCGCTCGAACCTGGCTTCGGCTACACCCTCGGCAACTCGCTTCGCCGTACCCTGCTCTCCTCGATCCCGGGCGCTGCTGTAACCAGCATCCGTATCGATGGCGTGCTGCACGAGTTCAGCACCGTTCCCGGTGTGAAGGAAGATGTCACGGAAATCATCCTGAACATCAAGGGCCTCGTGGTCTCGAGCGAGCACGACGAGCCCATCACCGCGTACCTGCGCAAGCAGGGTGCCGGCCAGGTTACCGCCGCTGACATCTCGGCTCCGGCCGGCGTCGAGGTGCACAACCCGGAACTGGTCATCGCAACCCTCAACGACAAGGCGAAGTTCGAACTCGAACTGACCATTGAGCGTGGCCGCGGTTACGTCTCCAGCACCCAGAACCGCAACGAGTTCTCCGAAGCCGGCCAGATTCCGGTCGACTCGATCTACTCGCCCGTTCTCAAGGTGACCTACCGGGTCGAGGCAACTCGTGCCGGTGAGCGCACCGACTTCGACCGCCTCGTCGTTGACGTGGAGACCAAGTCGGCTATCTCGCCCCGCGACGCCATCGCATCCTCTGGTCGCACCCTGACCGAGCTGTTCGGTCTGGCCCGCGAGCTCAACACCGCAGCCGAGGGCATCGAGATCGGCCCCGCGCCGGTTGACGCTGTGCTCTCGACCGAGTTGTCGGTTCCGATCGAAGACCTCGACCTGTCGGTGCGTTCGTACAACTGCCTCAAGCGCGAAGGCATCAACAATGTCAGCGAACTGGTCGCCCTCTCGGAGACCCAGCTGATGAACATCCGCAACTTCGGGCAGAAGTCGGTTGACGAAGTGAAGGACAAGCTCGTTGAGCTCGGCCTGTCCCTGAAGGATTCGGTTCCCGGATTCGACGGCGCACACTTCTACAGCGGCTACGAAGAAGAGACCAACTAAGGCTCGGCTTCCCGCTGCCTTTCGATTTTTTGATACTGGAGATTACCAATGCCTAAGCCCACAAAGGGCCCCCGTCTCGGTGGCGGCCCGGCGCACGAGCGCCTCATGCTTGCGAACCTGGCCGCGGCCCTGTTCACCCACAAGTCGATCAAGACGACCGAGACCCGTGCCAAGCGCCTGCGTCCGCTCGCCGAGCGCATGGTGCAGTTCGCCAAGCGCGGTGACCTGCACGCTCGTCGTCGCGTTCTCGCGACGATCACCGACAAGACCGTCGTGCACGAGCTGTTCACGGTCATCGCCCCGCAGGTCAACGAGCGTCAGGGCGGTTACACCCGCATCACGAAGCTCGGTTTCCGCAAGGGCGACAACGCGTCCATGGTGCAGATGGAGCTCGTTCTCGAGCCCCTGGTTCCCAAGGTCAAGCGTTCCAAGACTGCGACCGTTGCCGCGACCCCCGTCGGGTCCGAAAACGTTGTTGTCGAAGACGTCGTTGCTGACGACGTTGTCGTCGACGAGACCGTCGTAGTCGAAGACGTCGTAGCCGAAGACGCAGCAGCCGACGAGGCCGACAAGAAGTAGCACCACCAGCAAGGGAGGGCCAACACACGTTGGCCCTCCTTTTTTTGTGTACCGACCCGTCTCGTTTGACGAAGATAGGGTTGAGGGATGGATCAACGCGTGACTTCACTGGCTGAGCGCATCGGGATCGTCGAGGCTCCGGTGCTGCCGCAGCACCCGGATGTGGCGGCGTGGCGAGCCGCCACCGGGAGCGACATCGACGGCATCTGGCAGCTGCGTCGATCCATGGGCGAAGTGGACCACCCCAACTACCTCACGGCTCGCGGCGCCATCGCCGCGGACTTCGGCTACTCGCACTTTCGCCCCGAACTCGATTCGCTCGTCGGCCTCGACGAGGCCGGCCACATCGTTGCGGTCGGCATGGTCATGTGTCCTCCTCGACAGGTGAGCCTCGTGCGCTCGATGCCGATCGGCGGGGTGCACCCGTCGCTGCGCGGCCGGGGTATCGGCCGCCAACTACTGGCCTGGCAGTTGGCCAGGGCCAAGCAGCAGCTTGCCTCCTCAGCCAGGACGCTTCCCGGCTGGGTCCTCAGTTACGCCGATGAACGGTCCCCGCAGAACGCCAGCCTGTTCGAGCACGCAGGCCTCAGCCTCGCGCGCTACTTCCTCACCCTGGAACGATCCCTGGATGCGGCGGTGCGTGCCGTCGAAACTGCCGACGGCATCCGCGTAGCCCCGTACACCGCCGCGGCCTCGGCCGAGGTGCACCGCACCCGCGACGACGCCTTCATGGACCACTGGGGCAGCCAGCCGATGAGTGACGAGAACTGGAACGCCTTCGTCGGCGGACAGTGGTTTCGCCCCGACCTCTCGTTCGTCGCCTACGGCACCGATTCGACCGGAACCGAACGGGTCGTCGGTTTCGTGCTGTCGACGGCGAACGAGAACGTCTGGGCCACCCAGGGCTTCACCGGCAGCTACATCGACCTGGTCGGTGTGCGCAGCGAATGGCGCGGCCGCCACATTGCGCAGTCGCTCCTGGCTGCCCAACTCGCGGCCGGGCGGGCCCTCGGTCACGAGCGGGTGACCCTCGCTGTCGACTCCGACAGCCCCACCGGCGCCCTCGGCCTCTACACCGGCATGGGTTTCGTGCCCACCCACCGCAAGATGGCGTACACCCTCGAGTTCTAGCGGTTATCCCGCAACATATCAATGGCGGCAAGGTTCGTTCCGTGCCCGGCAGCGACCGGTAGTGCTCGGGGCAGCGGGGCCTTGACACGCAAATGATTATCGCCGATGCTATAGGAAATAGGATTCACTCGGCGAAGCGCTGCAATGCGCTGGACCGCAGAAACCTCACTACGGATTCGATGAGGAACCATGACACGGATATTTGATGACCCTGCCAAGTGTGCTGCGAAGGCCGGAGTCATCGGCTTCTCGCGCGGCGTCGCACCCGATCGGGGATATGACGGCATCGCTGCTGGCAATGCCCATCTCATCAGCGAGGTACCGGGATTCGTGATGGGCCAGACCCTGAACGTCGACGCCGGCACCTATACGCACTGAGGGCCTCAACCATGTCTGGAATATCCGGTCCCTGGTCGAAGGGGCGCATTATCAGCCTGATCGTTGGCGTCATTCTTGTCGGCGTCGGAATTGTGATGATCGCCCCCCACCTGTTCACCTAGTCGATTCACCGTTCACCGCAGCACCGCGAATTTGCCATTCACTGACTCAAAGGAGAGCAGACTTGTCTAACTCATCGAAGCTGATTGACATACCGGAGACATCTCACAGTCCCGCGCTCAAATCGGCGATCTCGAAGGCGGCTCGGCACCTGATGCCGATGCTCGTCATCCTGTATTTCGTCGCCTTCCTCGACCGCACCAATGTCGGATTCGCCGAGGAAGCGCTGAAGGTCGACCGCGGCGTCTCGGACGGTGCATTCGCGTTGGGCGCCGGCATCTTCTTCATCGGCTATGCACTGTTCGAGATTCCGAGCAACCTGCTGCTGAAGAAATTCGGAGCCCGCTTCTGGCTGGCACGCATCGCCGTCACCTGGGGTATCGTCGCGGCGGCGTTCGCCTTCACAACGAACGACACGATGTTCATCGCTCTTCGCTTCCTCCTTGGCGTCACCGAGGCGGGACTGTTCCCCGGCGTGATTATGTTCCTGGCTGAATGGTTCCCGAACAAGGTGCGCGTGCAGATGTTCGCGATCTTCTACCTGGCACAACCGTTCTCACAGATGCTGGGCGCCCCGCTGAGCGGCGGCCTGATCAGTTTCGGTGACGCGTTGACCCCGTGGCACGGCTGGCAGGTGATGTTTTTTGCGGAGGGTCTTCTCGCCGTCATCGCCGGAATCGCCGCCGTGTTCTTCTTGATCAACAGTCCACAACAGGCGAAGTTCCTGAACGATGAGGAGAAGTCGGCTTTGCTCGCCGTGATGGCGAAGGAGGATGCGGTCCGAACCGAAGACGGTCCGTCCGGCATCTGGCGCGCCATGTCGAGTTGGAAGGTGTGGTACTTCACCGTCATCTACTTCTGCCTGCAGATCGCGGTCTACGGCACGACGTTCTACCTTCCGCAGCAGGTGTCGAACCTCATCGGCCAGGACATCGGCTGGCAGGTTGGCCTGGTATCGGCCATTCCGTGGCTCGGCGGACTCTTCGCCTGTTACTTCTTCGGCAAGTACGCGAACACCGTTCTTCGTCGCCGAAGCCTGGGCACCTGGTTCTTTCTCGGCACCGGCGTATTCATTCTCGGCTCCGGCTTTGCCGGCGCTGCCGGACTGCCCATCGTCGGCATCCTATGCATCACGCTTGCCGTGTCGTGCTTTCTGTCAGTCGGACCGATCACCTGGTCCTACCCGACGGCGTTCCTCACGGGGACCGCTGCAGCAGCGGGCATCGGCCTGATCAACTCGCTCGGTAACCTCGGTGGCTTCGTGGCACCGATCATGCGCACCGGCATCAACGACGCGGTGCCCACTGAGAGCGGCGTCTGGGGCGTCGTGTCTCTCGGCGTGTTTGCATTCGTTGCGGCAGCAATGTTCTTCGCCACCAAGTTCTTCAAGGCGAAGGCCGACGCGCTTCTGGTTGAAGAAGCAACAGTGAGTCATTAGCCCGGGCTACTGACCGAAAGCCGGTCCGGATCGCTGGTGAACCGGCCCGGCTTTCGGTTGCCTACAGACGCGGTTCCCGCGGCGCATCGCTCAGTCGGTGCGTCGAGCCGGTCAGCGCGCCGAGCCGGTCAGTGCGTCAGCGCGAGAGCGGGTGCGTACCTTCTCGATGTGGTTGCGCATCGCAGCCGCTGCGATCGCGGGGTCGCCGCTCCGGAAGCCATCGAGGATGACGGCGTGCTCGCGCACGGCATCGTCTGCGTCTCTCACGCCGCTACGAACCGACTGACGCATCCGGTGCACACGGGTGGAAATCGCCTCGGACATGTCGATCAGGAACGGATTGTGCGTCCCCGCGAAAATGAGATGGTGAAAGTTCCAGTCAATAGCAAAGTACTCGTGCAGGAGTGCGACGGACGACCTGTCGTCTTCTGGAGCCTCCCGTACCTTGCGAGTGACGGCACGGTGGTCGTCGAGTGCCTGCTCCAATAGCGGCACGAGCGCGGCAGCATCACGAATGGCCAGCTCGGTGGCCCCACCCTCAAGGACGATTCGTGTGTCGAATAGCGCTTCGAGCTGACCGTCGGAGATGGGCGGCGCGACGCGATACCCCTTCAGGGGTTCCCGCGTCACGAGACCGGTGCGCTCGAGCTGCACGAGTGCTTCGCGGACAGGCGTCGGCGACACCCGCAGGTCGCGCGCGATTGCGTCGATCGACAATCGTGTTCCTGGTTCGATACTCGAGCTCATCAGCATGTCGAGCACGAGATCGTAGACACGGTCACGGAGGCCTTTACGCTCAAGACCGGAGGACCCGCCCAGCATATACGCGGTCTGAGACATTCATACCTCCGAAATTGTGACCCTATCAGGCGCCGCTGTCGGGCGTCTGGTGTGACGAGTCAGGTTTGCGAATTGACAAGGTCGCACCGTTCAATAATTATGAGTCATCAGACGTCCTACGTCGCACCTCAAAGGAGATCTGTCGTGACCAAGAAGATTGCGATCCTGCATACCAGCTTCGTGTTTGTTTCCATCGAGCCGGTGATCAACAACCTCATCGCAGAACTCATTCCAAACGCCGAGGTCATGCACTTCGTTGACTCTGACGTTCTCGCCACGGTCGTTCGTGAACGGGGAATCTCGACAAACAGCGCTTTGCGGATGACGTATCTTGCGCAGGCGGCAGAAGCGGCCGGCGCCGATATTATATTCTCGGCGTGCTCGTCGCTGGGCCCGGCGCTGGACATCGCTGCCCGCAGCGTTCACACGCCCATCGTGAAGATCGACGAGGCCATGGCCATGCAGGCCGCTCGCGAGGGAACCAAAATCGGTGTCTTGGCCACGGTCCCCACCACGCTCGAACCGACTTCCGACCTCATTTCCGCAAAGGCGTCGGAGATCGGGCGGACGGTCATCATCGAGCAGAGGCTGTGCGACGGTGCCTTCGATGTGCTGATGTCGGGAGACCGCGAGAAGCACGACGAAATGGTGACCGCGCAGGCCATGGATCTGGCGAAGGGTGTCGACATCATTGTGCTCTCGCAGGCATCTATGAATCGTCTTGCGGGTAGCCTGAGCGAGCAGACGAAGCTTCCGGTGTTGTCGAGCCCCCGCATTGGCGTGGACTATCTGGCTCGGCGCGTCGCGGCACTCGGGGAATGAAGTCGAAGACCCTCGCCAGGATTTGAGAGACGCCGTCGAGGTGCTGGTCGCCGAACCACGGTCCTGCCCGTCCTGAAACGTGGCGGATGCGGTGTGCGTCGCTGACCCGCAGGAGACGTGTGCGGCATGGTGCAACGGGTCATGCTCGCGAGACAGTGACGGGAGCGCTCGGGCATCCGCCGCCTTGACAGACATGCCATTATCACGGATGCTATAGGAAATAGGATTTACACAATGGAGTGATGCAATGCGCTATACCGCAGAAACCTGGCCCATCACCGCAGCGCTGCTGCAGTTCCCGGGAACCGACGCGAACGGTCGCACAGCCCAGACCGCGGATGCGAGCGTGTGGGCGGGGGTGTTCCAGGAAGTCAAGGAGGCCGGTTTCGCCAACGTCGACCTCTTCGATTCCTGGGTGCGTCCGGGTGATCTCACGAGCGAGCGGCTCGATGAGCTCAAGCTCACTGCCACCGACGTGGGGGTCGGTGCGCCGTCGATCTCGGCCATCCGTCGAAGCGTCATAGACGAGGCACACTGGGAAGACAACCTCGCCTATAGCCATCGAACCCTCGACGCAGCGGCCCAGCTCGGCTGTGAGGTCGTGTCTTTCGGTCTGCACCAGGCTCTCACTACCGAACAGCAGAATCAGTTGTGGTTCTGGACCGTTGAGGGCCACCACGACCCCGTCGGCGACGCGGAGACCTGGGGCAAGGCCGTTTCCCGGCTGCGGGAACTGGGCCGGCATGCAGAGGAGCTCGGGTTGCTGATGTCCTTGGAACTCTATGAAGACACGTATCTCGGCACCGGTGATTCCGCGGTTCAACTCGTTCAGGACATCGGCCTGACCAACGTGGGCCTCAACCCCGACCTGGGAAACCTCGTGCGCCTTCATCGACCCATTGAGGCCGTGCACGAAATGATCGCGAAGACGGTTCCATACGCCAATTACTGGCACGTGAAGAACTACAGCCGAGACGAGAACCTGGCCCGGGGCCAGTTCGTCGCGGTTCCCGCCCCGCTGGAAAGCGGTCTGATCAACTATCGCGAGGCGTTCCGTACGGCCTTATCGTTCGGATTTCAGGGCATCATCTGCACCGAGCACTACGGCGGCGATGGCCTCAGCGTTTCGGCCACCAACCAGGACTACCTGCGCAGCAAGATTCTTCCCAAAACCCAGAACTATGCGCTCGGCACCTCGCTCGTGGCGCAGGGGCGGCAGCAGCCAAGGCGCGTCACCGTCTAAGTTCAGCCGCTGATCACTACGGATTCGATGAGGAAACATGACACGGATATTTGACGACCCCGCTAAGTTCGCTGACGAGGCCCTGAACGGGTTCGTCGCTGCCAACCGTCGATACGTCGCCCGCGTAGACGGGGGCGTCGTGCGTGCGACGGAGATGAATCCCGGCCAGGTCGCACTGATTGTCGGGGGAGGATCAGGGCACTATCCGGCCTTCGCCGGCCTCGTCGGTCAGGGCCTGGCAGCCGGATCCGCATGCGGCAACGTGTTTGCGTCGCCCGCAGCCGCCCAGGTGTACCGGGTCGCCAAGGCGGCCCAAGTCGGGGGTGGCGTGTTGCTGAGCTATGGCAACTACGCCGGCGACGTGCTCCACTTCGGACAAGCCCAGGAGCGGCTCAACGCTGAGGGCATCGCCACCCGTACAGTCGTCGTAACCGACGACGTCGCCAGCGCTCAAATTGGTGAGATCGACAAACGTCGCGGTATCGCCGGGGACCTGACCGTCTTCAAGATTGCCGGTGCGGCGGCCGACGCCGGCTTGACCCTCACCGAGGTCGAACGCCTGGCGATGAAGGCAAATTTTCGCACCCGGTCACTCGGTGTGGGATTCGACGGTTGTATGTTACCGGGAGCTACCGAACCCCTGTTTCGAGTGCCGGACGGTCAGATGTCATTGGGTCTTGGAATCCACGGTGAGCCCGGCATCTCCGACCACGACTTACCGACCGCGTCTGCGTTAGCAGAGCTGTTGGTGACCCGACTTCTGGCCGAGAAGCCTGACGGTGCCGGTACCCGTGTCGTGCCCATCGTCAACGGCCTCGGAGCCGTCAAGTACGACGAGCTTTTCTTGCTCTACGGAAAAATCGAAAAGCTGCTGGTCGCGGCCGGTCTTGACCTGATTGAACCCGAGTGCGGTGAGCTCGTGACGAGTCTCAACATGTCGGGCCTCTCGCTGACTCTGCTGTGGCTGGATGATGAGCTGGAGATGTACTGGGCCGCTCCGGCCGACACCGCAGCTTTTCGTAAGAGCAATCTGGCCCAACGAGCACGTCGGGTGATTGACTCGGTCCTAGCAGATGCGCCGTCCGTGTGGGAGCCGGCCACTCCTGCCTCGGCGAAGTTCAGCGCCGGGGCAACGGCTCTGCTGAGAGCCGTTCAGGCTGTCGTAGTGGAGCACGAGAGCGAGCTCGGAAGACTCGACGCGATCGCCGGAGATGGCGACCACGGAATCGGTATGCGCAGGGGCGTCGACGCCGCTGTGGCGGCAGCGGTATCTGCCGCGGAGGCCGCGGCTGGTGTCGATCAAGTCTTGATCATCGCCGGGGAAGCCTGGGCCGAAAAGGCCGGGGGTGCCTCGGGGGCGCTCTGGGGTTCCGCATTGTGCGCATCCGGCCGGGCGCTGGGTAACCGAGAACGGTACAGCCCCGACGACGCCGTGGGCGTGGTGTCGGCGTTCAGCCGCGCGATTACCGATCTCGGAAAAGCTGAAGCCGGCGACAAGACCATGGTCGATGCACTTCTGCCGTTCGTGGGCACGTTCATCGCGACGTACCGTTCCGCCGCGTCGCTGCAGGGGGCACTTTTTGCAGCTGCTGCGGCGGCGACAACTGCAGCCAGCCAGACTGCGGAGCTCAGCCCGCGCCGCGGCCGTGCGCGACCCCTCGCCGAACGCAGCCTTGGCCATCCCGACCCGGGGGCGGTCTCCTTCGGCCTGATCGCGGCTGGCATCGCTCGCGCTTACGCAGACTTATCCACAGAACGAGAGGACGTGACAGCATGACGAAGAAGTGGCGCATTGTCATCGGCAACGATGAGGCCGGCGTGGAATTTAAGACCGCACTGAAGCAACTCCTGGAAGCGGATGATCGAGTCGAGTCGGTTCTGGACGTGGGCGTGGCGGAGAACGACAGCACGGCCTACCCGCACATCGCCGTGACCGCTGCGCGACGGGTCGCGTCGGGAGACGCCGACCGCGCGTTGTTGATCTGTGGCACCGGACTAGGCGTGGCGATTTCAGCCAACAAGGTGCCCGGCATCCGTGCAGTGACGGCTCACGACAGCTATTCCGTGGAACGCTCCGTGCTGAGCAACAACGCCCAGGTGCTCACCCTGGGACAGCGCGTCATCGGCCTGGAACTGGCCAAGAAACTGGTTAAGGAGTGGCTGGGCCACCGTTTTGATGACAACTCCGCCTCGGCCGCGAAGGTCGCTGCGATCGGATCTTACGAAGTGAAAGAGGACTAGGCCATGGCACACACAATTGCAATCGTCGGCTCGGGTTATATGGGCGGCGGAATTGCGCAGGTTCTGGCGCTGGCCGGCAACCACGTATTGCTGGCGGATGTCTCCCTCGAAGTTGCCACGCTGAATTATCAGCGATTGATCGCCGAATCCAGGGATTTCGTGGCGGCTGGCCTGTTCCCGGAGGGTGCCACGTCAACCCTCGAAACCAACCTTCATGTCGCGGCATCCGTTGAAGAAGCCGTTGCCAATGCCGACTTCATCGAAGAAGCCGTGCCAGAGGTGCTCGCCATCAAGCACGACATCCTGGCGCGAATCAGCAAGGCCGCGCGGCCTGACGCCATCATCGGCTCGAACACGTCGACGATCTCCATCGGCGACATGGCGACGGCCGTGACCAACCCGGAACGCTTTCTCGGCGTGCACTTCTCGAACCCGTCGCCTTTCATTCCCGGCGTGGAAGTCATCCCGCACGCGGGCACCACAGACGCGGTCGTTGCCGCAGCCCGCGAGATCGTGCACTCCACCGGCAAGCAGACTGCGGTTGTCAAGGACGTCACCGGATTCGTGCTCAACCGGCTGCAGTATGCCTTATTCCACGAAGCGACCCAGTTGGTCGAAGAGGGCGTGGCTACCCCCGAAGACGTAGACACTCTCGTGCGCACTACCTTCGGTTTTCGACTACCCATCTTCGGCCCGTTCGCAATCGCCGACATGGCCGGCCTGGACGTCTACAACTTCTGCTACAAGTCTCTGCAGACCGATTTTCCGGAACGATTTGCCACGCCCAAGATTTTGTCTGACCTCGTCGATGCGGGCAAACTGGGCACCAAAACCGGCGCGGGCTTCCTCGACGTCCCGTCCGAACGCACTCCAGACCTGATCGCGTACCGCAACAAGGCTTATGTGGCCATGCAGAAACTCGTAGACGACCTCGGCCCGGCGCCGCTTCACTAAGTACCGTGGGTACCCCCGATTCCCTGCGCACGCCTGCGATCTACGTCGGTGTGAGCACCAAGATGTACCTCGGCTACCAGGCCTCCCTCGACTGGCTCGCCGGTGTACGCGATATTATCGCGGATCGCCCCGGCCTTCCTCGGGAGGTGAGAGTGTTCGTAGCTCCGTCGTTTCCCCTGCTGCACAGTGCGCGGAGCATCCTGGCAGGCACGGGCGTTATCATCGGCGCCCAGAATTGCAGCGAGTCTGGCGGCCCAGTAACCGGCGAGGTCTCGCCCGAGCTCCTGGCCGAGATGGGCGTCGAACTCGTCGAAATCGGACATGCTGAACGCCGACGACTGTTCGGTGAAACGGATGCGGTCGTCGCGCGTAAAACAGCGGCGGCGGTCGCAGCCGGGCTGACGCCGCTGCTCTGTATCGGAGAAGTGGTGCGCGTTAGCCCCGCCGAAGCGGCCGAGTTCTGCCACCGTCAGGTGTTGTCGGCGCTGGGTGCCGCGGTGCCCCACTCCGCTGTGACCCTCGCCTCCGTGATGCTCGCCTACGAGCCGGTTTGGGCGATCGGCACCACGCAGCCGGCTGAGCCCGCATATGTGAACGAGGTCGTCGGCCGTCTGCGCGATCGGCTACAGGATTCGGTGAGGATCATCTACGGCGGAAGCGCCCAACCCGGCCTGCTACCCCTGCTGCACGCGGTAGACGGGCTCTTTCTCGGTCGCTTTGCCCATGACCCCGTCAATCTCGGTCGTGTGCTCGACGAGGCCGCACTGCGCTGAACTGCCCGGTAGCACCGATCAATCAGCACCGGTCAAACGGTGCGTTGCACGGGCGCGAGCACCCTGATCACGGCCGAGTCGTCGGCGGCGCCCAGGCCCTGGGCCTGACCGAGCAGGTAGAGCTGCTCGGCAGCGGCCGCCACCGGCGACGCGAGGCCCGCCGCACGGGTGGCCTGGCCCACAATTCCCATGTCTTTCACGAAGATGTCCAGTCTGCTGAGCACCGGCGCCCCCTCCTCTTCATAGGCCGAGAGGATGCGTGGGCCACGGTTGGACAGCATGAAGGACCCTGCGGCGCCAGCTTCCAGCGCGGAGAGGGTTTTGGCCGGATCGAGACCGAGCGCATCGGCAAGAGCCAGGGCTTCAGCAGCCGCGGCGATGTGAATACCGCAGAGCAGTTGGTTCACCGTTTTCAGCGCCTGCCCATCGCCGGGCCGGTCGCCAACGATGGTCAACGTCGAGGCCAGGAGCTCGAGCACGGGGCGCGCTTTCTCGAGCGACTCGGGCGCAGCGCCGACGACGATGAGCAGGTCGCCCGCAGCGGCGCGAATGGGCCCGCCGGAAAGTGGCGCGTCGACGAGGGCCACGCCGTAAGCGGCGAGTTTCTCCACGGTGGCTGGGATAGCCTCGGTGCCGACCGTGCTCGTGAGAATGACGACGGAACCGGGGGAGAGAACCTCGGCGATGCCGTCGACTCCAAATAGAACATCGTCGAGTTGGGCACCGTTGCGCACCGCGAGCAGCACAGCATCAACGTGCTCGGCCGCTGCGCGAGCAGAGCCGTGGCGGAGAATCCCCGCATCGGAAGCCAGCTGCATGCGGTCCTCTGAGATATCGAAGCCATGCACACTGAGCTTGCTTGTCAGTCGAGTGGCCATGGGTAGGCCCATGGCGCCCAGGCCCACAACGGCAACGGCGTAGGGAGGGGTATCGAGGCTGGCGGTAGTGCTTGATGGCATGGTGATTCTCCTGTGGGGTTGATTGAGCGTCAGGACAGGGTGTTGCTGAGCTTGGTGACGACGTCGTACAGGGATTCATCGTCACCGACATTTCCGGCGAACACGACGTAGGGAATTCCCGTGGCTGGGCCGTCCATCGGCTGCCAGAGCGACACGATGCCGGGGAGCATCGGTCCGCGCACGAGACCGTGCCGAATCTGCAGGCCGTGAGCGGCAACATCCGAGGAGGTGATGCCTCCCTTGGCAATCACGAAGCGCGGCGCACGCCCGGCGAGGGTGCGCTTGACGACCGCGACGACGGCGGCAGAGACGGAGCGGGCGATACGCAGGCTCTCCGTTGCGTCATCCGCTTTCACCAGGAGGCGACTCGTCTGCAGCACGACATCGTTGTCGGCCAGAGCGGCTACGACCGCGTCGACCGTGGCCGTGACGTGGGCTGGCGCGGCGGATTCATCGGCCAGCGATTCCACATCGAGTTCCACAATCGTGGCCGACGGGTGGCGTTTGGTCAGAATTTTCAGCTGACGCGTCGTGACACCGACGTGGGAGCCAACGACGATGAGACCGCCACCGGAAGGCGGGGTTGCACCAGCGAAGACGTCCGCACCGGACAGTGGCTGATGCTCGTCCTGGCCGATACGGGCCCGAACGAAGGGCGGGCCGACGCGATAGAGCAGCTCCTTGCCGCGAGACTCCGCTTCGGCCAGGCCCAGAGCGAGCGCGCGCAAGTCGTTCTCGGTGACCGCATCGACCACGATCGGTGTCGAGTGTTCGGCTCCCATCACGGCGTCGGCAATGGCCGAGGTGCCGCCTCGAACAATTGTCAGATCGAGAACGATGACGTCCTCCGCCCTAAAACGGCCATCAGATTTTTCTTCGACATACCGGGCGAGGTTCGAGTTCTTGAAAGCGAAGGTGGCGTCGTTGGCGAATTCTGTGTCGGATACCGGGGTCAGCAGACCATCGCCGAGCATGTAGTGCACGCCGCCTACCGTGACTCGACCAGCATCAGGGAAGGCCGGCACGATGACGACGCCATCCGTTCGGCGGCCGAGCACCTGCATCAGGGTGTCCGCGATGACATCCGGCTCGAGCGGGTAGTGGCCTCGCAGGGTCGAATCGCTGCGGCTCACGAAGCCAAGGTGAGTCCCGGTGGCAGCCGCCGCCGCGAGGGCGTTGGTGACCACTTCGCGATTGCGGGCGGCGGCATCGGCGGGGTCGAGGCTGCGGGAATTAGTCAGCACATAGACGGCGGAGGCGGGCCGTGCTCCCAGCTGGTACGTGAACGCCCAACGAAAGTCGTCTTCCTGCCAGTGCGTGAGAACTGGCAAATTGGACACCGATTGGGTACCGGTGGGGTCGTCGTCGAGCACGACCAACACGCGCTGTGAGGCGGTAACGGATGCCGCGACGGCCGCCGTACTCACGACCACCTCGGCGGGGTAGCGGGCTAGTAGGTCGGCTTCACGAATCACGAGAAACTTCCTTGTCTCTATTGAGTGGCTGACGCGGCCCTGCGCCGGCACGCATGATGTCTGATGTCTGATGTTACAGCAGAGTCTGCCAGACTAGAGGACACCCGTCAATCGCGGCGGGCCTGTGCACCGGCTTGGGAAAAACTCGCTGTAGTAATGTAATGACAGAAAAAACCGGGCACGAAGAGGGGAAGGACTGTCATGAGCCGCAAGTCTCTCGTCGAAGTCGTGTGCGACGATCTGCTCGATCGCGTTTTGAGTGGCGACCTTCCAGCGCACGAAGCGCTTCCCCCGGAAGCGGAAATCGCCAAAGCGTCTGGGGTAAGCCGCCTCACTGTGCGTGAGGCACTCAAGAGCCTCCAGGCCCAGAACATCATCTATGTTCGACGTGGTCTGGGCACCTTCGTTAACCCCTCCGACGCGTGGACGGGAATGGACGCCATCCTGCGCGCAGCGTCGCTCGACACGAGTCCCGACGAGGCCGCGATGCGCCTACTCGAGGTGCGCCGGATGGTTGAGACGGGGGCCTCGGAATTGGCCGCTGTACGTCACACGCCGGAGGACCTGGCCCGCATGGACATCGCCATTGCGGAGATGTCGCGGGCGTATCGCAACGAGGACCTGGACGCACTGGTGGGGGCTGACCTGGCCTTTCACGATGCCGTATTGCGTGCCGCTGCCAACCCGTTTGTACTGGTCTTGATGAGCCAGCTGGGCAGGCTCCTCTACGTCATGCGACAAAAGACTTCCTCGCGCCGGGAAGTGCAGCAGCACGCCATCGTTCACCACCAGAACGTGCGAGACGCAATTGCGACGGCAGACCCCGAAGTGGCACGGAAAGCCATGGACGCGCATATCAATCAGACCTTCGAGGACTACGAGCGGTATATCAAGGCCGTCGGGCACTAGCCGTTCAGTCCATTTCCGCTACCGCTTGACGCGCCGCATCGACTGTGGCATTCTTGGCTTCGTTCGAATAATCAGATGTCAGATGTCTGAGATGTAATAAAAACGGTGCGGACGTCATTCCGCAAGCTTTGAGCCGAAGGAGTCTTCATGCTTACACACGTATGCCCACGGGGCATCTCATTCCTTGTCGGTGGTCGACGATGAGTACCGTCCCGGACGCTAACAGCGCTCTCGGCGAACTCGGCGAACGCACCCTGCGCAAGGTACGTCGCCGCGTTATGCCACTTGTTGTGGTGCTCTACTTCATCGCCTACCTCGACCGCAACAACGTCGGTTTCGCCAAACTCACAATGAGCGCCGACATCGGGCTCAGCGCGACGGCATACGGGCTTGGCGCGGGAATCTTCTTTCTGGGTTATGCCCTGTTGGAAATTCCCAGCAACGGAGGCATGTACCGGTACGGCGCCCGCAAATGGATTGCCCGCATCTTGATCTCTTGGGGAATTCTCGCTTCGGCCATGTCCTTGGTCACGGGAGAGACCACCTTCTACATCGTGCGGTTTCTGCTCGGTGCCGCCGAAGCCGGTTTCTTTCCGGCCATCCTTTTCTACCTGACGCTCTGGTTCCCCGCAGCCCAGCGAGTTGCCGTGATCGGTATCTTCATCCTGGCCCAGCCTGTATCCAATGCCCTGGGCGCCCCCGTCTCCGCATTGCTGCTCAACATGGATGGAATCATGGGCCTGCACGGGTGGCAGTGGCTCTACATCATTGAGGGCATCCCAGCCATTGTGCTCGGAATTCTGGCCCCACGCATGCTCACCGACCGGCCTCGCGACGCGACCTGGCTCAAGGCCGAGGAACGCGAGTGGCTCACGACCACAATGGATTTGGAACTTGCCGCCAAGCAGGCTTCCGGCAAGCACAAGTTTCTCGACGGTCTGAAGGACCGCCGAACGCTGGCCTACTCGGCGCTGTACTTCGGTCTCGTCTGTGGCATTTATGGCCTCGGGCTCTGGTTGCCGTCAATTGTCGCGGCCCTGGGCGATTTCAACACGACTCAGGTTGGCTTCATCGTTGCGATTCCGTACTCCTTTGCCGCCGTCTTCGTGTTCTACTGGTCACGTCGATCGGACCGCACCGGCAACCGGGTATGGCACGCAAGCACGAGCATGGTCCTGGCTGCCATCGGTCTTCTCGGTGCGGGCTTCCTGCTGCCGGTCAATCCCGTGTTGTCGATGATTTTTCTCACCCTTGCCGCCATGGGTATCTACTCGGCAATCGCCCCGTTCCTGGCCATGCCCTCGGCAGCCCTCACCGGTGCAGCTGCAGCCGCGGGGCTTGCCATGGTCAACTCGCTGGGAAATCTTGGCGGCTTCGTTGCGCCGTACGCCGTTGGCATCCTCAAGGACGCTACCGGCAGCGACCAAAGCGGCCTCATTTTTCTCTCCGCCTGCCTGGCGATAACCAGCGTGGCGACCTACCTCTATGCGCGCAAACGCCCGGAGGGAGCCTCCTCGAACAGGTCCGCTTCACTGCCCAAGGCTCATGTTTAGGCAGAGGAATCCTCCAGTACGTCCAAAATCAACAGTAAGTAGATACATCATGACGATCACCACATCTTTTCCGATCGAACGAACCGTCGTCGTCACCGGCGCTGGCTCAGCGCGTGGCATCGGCCGGGCCACCGCCGACAAACTCGCCAGCCTCGGCTGGTCGATCGCCATACTCGATATCGACGGTGCAGCAGCGCAGGCGGCGGCCGCCGAAATCTCCTCGCAGCGCTCGGTACGGGCGATCGGATTGGGGGCGGATGTCTCCAATCAAGCGTCGGTCGACGCTGCGATCGATGAAGTTGAAGCGTCGCTGCCACCCATCGTGGCCTTGGCGAACTTGGCCGGGATCAGTTCGCCCACGGAGTTCATGGACGAAACGATCGAAGGCTGGGAGCGCGTCTTCTCCGTCAACATGACCGGCACCTTTGTCGTCACGCAGCGCGTACTCCGGGGAATGATTGAGCGCAAACTCGGTCGCATCGTAAGCGTGTCGTCGGTCTCGGCCCAACGTGGCGGTGGAACCTTCTCCAAGGTTGCCTATAGCGCGTCAAAGGCCGGCATAATCGGTTTTACGCGCGGTTTGGCCCGAGAAATGGGACAGCACGGCATCACCGTGAACTGCGTCGCTCCGGGGCCCGTGGACACGGACATCATGGGTGGCACTTTGACGGACAAGCGTAAGGACGAGATGTCTGCCGACATCCTGGTGGGACGCGTAGGCACTGTGCACGATATTGCTGCTCTGATGGCGTTTCTCGTGGGGGAGGACGCGGGGTACATCACGGCGGCCACCTACGACATCAACGGCGGGCTGCAAATCTCTTGATCCATTGGTAAATCGACGTTGTTGAGAGTTTGGCGCTGATCGAACGTGTGCGCGCAAAGACGAGTACGCCTCCAGGGCAGAAGTCCCAAACGTCCACGGGAGTGGTGGCGATGAGCGTGGTCACGATGTCGGGCAAGTAACTCCAGCTGTGCGCGAGCTGCGGTTTACCCACCACGTGTGCAGTTTTTGAGCGCAGGACTGCTGTGAAGAATGACTTGCCAAGGTGTGCAGGGCCAGGGACTTCCGGCCCGAAGTAGTCGCTGGCGCGCACGTCGACGGCGTGGATGTGGCCGGCGTCCTGTGCGGCGCGCATCTTCACCCATCCGGCCTAGCGAATCAGTCCTTTGGCTTCGGTGGTCATCTCGGGTGAGTGTTCGGTCGGTGATTTTTACGGGTAGAGGTTGCCCATCACGACGATCCGGGCGCCCGTTGCGGATGCGGCGGCAATATTCGGGGCCGCGTGGCTAGGGTGAAGCATGACCGATCACACGAGTCCCCTCTCTGCGCGCGTGACCGTGCCCGCGCAGCTGCCCCTTCCCACGCACGCCGACATCGCACTGTGGCGCCCGGCGACGCCCGCCGATATCGACGCCATCTGGGAGCTCGAGAAAGCGATCGGCCGCGCCGATCACCCCAACTACGTGCTCGAGCGGGAGGAAGTCGGCGAGGTGTTCGCCTTCTCGTTCGTCGATGTCGCCACCGATACGCTCGTCGCCCTCGACGCTGGTGGTGGCATGGTGGCCCACGGCTTGGTATTGCTCCAGGTGGGGCAGGAGACGCTCGTGAAATCCAACCTGACCGGCGGGGTACTTCCCACGATGCGCGGGCGAGGAATCGGTCGCGCGCTGCTGAACTGGCAGGTTGCCCGCGGCCGTCAGCAACTGGCGACCTCGCACAAAGCGCTGCCCGGCTGGATCTGCACCTCGTGTGACGAGCGTGCCCCGCAGAACGGCCGTCTCTACGAAGCCGTCGGCTTGGTCTGCGCGCGATACTTTCTGTCGCTCGACCGCATGCTCGCCGACCCCATTCGCGAGGTTGTGGTGGGCGACGACATCCGTCTGGCTGGCTATACGGCAGAGCTGTCGAATGCCGTGCACGCTGCGCGTGATGCCGCCTTCATGGACCACTGGTCGAGCCAGCCGTTGCCCGACGAAAGCTGGAACGCCTACGTCACGGGCCGCTCGTTCGTCGACGAACTCTCCTTCGTCGCTTTCGGCACCGCACCTGACGGCAGTGAGCACGTCGTCGGCTTCATCATGTCCAGCGTCAACGAAGAGGACTGGGCCGCGGCCGGGTACCGCAGCAGCTACATCGGCCTGGTCGGCGTGCTGAGCGGATGGCGCGGCCGGCACATCGCGCAGGCCCTGCTGGCAGCGCAGCTGGCCGCCAGCCGCGCCGCCGGGCACGAGCGCGCCACCCTCGATGTGGACGCGGCGAGCCCGACCGGTGCGCTCGACCTCTACACGGGCATGGGATTCTTCGCCACCAACCGGGAGCTCGCCTACGTGCTCGAGTTCTGATCCTCAGCGGTAGGGCGGCGGGCGCGGTGCGTCGGGGTTACGCAATAGCCAGCTGGTGTCCGGCAGCGGTGGGACCGCCGCGAGACGGACCAGCGCCGCCCGCACTTCGTCGGCGTAGAGCTGGCCCCCGGTCGGACCCGGGTGCACATGATCGCCGGCCAGCAGGTCGAGGCGCCCCGCGATCGTGTCGTGCCAGTTGGCGAGTTCGACCCGGCGATTACCCGCCGCGAACTCGGCCAGCGTGGTGTTGACGCCGTCGGTCCAGTCCCGCTCGGCATAGGCGTTGACCAGCACGAGCTGCCGGTGAGGCCCGAGAACGCTCAGAATCTTCGTGAGTTCGTTGACGGTGATGGGACCGTTGGTGCCGAGCCCGATCACGACGACCGGTTGCAATTGACCCGCCGCCTTCAGCGCCAGCACGATCTCATCGGCGGAATACATCCCGCGGGAGACCAAGGCGTCAATGGTCATTCCCGCAAAGGTGGCCTGCAATTCCGGAGCCGAGGCGAGCATGACCGAGTCGCCGATGGCCGTGATCGGGCCGTCGGTCAGGGCGGGGGCTGCCGTGGCCTGGCGGGCCGCCTCGGCGGCCGCGACCCGCGTAGCTCGCGCCGCAGCATCCATTGCCCGCTGGCCGCGTTCGATGCGTGACTGCGCCGAGGTCTGTGCCGGTGCAGCGACGACGGCGGCCGTGGTGCCCCCGACCAGCAACACCGACAGCACGGCCGTCGCGGCGACCAGGCGGCGGCGACGGGTCGGGCCGGTCCAGAGCGCCCCGACCCGACGGATGGTGCCGCGCACGCCCACCCGACGGATCGGCATTTCCAGCCAGCGGTACGAAGCGCCGGCCAGGGTCAGGGTGATGACCGCGGCCAGCAGCCCGATCGGCAGCAGGCTGCCGAAGGGGGCGGACGTGGGCCAGACCAGTTGCACCAGCACGAGCACCGGCCAGTGCCACAGGTAGATGCCGTAGGAGCGCTCACCGAGGTAGCGCAGCGGCGTCGCGTCGAGTAAACGTCCGAACCGGCCACCGCGCACGCCGGCCCAGATGGCCACGGCGGTGGCCAGGCTCACCGCGACGAGGCCGCCGCGGTAGGTCGCGGCACCGTCTTCGGGTAGCCACAGCGCGAAGGCGATGATCGCGAGCACTGCCGCTGCGCCCAGCCACGGGCGCACCCGGGGCAGCTCGTCGCGCTTGTCGCTCGGGCGACGCAGCAGCAGGGCCAGGGCGGCACCGGCGAACAGACCGAAACTATGCGTGTCGGAGCCGTAGTAGACCCGGGTCGGGTCGGCGCCGGGCTGGTACAGCACGCCCATCCACAGGGCCGAGGCGAGAAACAGCGCGATGACCAGGGCAAGCCGCACCCGCGGGCGGCGAATCAACAACACGGCCAGCAGGAGCAGCGGCCAGACCAGGTAGAACTGCTCCTCCACCGCGAGCGACCACAGGTTGCGCAGCAGCTCGGGCTCGTTGACGCTGAAATAGCTCGCATCGTTGGCGATCGACACCCAGTTGTAGCCGAAGGTGGTGGCCCCGAGCAGTTGCGCGCCGAGACCGACCAGAACATCGCCGTCAATCAGAAATGCGAGGGTGCAGCTGATCAGAATCACCGGGATCAGCGGGGGAACGAGGCGTCGGGCCCGCCGCTGCCAGAACCGGCCGAGCGAGATGCGCCCGGTGCGCGTGTGCTCGGAGACAAGCAGCCCGGTGATCAGAAAACCACTGATCACAAAGAAAACATCGACGCCGATGAAACCACCGGGCAGTATCGCCGGGAAGAAATGGTAGAGCACAACGGCAATGACGGCGAGAGCACGCAAGCCATCGAGACCGGCCAGACGACCGCCACTGGGCGCAATAGCGGGGGCGTCGCGGGGCCCGAGCACGGGGGCATTTTCGGGCCCGATCGCGGCGGTCGTCGACCGTGTCCTCCCGGTGAACGGGAACGACAGGGGGAAACGAGGCATGGGGAACGAGATTTCTTTGGCACTCATCTTGGGGGTGGACCAAAGGCCGCCATCAACGATAACCCGCGCGTGCCACCTAGGCTTACCCTCGTGACTCTTTTTGTGCCCCGCGCCGCTCATGCAGCGCTCGGCTCCACGCGCATCCGGCTCGACCTCGCCTACGACGGCACCGATTTCACCGGCTGGGCCCGCCAGCCGGGCTTTCGCTCCGTGCAGGCCGACATCGAAAACGGGCTCGCCGGCATCCTGCAAAGCTTTCCCCCGCACCCCACCCTGATCGTCGCCGGCCGAACGGATGCCGGGGTGCACGCCCGCGGGCAGGTCGCCCATTTCGACCTCACCGCCGAACAGGCCCACTCCCTGGTGCGCATCCAGCGCGGCACCGGAAATCGCCCCCCGGTCGATCTCGGCACCGCCATCCTGCGTCGCCTCGGCGGGATCCTCGTGACCAAGCCCGACATCGTGCTGCGCCGGGCCACGGTCGTACCCGGCGGTTTCGACGCCCGGTTCTCGGCCATGTGGCGCCGCTATGAGTACCGCATCGCCGATCCGCTCGCTCTGCGCGACCCGCAGCAGCGCCTGCGCACCACATGGCATCCGTTCAAACTCGATCTTCCCGCGATGCAGGCGGCTGCGGCGACCCTGGTCGGCCTGCACGACTTTGCGGCCTACTGCAAGCCACGCCCGGGCGCGACGACCATTCGCACCGTGCAGGACTTTCGCTGGCACCGCGACGACGACGGCCTCATTATCGCCACCATCCAGGCGGATGCCTTCTGCCACAGCATGGTGCGCGCCATGGTCGGCGCCTGCGTGGCTGTGGGGGAGGGGCGCCTCGACGGCAGCACCCTCGCTACCCTGCACTTTGACAATCACCGCATCAGCGAGTTCAAGGTGATGCAGGCGCACGGCCTCACGCTGATCGACGTGGGCTACCCCGACGACGCCGCACTGGCGCAGCGCGCCATTGATACCCGCAACCGGCGCTCACTGCCGGTCGTTGTCGCGGAGTGAACTCTGACCCAGGTTGCGTCCGCGGTCGGGGCCGACTATCGTTGGCCCTTGGTGTCTGTGCGTTGCAGCGCGGCACCCGAACGTGAGCCCTCCATCGACAGTGTTCTCCTCACGAGAACACGCCCGGAGCGGGATTCACGAACACCTCCGTTCGAAAAAGAAGAAAGCAGCACAACAGTGACGCGCACTTACACCCCCAAGGCAAGCGAACTCCAGCACGACTGGGTTGTCATCGATGCCACCGATATCGTTCTCGGACGTCTGGCCAGCCACGCGGCAATCCTGCTGCGCGGCAAGCACAAGGCCACCTTCTCCCCGCACATGGACGGTGGCGACTTCGTCATCATCGTCAATGCCGAGAAGGTTGCCCTCACAGGCAAGAAGCTCGACCTGAAGATCGCTTACCGCCACTCGGGTTACCCGGGCGGCCTCACGGCGACCAACTACTCCGAGATGCTCGAGAAGCACCCGACCCGTGCGGTCGAAAAAGCGATTCGCGGCATGCTGCCGAAGAACTCGCTCGGTCGCGCCCAGCTCACCAAGCTGAAGGTTTACGCCGGCCCTGAGCACCCGCACTCCGCTCAGCAGCCCACGCCGTACACCCTCAGCCAGGTCGCGCAGTAGCGCCGGCAACCAGACTTCTCGACTCTTAGATAAAAAGGATTCCCATCATCGTGGCGAAGATCGCAGACCAGATTGACCAAGCTCCGGAGAGCTACTCCACCGAGACTCCGGCCGAAACCGTAACCAAGGCGCCCCGCGCCGTCCTCAACGTTCCCGGCGCAGCCGTCGGCCGTCGCAAGCAGGCCATCGCCCGCGTGCGCATCGTCCCCGGCTCCGGCACGATCGTTGTCAACGGCCGCGAGTTCGCCGACTACTTCCCGAACAAGCTGCACCAGCAGCTGATCAACGACCCGTTCAAGGTTCTCGACCTGCTCGGCTCGTACGACGTCATCGCTCGCATCACCGGCGGTGGCCCGTCCGGCCAGGCCGGCGCGCTTCGCCTCGGCATTGCACGCTCGCTCAACCTGATCGACGAAGAGAACAACCGCGCCATCCTCAAGAAGAACGGCTTCCTCAGCCGCGACGCTCGCGTCAAGGAGCGTAAGAAGGCCGGACTCAAGAAGGCCCGTAAGGCACCTCAGTTCAGCAAGCGCTAACCGGATAGCCGACGACGATATGACTCGTCTGTTCGGCACGGACGGCGTTCGGGGCCTGGCCAACCGTGATCTCACGGCTGGCCTGGCCCTGAGCCTTGCCCAAGCCAGCGCCGCCGTGCTCACCACGGGGCGTCGCGCTCAGGCGCGGCTCGCCGCCGATCAGCGGCCCGTTGCCGTGGTCGCCCGTGATCCGCGTATTTCCGGTGAGTTTCTCACCGCTGCCGTGTCGGCCGGCCTGGCCTCGAGCGGTGTCGACGTGCTCGACGCCGGGGTCATTCCCACTCCCGCCGCGGCCTTCTTGGTCAACGACATCGGTGCCGACTTCGGTGTGATGATTTCTGCCTCACACAACGCGGCGCCCGATAACGGCATCAAGATCTTCGCCTTTGGCGGAACCAAACTTCCCGACGACGTCGAGGACCGCATCGAGGCCTACATCGGACGTGACACGCTCATGCCGATCGCCGGCGACGTGGGACGCATCCGTCGCTTCGCCGACGCCGAAGACCGCTACGTCGTGCACCTGCTCACCACGCTGCCGCACCGCCTCGACGGCATCCACGTTGTGCTCGACTGCGCCCACGGCGCCGCCGCCGGCGTCTCGCCGCAGGTGTTCACGGATGCCGGTGCTCGCCTCACCGTGATCGGTGCCGACCCCGACGGCCTCAACATCAACGACGGCGTGGGCTCGACCCACCTCGACAACCTCGCCCGGGCCGTGCTCGAACACGGTGCCGACATCGGTATCGCGCACGACGGCGACGCCGACCGGTGCCTCGCCGTGGACCGCGACGGCAACGTCGTCGACGGTGACCAGATCATGGCGATCCTGGCCGTGTCGATGGCTGAGCGGGGGGTGCTGAAGGATCGCACGCTCGTGGCGACCGTCATGAGCAACCTCGGCCTGCGCAAGGCCATGGCGGCCAACGACATCACCGTGGTGCAGACCAAGGTCGGCGACCGGTACGTGCTCGAAGAACTGAACGCCCACGGGTACTCGCTCGGCGGCGAACAATCCGGTCACGTCATCATGACCAAATTCGCCACGACCGGCGACGGTATCCTCACCGGGCTGCACCTCGTAGCCGAAATGGCGCGCACCGGTAAGACGCTCGCCGAACTGGCATCCGTCATGACGGTGTACCCGCAGATTCTGGTGAACGTGCGCGGAGTGGACCACAAGGCGCTCGGCGCTGACGAGGTCATCGCCCAGGCCGTGCTCGCCGCGGAAACCGAACTGGGCGACACCGGCCGGGTGCTGCTGCGCCCCTCCGGCACCGAGCCCATGGTGCGCGTCATGGTGGAAGCCGCCGACCAGCCCACCGCCGACCGCCTGGCGCACGCCCTGGCCGACGTCGTGCGCGAGCGCCTGGCCCTTTAGCACTTCCGGGCGCAGGCCGGATGGCTGGGCGCCTGTTCGTCGGTGCGCCCCGTCATCGGCTGGCGCCCAGGCCACGCGTGCACCGCGCCCGGAGCGGGTCAGACCTTGCGCAGGAGCACCTTCGCGACGGCATGCGTCGGGTCCTTGCGCAGCACCAAAGTCGCACGGGAGCGGGTGGGACGGATGTTCTGCAGCAGGTTGGGCTCGTTGATGCTGGTCCAGATGCTGCGCGCCCTAGCGCGGGCCTCCTCTTCGGTGAGTTCGGCGTAGCGGTGAAAGAACGAGTTGGGATTGGCGAACGCCCCGCGCTGCAGCTTGAGAAAACGTTCCTCGTACCAGCGGGCGATGTCCTGGGTGCGGGCATCCACATAGATGGTGAAGTCGAACAGGTCACTCACCGAGAGGCCGTGGCCGGGCCCGGGAGGCTGGAGCACGTTGAGTCCCTCGACGATGAGGATGTCGGGCTGGCGCACGACGATCTGGGCGTCCGGCACGATGTCGTAACTCAGGTGCGAGTAGAACGGTGAGCGCACCTCGGGGGCACCGCTCTTGACCGCGCTCACGAAGCGCAGCAGGGCGCGTCGATCGTAGGACTCCGGAAATCCCTTGCGCTCCATCAGACCCCGGCGGTTCAGCTCCGCATTGGGAAACAGGAAGCCATCGGTCGTGACGAGCTCAACCCGGGGGGTGTCCTCCCAGCGGGAGAGCATCTTGCGCAGCAGCCGTGCAGCGGTCGATTTGCCGACGGCGACCGAACCGGCCACACCGATCACGAACGGCGTGGGGCGGGCACGTTCTCCCAGAAACCCACTTGTCGCACGGTGCAGCGTGCGCGCATTCGCCGCGTAGAGGTTGAGCAAGCGGCTCAACGGAAGGTAGACATCCTTCACCTCGTTGATATCGAGCGGCTCACCGATGCCACGCAACTGCACGATCTCGGTTTCTTTGAGCGGGAGCAGGGTGGTCGGCGCGAGGGCCGCCCAGTCCGCTCGGTCGAGCTCCACGAAGGGGGTACCGTGACCGTTCACTACAGGGGTCAGCACCGGATCGGACATTGTCCCAAGCTTAGTCCGACTAAAATTGACTTCCATGTGCGGAATCGTGGGTTATGTCGGAAGCAACAAGACCATTGATGTTCTCATGGGCGGGCTCGGACGGCTCGAATATCGGGGGTATGACTCCGCCGGGATCGCCGTTATCGACGATTTCGGTGTGCTCAACACCGCCAAGAAGGCCGGCAAGCTCGCGGCCTTGACCAATGAGCTGAAGGCCCACCCCATCAATAACGGCACGACCGGCATCGGTCACACCCGCTGGGCCACCCACGGCGGCCCCACCGATGGCAATGCCCACCCGCACCTCGGTGACAACAACAAGCTCGCCCTCATCCACAACGGCATCATCGAGAACTTCGCCGTGCTGCGCGACGAGCTGCTCGCCGAGGGCTTCACCTTTCTAAGCGAAACCGACACCGAGGTCGCCGCGGTGCTGCTCGGCCGCGAGTACCAGCGTGTCGGCGACCTGGGCGAGGCTTTCCGCGCCATCGTGGCCCGCCTCGACGGCGCGTTCACGCTGCTCGCCGTGCACCAGGACCAGCCCGGCGTCGTCGTGGGCGCCCGCCGCAACTCGCCGCTGGTCATCGGCCTCGGCGACGGCGAGAATTTTCTCGGCTCCGACGTTGCCGCGTTCGTCGAGTACACCCGCCGCGCCGTCGCCATCGGCCAGGACCAGATCGTCACCATCACGGCGGATGCCGTCACCGTCACCGACTTCGACGGTCACCCCGTCGAGACCGAAGAGTTCGACATCGCCTGGGACGCCTCCGCCAGTGAAAAGGGCGGCTGGTCCAGCTTCATGGCCAAGGAAGTCTCCGAGCAGCCGGATGCCGTCGCCAACACCCTGCGCGGGCGCATCATCGACGGCCACGTGGTCGTGCCGGAACTGACCGAATTCGGCGATGATGTGCTCGCGGGCATCCGTCGCATCGTCATCGTCGCGTGTGGAACGGCCGCCTACGCCGCGCAGACCGCTAAGTACGCCATCGAAAAGTGGACGCGGGTGCCGGTGGACGTGGAACTCAGCCACGAGTTCCGATACCGTGACCCGGTGCTCGACGACCACACCCTGGTGATCTCGATCAGCCAGTCCGGCGAAACCATGGACACGCTCATGGCCGTCAAGTACGCCATGTCGCTCGGCGCCAAGGCGATCTCGATCTGCAACACGCAGGGCGCGACCATCCCGCGCGAATCCGACGCCGTGATCTACACGCACGCCGGCCCCGAAGTGGCCGTGGCGTCGACCAAGGCCTTCGTGGCCCAGATCACCGCGCTCTACCTGTTCGCGCTGCACCTCGCCCGCGTGCGCGGCAGCCTCACCGAGGCCGACCAGGCCGTGCAGGTCGCCGAACTGCAGGCCATGCCGGAGAAGATCCAGGCCGTCCTCGGCGTCGAAGATGAGGTGCGCCAGCTCGCCCGCTGGATGAGCGACACCCGCGCGGTGCTGTTCCTCGGCCGCCACGTCGGGTTTCCGATCGCGCTCGAGGGGGCGCTCAAGCTCAAAGAACTCGCCTACATTCACGCCGAAGGCTTCGCCGCCGGTGAACTCAAGCACGGTCCGATCGCACTGATCGAGCCCGGCCAGCCGGTGTTCGTCGTCGTACCGAGCCCGCGCGGTTCCGCCCACCTGCACCCGAAGGTCGTCTCCAACATTCAGGAGATCCGTGCCCGCGGTGCCCGCATCATCGCCATCGCCGAGGTCGGCGACGCCGCCGTGCTGCCGTTTGCCGACACCGTGATTCACATTCCGTTGGCCGCGCCCCTGTTCGAGCCACTGCTGGCCGTGCTGCCGTTGCAGATGTTCGCCATGGAGCTCGCCATCGCCAAGGGGCTCGATGTCGACCAGCCGCGCAACCTGGCGAAGTCCGTCACGGTCGAGTAATGCTGGTCGAGGCGGCACGGTGATCATGGGTATTGGCGTCGACGTGGTCGACCTGGCGCGGTTCACCCGCCAGGTCGAGCGCACCCCGCGCCTCGTACCCCGGCTGTTCGCCCCGAGCGAACGCGGTCTGCCGACGCACTCCCTCGCGGCGCGCTTCGCCGCCAAGGAGGCCCTGATCAAGGCCCTCGGCGACAGCGCAGGGGCTACCTGGCAAGAGATGGAAATCGTGAACGACCCGCACGGCAACCCTGAATTCAGGCTCAGCGGGGCGGCCCTGGCCGCTCTGACCGATCGTGGCATCAGCCGCGTGCACGTCACCATGACCCACGACGCCGGCGTGGCCTGCGCCTTCGTCGTCGCCGAGGGGGAGAAGTGACCGGGTTTCGCGAGGCCGTGATCGACCTCGCCGCGATCCGCAGCAACATGGCGTACCTGCGCCAACTCGTCGGCACCCCGCACGCGATGGCGGTGGTCAAGGCCGATGCCTACGGCCACGGTGCCGTTCCGGTAGCGCGCGCCGCCCTCGCCGGTGGCGCCGACTGGCTCGGCGTCGCCGATATCGACGAGGCCCTGGCCCTGCGTGACGCTGGCATCGACGCACCGATATTGGCGTGGCTGCATGACCCCGACGCCGATTTCAGTGCCGCTATCGGCGATGACGTCACCCTCGGGCTGTCGTCTTTGCGACAGGTGCAACAGGTCGCGGATGCCGCGACAGAACTCGGCCGGGCCGCATCCGTTCATCTGAAACTGGAAACCGGCCTCAGCCGCAACGGTGTGCACGAAAACGACTGGGCCGCGGTGTTCGCGCTCGCTGCCGCACTCGAGCGGGTCGGACTGCTGCGCGTCGAGGGTGTGATGAGCCACCTCGCCAACGCTTCCGCGTTCGACGACCAGCAGGCGCTGGAGTGTTTCGAACGCGGGGTTGAGGCCGCCCGCGCGGCCGGCCTGACGCCGACGCTGGTGCATGTGGCCTCGTCGGCGGCGGCGCTGCGCCTGCCGGCTGCCCGCTTCTCCATGGTGCGGTTCGGCATCACCCTCTACGGACTGTCGCCGTTCGCTGATGCGACCTCGGCCGACCTCGGGTTGGTTCCGGCCATGACCCTGCGCGGCCGGGTGGCCCACGTGCGCCGGGTGAGCGCCGGCGCCGGTGTCTCCTACGACTATCTATGGCGGGCACCGCACGATTCCACGCTCGTGCTCGTGCCGCTCGGCTATGCCGACGGTATTCCGCGGCAGGCATCGGGCACGGCACTCGTGCACATTCACGGCGCGAACTACCCGGTTGTCGGGCGGGTGGCGATGGACCAGTTCGTGGTCAACCTCGGTGCCGACAACCCCGGCGTGGCCGTCGGCGATGAGGTCGTGGTGTTCGGCGACCCGGTCACCGGAGCGCCGAGCGCGACCGACTGGGCCGACGCCGCCGGCACGATCAACTACGAGATCGTGACCCGCATCGGGCACCGGGTGACTCGGCGGCACCTCAATGGCTGAGCTTCACCGCACCGTTCCCGATGCCGCGGCGATGCACCAATTCGGCATCGACCTCGCTGGCACCCTCCAACCCGGTGACCTGATCGTACTCACCGGGCCGCTCGGTGCTGGCAAGACCACCCTCACGCGGGGCCTCGGCGAGGGACTGCAGGTGCGTGGGGCGGTGACCAGTCCGACCTTCGTGCTTGCACGCACACATCCAAGCCTCGTCGGCGGGCCACCGTTCGTGCACGTCGACGCCTACCGCCTGAACAGTGCCATGGAACTCGACGACCTCGACATCGATTTCGCCCACTCCATCGTCGTGGTCGAGTGGGGCCGCGGGCTGCTCGACGGCATCACCGAGTCCTGGCTCGAAATCGAGATCGAGCGGCCGCATGGCCGGGCGCTCGTGACGTCGGAAACGGATGCCGCAGCATCCGTTCTCGATCTGGATCACGACCTGGACGAGCCGCGCACCGTGACCCTGGCCGGTCACGGCCCCCGCTGGGCCCGCCTGGCGTTGGTCTAGCGTGTTCACTAGTGCCCGTTGTCGGCGACGTAGCCGTTGAACACTCGAACGCAGGGAACTCTGACTAAATGACTCTTCTTGAAGGTGCCATCATCCTGGTCGCCGGCATTGCCGCGGGCATCATCAACGTGGTGGCCGGCGCCGGAACGCTCATCACCTTTCCCACGCTGCTGGCCTTGGGGATCCCCCCGATCACGGCGAACGTGTCGAACACCGTCGGTCTGGTTCCCGGATCGATCGCGGGGGTCTACGGTTACCGCCGCGAGCTCAAGTCCGAATGGCGGCCGGTGGCCTGGATGGCCGTGTTCTCGGCCGTCGGTGGGGTCGCCGGCGGGTTGCTTCTGCTCGTGCTGCCCGAGGAAGCCTTCTCCCAGGTCGTGCCGTTTCTCTTGGTGCTCGCCGCCCTGCTCTCGGCAGTTCAGCCTCGAGTTGCGCGGTACGTTCGGCGGAAGGCTCCGGAAGGCGTCTCCACCGACACCCGGCCGATCACATTCGGTCTCGTGCTCGGTATCCTCGGCACGGGGGTCTACGGCGGATATTTCGGAGCGGCTCAGGGTGTGGTGTTGCTGGCGCTGCTGGGCATTCTCTGGTCCACCGACATGCACCGGGCCAACGGTGCCAAGAACGTGTTGGCCGGTATGGCCAACCTCGTGTCATCGATCATCTTCATCTCGAGCGGCACCGTCGACTGGATGATTGTCTTACTGATCGGTGTCGGGTCTGCTTCTGGAGGGTGGTTCGGCGTTCGGATCGGACGCCGCCTCTCGGCCCCCGTGTTGCGAGCGATCCTCGTGATCGTCGCGCTGACGGCCGCCGTCGTACTCTTTGTGACCTGATGTCGCCCGCGCCCGCCGCGTGCCACAGCGCCTAGGCTGAACGGGTGCTACTTGCCATCGATACCTCCGCCGGCACGAGCGTGGCCGTCGTCGACCTGAACCGCGGGGTGCTCGCCGAACGCGGCGAAGCCGACACCATGCGTCACGCCGAAATCGTCGGCCCCTTCATTCTGGAGTGCCTCCGGGAGGCGAACATCGCGCCCGCGGCACTGTCCGGCGTGGTCGGCGGCATGGGCCCCGGCCCGTTTACCGGCCTGCGCGTCGGCATCGCGTCGGCCCGCGTCTTCGCCCTCGGCGCCGGCAAGCCGCTCGTACCGGTGATCAGCCACGACGCCATCGCCTACGGGCACTACCGCCGTGGCCACACCGGCCCGCTCGTCGTCGTCACCGACGCCCGGCGCCGCGAAATCTACTGGAGTGCCTACTCGCACGCGGATGCCGCGGGTCTGCCCGTGCGCGTCGGCTCGCCCGGCCTGGCCAAACCGGCCGACCTCGACGACCCGAACTGGCTGCACGCGGGCTGGCTGCGCCTGGACGCCGCCACGGTGTCGGCGGGAGAACTCGGCATGGTCGCCGAACTGACCCATGCCCACCAACGCCCGTTCGCGGCCAATGAGCCGCTCTACCTGCGTTCGCCCGACGTCACACTCTCCGCCGGTCCCAAGCGGGTCAGCCGATGACCTGGCAGCTGCGCCGCGCGCACGAGGTCGACCTGGCGGCAATCATGCAGCTCGAAACCAACATCTTCGAGAACGATGCCTGGTCGGCGACCATGATGGCACGCGACCTCGGCGACCCGGCCTGCTATTACCTCGTGGCGTTCCCACCCGACGATCCCACCCGGGTCGAGGGCTACGCCGGGCTGCTCGCGCCGCGGGGAGCCACCGAGGGCGACATCCAGACCATCGCCGTCGTCGACGCGGCGCGCGCACGCGGCCTCGGCCGAACGCTCATGCAGGCGCTCATCAGCGAGGCCCGCAAGCGCGGCGCCCGGCTGATCTTTCTCGAGGTGCGGGCTGACAACCCTGGCGCCCAACGCCTGTACGAACGCCTCGGATTCATCGAGGTCGGGGTGCGGCGCGGTTACTACCAGCCCGACAACGTCGATGCCATCGTCATGCGCCTCAATATTCCCGAACTGGAATCTATGCTCACCACACCGGCAGTAACCGTGCACTCATGAACCGTACCGATCCACTCGTGCTCGGCATCGAGACCTCGTGCGACGAAACCGGCATCGGCATCGTGCGCGGAACCGTTCTGCTCTCCAATACCATCGCGAGTTCGATGGACGAGCACGCCCGCTACGGCGGCGTCGTGCCGGAGATCGCGGCGCGGGCACACCTCGACGAGCTCGTGCCGGCCATCAACGCGGCCGTTGCAGAGGCGGGCATCCGCTTGGCCGACCTGGACGCCATCGCCGTCACCTGCGGGCCGGGCCTCTCCGGCGCCCTCATGGTCGGTGTCGGCGCCGCCAAGGCGCTCGCCGTCGCCCTCGACAAGCCGATCTACGCGGTCAACCACCTCGTCGGCCACGTCGGTGCCGACCTGCTGCGCAGCGACACCGACACGAGTGACACCGAACCGCTGGAGTACCCGACGATCGCCCTGCTCGTCTCCGGCGGCCACACCTCGCTGCTGCTCGTGCGCGACCTGGTCAGCGACGTCGAGCTGCTGGGCGAGACGATCGACGACGCCGCCGGCGAGGCCTTCGACAAGGTCGCCCGCCTGCTGTCGCTGCCCTACCCGGGCGGGCCGCAGATCGACCGGGTGGCCGCCGACGGCAACCCGAGGGCCATCCGCTTTCCGCGCGGACTCAGCCAACCCAAGGACATGGCCGCGCACCGCTACGACTTCTCGTTCTCAGGCCTGAAGACGTCGGTCGCGCGCTTCGTCGAACAGCGGCAGGATGCCGGTGAACCGGTGCCGATCAGCGATGTCGCGGCGAGTTTTCGGGAGGCGGTCGTCGACATTCTGCTCCGCAAAGCCCTCGCGGCGTGCGCCGATTACGGCGTGCCGCGCCTGCTGCTCGGCGGCGGCGTCATCGCCAACGCCCGGCTGCGCGCAGTGGCCACCGCCCGAACGGATGCTGCCGGCGTCGTCCTGCGCATTCCGCCCCTCTCGCTCTGCACCGACAACGGTGCCATGATCGCCGCGCTCGGCGCGCAGCTCATCATGGCCGGGCACGAGCCCTCGACGCTAGAATTCGGCGCCGATTCCACCCTGCCGGTCGGTCAGATTCAGGTCTGATCTGCCGTTAAAGTCTGCGTAGCGCAGGCTCAGGCGATATTCTGGCCTGCGACCACGGAACGAAAATATTAAGGAGATCGCAGATGTCTGACCCCACCCAGCCCCCCGTCGACCCGACAAACTCGAAGCCTGCCGACTCCGGCGCGCCGCCGGCCACCCCGGCCGGCCCCGCCTACCCGGACTACCCGGCGTCGGCCACCCCGGCCGCTCCCGCCTATGACCAGGCCTATGGCCAGGCTCCGGCTTACGGCCAGCCGCCCGCGTACGGTCAGAACCCCTATGGGCAGCAGAACCCACAGGACAAGTTCAACGTCCTGTCGATCATCTCGCTCGTGACCTCGATTCTCGGCATTTCGCTCGTCGGCGTGATTACCGGACACATCGGCATGAGCCAGATCAAGAAGACCGGCGAAAAGGGCCGCGGCCTCGCTCTTGGGGGGCTGGTCGTCGGCTACCTCGGCCTGGCCCTCGGTCTCATCGCCGCCATCATTTTCATCGCCGTGTTCATCGGCGCCGCCACCACCGGATCGAACTACTACAACTAGCCACGCACCGGGCGGCCCGTGCGCGGCCGCCCGAATGGGACCGGCCGACGGATTGTGACCGATGCCGGACCGTCCAGCTCGCGGCCAGAGGATAGCCATGACTACACCACACCAGGACGCTGACACCACGGCGCATCTGGACTATACCCGCGCGCCCGCGCCTCCCGGCAGCCAGCTGGACTGGGCGTCGACGATCACCGCTCCCACCGAGTTCGTGCCATACGCCTACACCGAGGCGGAGGTGCAGCGCATCACCGGCCGTCGCCACCTCGCGGTCGCCTCCGTGATCTGCGGTCTGATCGGCCTCATCCTCGGCGTGATCGGTGTGTTCGGCCTGCCGCTCGCGCTCGTTGCGATCACCCTCGCGCTGATCGCGCGCACCACCGAGAACCGGGCACGCACCCTCTGGCGCAGCGGACTCGTGAGCGGAATCGCTGGCGTTCTCCTCGCGGCCGGCTGGGTGGTCTACATCAGCCAGACCGTGCTGCCACTGCTCTAGCCCTCCAGCGAGCGCACGCGCTCCACCAGCAGCGCCACGCGGTGTCCGGCCACCCGCGTCAAAATCAGCGTCGCCGACTCCGGCCCCTTGAGCTTCAACCGGGTGCGCAGCGTCGCCGGGTCGACATCAACGCCGCGCTTCTTGATTTCGAGCGTGCCGATGCGGCGCTCCAGCAGCGCGAGTCGCAGCTTCTTCTCGTCAAACGGGAGCGTCTCGAGTACGCGGAACGCGCTCGCGAACGGCGTCGGCGTGAGCGTGTCGTTGGTCAGATAGGCGATGCCCTCGCTCAGCATGCGAGCATCTAGCGAGCGGGCCAGATCGCCGATCAGGCGCGCTCGAATCACCGCGCCGTCTGGTTCGTACACGTAATTGCCGAGTTCGCCCCCCGGGGCGTCTTCGCTGTCGGCGGGTGCTGTCATTTCCTGAACGCCCCCCGCTGTCAGCAGCAGTGCCGAACGACGGATGCCGGACCGCGCGAGAGCGCCAAACCACAGCCCCATCTCCACCAGCTGCCCATCGACCGACACCCACTGGGCCTCGGCATCGACGGGAATCTGGTCGCGATCGTGTCCGGGGCCGAGCTTCATGCCGAGCGGCAGCGTCGTCGCAAGCAGGTAGGCGAAGTCGAGCGAGGGGGAGTAGTCCTCGGAGCGAGTCAGTCGGGTCGTATTGCTGTGCCCGCTTGTGCGGCGGGCCGGGTCGAGCCAGACCGCGTCAAAATCGCTCAGGTCGACCGTTTCGGCGTCGGCCTGCAACGCCGACGCGTTGGAAAACGGAGCCAGATTGAAGCTCGCCACGGTCGCCGTCACCTCGTCGGCGTCGACGGCGACAACCGGCAGGTCCATCGCAGCGAAGGCCATGGCATCGCCGCCGATCCCGCAGCCGAGGTCGGCGACCCGCGGTGGTCGGCCGAGGGCGGCCCCAAGACCCGCGAACCGGCCGGCGTGCAGCGCGGCGACGCGCAACCGGGTTGCCTGTTCCAGGCCGGCGTCGGTGAACAGCATCCGCTCTGCAAATTCGCCGAACTTGGCCGAGGCCTTCGCCCGCAACCGTGACTGGCTCAGTACGGCCGACACCAGGCCAGGAGCGTGCCCGGCCTTGCGCAGCTCGCTCACGAGCTTGAGCACATCTCCGCTGCTGTCGTAGGGCGGCAGGGAGTCCAGCAGCCGCAAACTCGCGGGAGAAAGCAGCTCTACGAGTTCGGTTCGATCCATGCTGCAACGCTACCAAAATGGCCCCCCTTCTGGCACTCACGTTGCGTGAGTGCCAGAAGCCCCCTAAACTTCACTTGGCACTCTCGCTGTGAGTCTGCTAACCCAAATCTTAGAAAGAGGTCAACCGTGTCGGTCTCCATCAAGCCGCTCGAGGATCGCATCGTCATCAAGCAGGTCGATGCCGAGCAGACCACCGCATCAGGTCTGGTCATTCCTGACACCGCGAAGGAAAAGCCCCAGGAGGGCGAAGTTGTTGCTGTCGGCCCCGGCCGTATTGACGACAACGGCAACCGCGTCCCTCTCGACATCGCCGTCGGCGACAAGGTCATCTACTCCAAGTACGGCGGAACCGAGGTCAAGTTCGGTGGCGATGACCTGCTGGTTCTCTCCGCGCGCGACGTGCTCGCCGTGGTCGTTCGCTAAGTAGGTTCTTCACTACCTAGTCTTTAGACTGAAACTCCCGGATGGCACCGCCATCCGGGAGTTTTTGTTTGCGCATGTTCTGTTCCGCAGGAGAAAACACTATGACTGATGCCGCCGTACCAGCCGAAATGGCGGCCCGGTCCACCCACCGTACCGGCCTCATCTTCGGCGGCTTCGCCTACGGCCTCTGGGGTGTGCTGCCCCTGTACTTTCTGCTTCTTGCCCCGTCGGGCGCTTTTGAGATCGTGGCCTGGCGGGTGCTGTTCTCCCTCGTCTTCTGCGCCCTGATCATCACCCTCACCCGCACCTGGGCCGTACTGGGGCGGGCGCTTCGCCAGCCGCGCCTGGTCTGGATCATGGGACTGGCCGGGGTCTTCATCTTCATCAACTGGCAGACCTACGTGATCGCCGCGACCACGGGTCACGTTGTCGAAGCGTCCCTCGGCTACTTCATCAACCCGATCGTCACGGTGTTGCTGGGCGTCTTCGTGCTGCATGAACGTCTGCGCCGGCTGCAATGGGTGGCCATCGGCATCAGCTTTCTGGCCGTGGTGGTACTCGCCGTGGGTTACGGGTCGCTCCCGTGGATCTCCCTCATCCTCGCGTTCTCCTTCGGATTCTACGGACTGATCAAAAAACGGGTCGGGCACAGCGTCGACGCAGTCACCGGCCTCACCCTCGAAACAGCCTGGCTGGCCCCCGTCGCCGTCGTGCAACTCGTCGTCGTGTCGGGAATGTCCGGCCTCACCTTCGGCACCGTTTCGCCTTGGCACACCGCGGGCCTGCTCGCGGCCGGTGTCATCACAGCGGTTCCGTTGCTGCTCTTTGCGGCCGCCGCACGACGGTTACCGCTCACGGTGCTCGGACTCATTCAGTTCGTTGCCCCCGTCATGCAGTTTCTCGTGGGTGTGTTTATTCTGAATGAGGCGATGCCGGTGGAACGCTTTGCGGGGTTTGGTCTGGTCTGGGTTGCGCTGATCCTCTTGACGGTCGACATGGTCGTTTCGGGTAGTGCTCCGCGTCGAGGGTCCCTCGAACCGGCCTGACCAGCCGATACGCTGGTTCGACAGCTCGCACTCGCGGCGATACAGCTCCAAAGGACTCAGATGCTCCGTCGCACGCTCCTCGCCGTCGTACTGCTCGGCGCAGTGACCCTCGCCGGATGTACGGCTGCGCCGGTCGCCGCGCCGCTCGCTGCCCCGGTCGCTGTCCCGGTCGCTGGTCCGGCTCCGACCGGCGACGGAACCCTGAGCATCGGCACGCTGTTTCCGATGACGGGGGTCAACGCCGCAAGCGGTGCCGCCCAAGTGGCGGGCGCGGAAGTCGCGCTACGCGACATCCTGGCCGGCCAGGCCGCGCCATTCCAGCCCGTGCAGCTCATTCACCGCAACTCGGTCGCCGATCTTGCCGCTGCCTACGCCGATCTCGTGGCGCGCGGCGTCGACCTGGTGCTGTGGGACGCAACGACAGCGCTGCCAACGGATGCTGAAGGTTCCGTTGGCAACGCCGCCATCGTGGCCCTGAGTGATTTCGCCAACGGCGGTACACCGCTCGCCGCCGACGAAGCGTTCACAGCCCGCCTGACGACCGCTGACCCGGGAATCGCCGCAACAGCCGGCGGTGCTGAAGCCTACGACGGGGTGGTGACGGCTGCCCTCGCAGCGGCCATCACCGGGGACGACGGTGGCGCCTCGATCGAAGCGGGCTGGCCCCAGGTCACTGCTGGAAGCGCCGTCTGCACCTCGTGGGGGGAGTGTGTGCTTGCCCTGGCGGAGAGGGGAAACATCGATTATCAAGGCATTACTGGCCGTCGTTCGTAACGATTTGGTCGCTTTGCGGTGTTCTCAGACGAAGAGGGAGGTTTCTGGGCCGTTGATTGCCTACTCTGACACCACGGCAGTCAACCGGCTGACCAGGCTTACCCCCTTTTTACTATCAAGGAGCAACATGAGCGTTTTCGCGAAGGCCTCGGCCTCCCGCTCAGTTCGTACCCTCGTTACCGGCGTCGCCCTCATCGGCGTAAGCGCCCTTTTGCTCACCGGCTGCAGCAACGGCGCTGCTACGGCGCCTTCAGAATCGGCAGCCCCCGCTGCGGGTACTGCTGCAGACTTCAAGACGGTCGAGGCTGGTGATCGTGATCTGTCCCTGAAGATCGGCACCATCCTCCCGCAGAGTGGTGGACTGGCCTTCCTCGGCCCGCCCGAAGAAGCCGGCGTTCAGCTCGCGGTCAACGACATCAACAAGGCCGGCCTCGGCATCAACGTGGAAGCAATCTTCCGCGACTCGGGCGATACCACGACCGACACCGCCACTGTCTCCGTGACCGACCTGCTGTCGCAGGACGTCACCGCGATCGTCGGTGCGGCCTCATCGGGTGTCTCCAAAACCGTGATCGACCAGATCACCGGTGCCGGCGTCGTGCAGTTCTCCCCGGCCAACACCTCGGACGCGTTCACCACGTACGCCGACAACGGCCTGTACTGGCGCACGGCGCCCTCCGATGTGCTGCAGGGTGAAGTGCTCGGCAACCTGATTGCTGAAGACGGCAACGCCACCCTCGGCCTGATCGTGCTGAACGACGCCTACGGAACCGGCCTGGCCAAGTACGTCGGTGACGCATTCACCGCCGGCGGCGGCGAGGTCGTCGCGACGGCGCTGTTCAACGAGGGCGACCCGAACTTCACGGCTCAAATCGCCGAGGTCACGGCTCAGGATCCCGACGCGATTGCCCTGATCACGTTCGACCAGGCCAAGGTCATCGTTCCCGACCTGGTAGCCACCGGCTTCCCGGGCGACAAGCTGTACTTCGTCGACGGAAACGTCTCCGACTACAGCGCCGACTTCGCGCCCGGTCTCATCAAAGGTGCCCAAGGCACGCTGCCCGGCCTGGACACCGCATCCCTCGGTGACTTCACCAGTCGCCTGCTCGAAATCACCCCGACGCTGACCGACTACAGCTACGCAGCCGAGTCGTACGATGCCGTCGTCCTGATCGCTCTGGCGGCCTATGCGGGCAACGACGTGTCGGGCAAGTCGATTGCGAGCTACCTGCGACAGGTCTCCGGCGGAACCGGCGACGGCACTACGGTCACCGACTTCAAGGCCGCTGCTGCAGCGTTGAAGGCCGGTGAGCAAGTCAACTATGACGGCTTCTCCGGTCCGATCACGTTCGATGAGAACGGCGACCCCACCGGTGCGACCATCGGCATCTATAAGTTCGATGCAGAAAACAAGTACGCCCGTACCAACTAGCTCCACTGCATGAGGTGAAGGGCCCCGGCTTCTGCCGGGGCCCTTTTACGTGCGTGCTGCGGGCAACCGGCATCCGCTCACGAGCCAGGGCACACATGCAGAAGCGGCGCCCGAGAATGTCCCGGACGCCGCTGTTGGCCTGTGAAGGGGGGTTGGGCGCTAATCCTGTCCCAGGGTGCCCAGATACAGGCCGATCACCTTGGGGTCGTTCAAAAGCTCACGTCCGGTGCCGGTGTAGGCGTCGCGCCCCTGGTCGAGTACGTAACCGCGGTCACAGATCTGCAGGCAGCGACGTGCGTTCTGCTCGACCATGATCGTGGTCACACCGGCCTTGTTGATCTCTTTCACGCGCAGGAAGGCTTCGTCCTGGCGCACGGGGGAGAGGCCGGCGCTCGGCTCGTCGAGCAGCAACACGTGTGGGCCCATCATGAGCGCGCGGCTCATGGCGACCATCTGGCGTTCGCCGCCCGAGAGGGACCCCGCGCGCTGGGACATGCGCTTGCCGAGCTCGGGAAAAATCTCGGTGACGAACTCGAGACGTTCCACGAGGCCCTTGGGCTTCAAAAAGATGCCCATTTCCAAGTTCTCGCGAATGGTCAGTGTGGGAAAAACGTTGTTGTTCTGCGGTACGAACCCCACGCCCTGCGCGACCAGCTTGTTCGCCTTGAGGTTGGTGATGTTGTTGCCGCGCAGCAGAATTTCGCCGTCGCGCACCTTCACCTGGCCGAAGATCGACTTGAGCAGCGTCGATTTGCCGGCGCCGTTCGGGCCGATGATGCCGATCAGTTCGCCGTCATAGGCGGTGAGCGAACAGGCGTTGAGAATGTTCACGCCGGTGACGTAGCCGGCGGTGACGTTCTTGACCTCGACGACAGCTTCCCGGGTCTCGGCCGGCGCCGGCGGGGCCAGTGGGTTAGCGTTCGTCATCGAGCAACTCCTTCATGGCTAACACGTTTTCGGCTTCGGCACCGAGGTCTTCGCCGATGTCCTCGTCGTGGTGTTGCCCGAGGTAGGCATCGATCACGGCTGGATTCTTCATGACCTCGTGCGGGTCGCCCTCGGCGACCACCTTGCCCTCGGCCATCACAATCACCCAGTCGGCAATATGGCGCACCATGTGCATGTCGTGCTCCACGAATAGAACGGTCATGCCCTGGGACTTGAGGTTCAGAATGTGGTCGAGCAACGACTGCGTCAGAGCGGGGTTGACGCCGGCCATCGGCTCATCGAGCATGACCAGGGTCGGGTCGCTCATGAGCGCCCGCGCCATTTCGAGCAGCTTGCGCTGCCCACCGGAGAGACTCGCCGCGTAGTCGTCTTTCTTGGTGTCGAGCTTGAACCGGGTGAGAAGATCCAGCGCCTTGGCCCGGTTCTCCTCTTCCTGGTTGCGCCAGAGAAAGGGCAGCAGCGCACGGAACATGTTCTCGCCGGTCTGGCCCTTGGCGCCGAGCAACATATTGTCCATGACGGTCAGCAGACCGAGCGCCTTGGTCAGCTGGAACGTACGAATCTGGCCCATGCGTGCGACCCGGTACGCCGGAACGCCAGCGAGGGAGCGGCCGTCGAAGGTCCACTTGCCGTCATCGGGCTTGTCGAAGCCGGTCAGCAGGTTGAACAGGGTCGTCTTGCCGGCGCCGTTGGGGCCGATGAGCGCTGTGATCGCGCCGCGCGGAACCTCAACGTGCTCGACGTCGACGGCGGTGAGCCCACCGAAGGTACGGCGAACGTTGTCGACGACGAGAATCGGGTCGACCTTCGCACAGCCCGGTTCAGCTTCACCGATGTGCAGGCCGGTCGATTTGATCGGCTTCTGGGAAGGGACGGGCGGCTCCAGCGGAGCCGTCGAACCCTGGGGAACAGCGTTAGCGGACAAAAGCCAACTCCTTCTTATTACCGAAGATGCCTTGCGGTCTGAAGATGACGATCAACATGATCGCCACTCCTACCAGGATGAAACGTAGCTGTCCGCCCTGGATGGCCGTCATGAACGGCAACCAGCCCGCCTCCACAGCCCGGGCGACGAAACCGGAGAAGAACGACAGGAGCACCCAGAAGATCATCGAACCGATGATCGGGCCGAGTACCGTCGCGGCACCACCGAGCAGGAGAATGGCGTAGATGAAGAAGGTCAGCGTCGTCTGATAGTTCGACGGCACGACCGCTCGCGGCAGGGCAAAGATCATGCCGGCGATGGTGCCGAGCACTCCACCGAAAACGAGTGACTGCATTTTGTAGGCGTAGACGTTCTTGCCGAGCGCGCGCACGGCGTCTTCGTCTTCCCGGATGCCTTTAATGACGCGGCCCCACGGGCTGCGCATCACCTGCCAGACCAACAAAGCCGCCAGAATCACAATCGACCAGGCAACGATGCGCAGCCAGGTGTCATAGGCGTTGTTCTCAAAGGGGCCGAACCCGTAGCTGCCCTCAGCGAGCGGGTTCAGCGCCGCGAATTCGTTCTTGTAGCCGCTCAAACCGTTGGCCGAACCGGTCACCGAGGCGAAGGTGTTCGTTGTGAACAACAACCGCACGATCTCCGCGGCCGCGATCGTCACGATGGCCAGGTAGTCCGCCCGCAGTCGCAGGGTAGGAATACCCAGGATCAACGCGAAGACAATGGACGCGCCCACGCCGACCAGGAAGGCGCCCCAGACAGGAAACCCGAAGGTCAGAATCGAGATCGCGTAGCCGTAGGCTCCGAGAGCCATGAACCCGGCCTGGCCGAAGTTGAGCAGGCCGGTGTATCCGAAGTGCACGGCGAGCCCGAGGGCGGCGAGTGCGTAGGCGGCAGTGGTCGGGCTGATCAGCTCGACGGCAGCGTTGCTAAAGATTGCTCCCCAGTCCATGTGAACCCCTAACCAATTCTCTCTTTGCGGCCCAGGATGCCTTGCGGCCGGAACAGCAGTACCAGGATCAAAATAACAAGGGCGCCGACGACCTTGAGGTCGGACGGCAGCCAGAGCGTCGAGAGCTCAACGAAGAGCCCGACGATGAGGGAGCCGACGAGGGCTCCGAAGGCCGTGCCGAGACCGCCCAGGGTTACCGCGGCGAAGACGAGAAGCAGCATCTGAAAGCCCATGTCCCAGCTGACGCCCGGGCGAAAATACGCCCAGAGCACACCGCTGAGTCCGGCGAGGGCTGCGCCCACCACCCAGACAATGCGGATTACGCCGTCGACGTCAATACCGCTCGCCGAGGCCAGGCTGGGGTTGTCGGAGACGGCACGGGTGGCCTTACCGATGCGGGTGCGCAGCAGAAAGTAGGCCACGGCGAGCAGCACGACGATGCTGATGCCCATGCTCGCGAGGTCGATCGGGGAGAGCGAGATCGGACCGAACTTCAGGTCGGTCATTCCGGCCCCGGGGAGCTGGCTCGTGCTGCCGCCAAAGAAGTACTGGTACAGGTAGCGCAGGGCGAGCGACAGGCCGATGCTCACGATCATGAGGGGGATCACTGCCACGCCCTTGCGGCGCAACGGTTTCCAGATCACCGCATCGAGGCCGTACCCCAGCACGCCGCTGAGCGCGATGGCGATCAGAATGGCGAGCCAGATCGGTAGCCCCAGGTTGATCGAGAAGACCAGAGTCATCAGGGCGCCAAAGGTGATCATCTCGGCGTGTGCGAAGTTGCTCAGGCCGGTGGTGCCGAAGATCAGCGACACCCCGATCGCCGCGAGCGCGAGCAGCAGGCCGAAGTTCAAACCGTTCACGAAGCGGTTGACGAACTGGTCGAAGAAACTAACCGTGTTGCGGGTGCCTTCACCGAGGAAGAAGTTGACCGATTTGCGGTCGGTCAAGCCGAATTCCGTATCGATAACGTTACCTCCCTTGGCGACGACGACGCCCTTCGGCAGGGTTTCCTCGTCGAGGGTGACCTCGTAGGTGCCCTTCTCGGGAACGCCGATCGCCCACTTGCCGTCGGCATCCGTCACGGTGTCGGCCTTGTAGCCGTTGCCGTCGACGGCGATGGCCACGCCGACGAGGGCTTCACCATTGAACTTCACGTTGCCCGAGAGAGTGAAGTTGTACTCAGTGCCTACCTCGTCGGCGTGCGCACTGCCCGCCGAGAAGGTGGCCATAGACAGGGCTGCGAGGAGCGTTACAAACAGAATGACGAGCATTCTTGGTACGGATCTCTGAGCCGTAAGAGTGGACTTCACGGTGCCTCCATGTTGGTGCCGACCGGCGGGTGACCGAGCGGGCGCCGGACAAGTACAGCCAACGTCGTTGGTGTTGTAAGTGCCGATTATGTCCTAAATTTTTCGAAAGTTCGCACCGGCTCACGATTCGTGGGCGGAATGTGATGAGCGCAAACACGCTTAACATTGAAGGACCCGTTAAATCATGCGATTTGTCGGACAATTTTCTGTTTTTTGCTAGGTAAGGAGTTTCATGGATCAGCCAGATCCGTTCGGATTCACCGGGCTCACCTACGACGATGTGCTGCTTCTGCCGGGGCACACGGACGTCATTCCGAGTGAGGCGGTCACCAAAAGCCGGTTGACCCGACGAATCAATGTGTCGCTGCCGCTGCTGTCCAGCGCCATGGACACCGTGACCGAGACGCGCATGGCCATCGCTATGGCCCGCGAGGGTGGTCTCGGAATTCTGCACCGCAACCTCTCGATTGGTGACCAGGCCGAGCAGGTCGACCTGGTCAAGCGCAGCGAATCCGGGATGATCACCAATCCGGTCACCACGTCGCCCGACGCCACGGTGGCCGAGGTTGATGCCCTGTGTGGCCAGTTCCGCGTCAGCGGGCTGCCCGTCATCGACGGGGAGGGCATTCTCGTGGGAATCATCACCAACCGGGACATGCGTTTCGTGCCGCACGCCAAGAAGGCGCTCACCAGGGTCAGCGAGGTCATGACCACGTCCCCGCTGATCACCGGCAAGGTCGGTATGGCACCCGAAGACGCATTGGCGATTTTCGCCAGGCACAAGATCGAAAAGCTCCCCCTGATCGACGCCAACGGAAAGCTCACCGGCCTGATCACCGTGAAGGACTTCGACAAGAGCGAGGAATACCCCCTCGCCACCAAGGACGACGGCGGACGTTTGCGCGTCGGCGCCGCCATCGGCTTCTTCGGTGACGCCTGGCAGCGCGCGGGTGCCCTGCTCGAATCGGGGGTGGACGTGCTCGTGGTCGACACCGCCAACGGCGACAGCGCCGGCGTGCTCGACATCATTCGTAGGCTGAAAACAGACAAGGCCTTCGCCGACGTCGACGTGATCGGCGGAAACGTGGCCACCCGCTCGGGCGCTCAGGCGCTCATCGACGCGGGTGCCGACGCCATCAAGGTGGGCGTGGGACCCGGTTCCATCTGCACCACCCGGATCGTTGCCGGTGTGGGCGTCCCGCAGATCACCGCCGTCTACCAGGCCTCGCTGGCCGCGCGCGAAACCGGCATTCCGGTCATCGCCGACGGTGGGCTGCAGTACTCCGGTGACATCGCCAAGGCCCTCGTGGCCGGCGCCGACACCGTCATGCTCGGCTCCCTGCTCGCCGGTTGCACCGAAAGTCCCGGCGAACTCGTCTTCGTCAACGGCAAGCAGTTCAAAACCTATCGCGGCATGGGTTCGCTCGGCGCACTACAGACCCGCGGCTCGAAGACGTCCTACTCCAAGGACCGGTACTTCCAGAGCGATGTCCCTAGCGACGAAAAGCTGATTCCCGAGGGTATCGAGGGCCAGGTCCCGTTCCGCGGACCCCTGGCAGCCGTGGCCTACCAGCTCATCGGCGGCCTGCGTCAGTCCATGTTCTACGTCGGTGCCCGCACCATCGCCGAGCTCAAGCAAAAGGGCAAGTTCGTGCGCATCACACCCGCCGGGCTGAAGGAATCCCATCCGCATGACGTGCAGATCGTGGTGGAGGCCCCGAACTACCGTCGGTAGGTCCGGCTCGGGCCGCCGCTCGCGCTCTTGGGGCGGCCCGCGCTGACGACGGGTCATCCGCTCCTCGCTCAAAACTCGAAGGCCCCGCGGAATACCCGCCGTCCCGCTTCTGAAGCAGCCTGTCTGTCGTAGCATCCGCTCGAAAAAGGGATGTCGGTGACTGCCTCTAAACTGGAACCATGGAAATCGAGATCGGCCGTTCCAAGCGCGCACGCCGCGTATACGCCTTCGACGACGTCGCGGTGGTGCCCAGTCGGCGCACCCGCGACCCGGAGGACGTTTCAGTCGGCTGGACCATCGACGCCTACCAGTTCGCCATTCCGGTGCTCGCCGCCCCGATGGACTCCGTCGTTTCGCCCACCACGGCCATCATGATGGGTCAGCTCGGCGGCGTCGGCGTGCTCGACCTCGAGGGCCTCTGGACCCGGCACGAGAACCCCGAACCGCTGCTCGCCGAAATTCGCAACCTGTCCGCCGATAAGGCCACCGCGCGCATGCAGGAGATGTACTCTGCCCCGATCCAGCCGGCCCTGGTCACCGCCCGTCTCGCGGAGATTCGCGCGGGTGGCGTCACCGTCGCCGGGGCGCTCTCGCCGCAGCGCACCCAGGAACTGTATGAAACCGTCGTCGCCGCTGGCGTCGACCTGTTCGTCATTCGTGGCACCACGGTGTCGGCCGAGCATGTGTCGCAAAACCAGGAACCGCTCAACCTCAAGAAGTTCATCTACGAACTCGACGTACCCGTCATCGTCGGTGGCGCGGCCACCTACACGGCGGCACTGCACCTCATGCGCACCGGTGCCGCCGGCGTTCTGGTCGGTTTCGGCGGGGGAGCAGCCTCGACTACCCGCGCAACCCTCGGTATCCATGCGCCGATGGCCACCGCCGTTGCGGATGTTGCCGGCGCGCGCCGCGACTACATGGACGAATCCGGCGGGCGTTACGTGCATGTCATCGCCGATGGCGGCCTCGGAACCTCGGGTGACATCGTCAAGGCCATCGCCTGCGGCGCCGACGCCGTCATGCTCGGAACCGCTCTGGCACGGGCAACGGATGCCCCCGGTGGGGGATTCCACTGGGGCGCCGAAGCGCACCACCCGCAACTGCCGCGTGGTAAGCGGGTCGAGGTGGGCACCGTAGCCCCGCTCGAAGAGATCCTCTACGGCCCGGCTCCGGTCGCCGACGGTACCGCCAACCTCATCGGCGCGCTGCGCCGGTCGATGGCAACTACTGGATACTCTGATCTCAAAGAATTTCAGCGGGTTGAAGTGGTTGTCGCGCCGTACCGAGTGAACTAGCGTCGAAGACAGACGTACTTTCAGCTTCCCCCGCAACAATAATGTCGCACACGTGTTATCGCATCACGCCCTGACCTCTCGTCTTCAAAAACTGAGTCTGAACAGGAGTAGCAATGGCCTCCCACAATTCGGTCACGCGGTCCACAAAATTGGGTCCTGAGGAGCGGGTCTCCGCTCTCGCCAAGCTCAAAGACAAGGAACTCGACATTCTCGTCGTCGGCGGCGGCATCGTCGGCGCCGGCGCCGCCCTCGATGCCGTCACGCGGGGCTTGAGCGTGGGGATTCTGGAAGCACGAGACTGGGCGTCGGGCACGTCGAGCCGGTCGTCCAAGCTCGTGCACGGCGGTATCCGCTATCTGGAACAGCTCGACTTTCGCCTGGTGCGCGAGGCGCTCACCGAGCGGGGCCTGCTGTTGCAACGCATCGCACCGCACCTCGTGAAGCCGGTGCGCTTTCTGTACCCGCTCAAGAAGCGTTTCACCGAACGGTTCTATATCGGCGCCGGCATGCTGCTCTACGACATTTTCTCGTACACCGGCGGGCGCCCGCCCGGCGTGCCGCACCACCGCCATCTGTCGAAGAGCCAGGTGCAGAAGCTTATTCCGAGTCTCGCCAACGACGCCCTGGTCGGTGGCATCACCTACTACGACGCCCAGGTCGACGATGCCCGCTACGTGTCGTCGCTCGTGCGCACCGCGTCGTTCTACGGCGCCCACGCGGCAAGCCGGGTGCGGGTCGAGGGATTCATCAAGGTGGGGGAGCGCGTCGTCGGCGTGCGCGCCCACGACCTGCAGACCGACGAACACTTCGAAGTGCGGGCCAAGCAGGTCGTAAACGCGACTGGCGTCTGGACCGACGACACCCAGCGCATGGTCGGCGAACGCGGCACCTTCAAGGTGCGGGCGTCGAAGGGCGTGCACCTCGTGGTGCCGCGCGACCGGTTCCAGAGCGCGATGGGGCTGCTGCTGCGCACCGAGAAAAGCGTTTTGTTCGTCATTCCCTGGGGCCGGCACTGGCTCATCGGCACGACCGATACCGACTGGTACCTCGACAAGGCGCATCCGGCCGCGACGGCGGCCGACATCGACTACATCCTCGAACACATCAATGAAGTGTTGACGGTACCCCTCACCCGGGAAGACGTCGAGGGGGTCTACGCAGGTCTCCGTCCGCTGCTGGCCGGCGAGAGCGACCAGACTTCGAAGCTGTCCCGCGAGCACCTCGTCGGGCATTCGGTGCCCGGCCTCGTCGTGATCGCCGGCGGCAAGTGGACCACCTACCGCATCATGGCCAAAGACGCAGTGGATGCCGCGGTCTCGGCCCTTGACGGCCGCATTCCCGCCTCGACGACCCAGGACATCCCCTTGCTCGGTGCTGAGGGCTATCAGGCCGCGTGGAATAAACGCGGCAAGATAGCAAAGGCGTTCGATGTGCACACCGTGCGCGTGGAGCACCTGCTCAACCGCTACGGCACCCTTACCGACGAGCTGCTCGACCTGATCCGCGACAACCCGGCGCTCGCCGAACCGCTGCCCGGCGCCGACGATTACATCGGTGCCGAGGTCGTCTACGCGGCCTCGCACGAGGGCGCGCTGCACCTTGAAGACGTACTCGCCCGCCGCACCCGCATCTCGATCGAGGCCTGGGATCGCGGGGTCTCGGCCGCGCCGGTGGCCGCCGCGCTGATGGCCGGCGTGCTGGGCTGGGACCATGAGCGCATCGACCGCGAGGTGAGCTTCTACCTCACCCGCGTGGCCGCCGAGCGGGCGTCGCAGGAGGAGCCCAACGACGAATCCGCCGACCGGGTGCGCCTCGAAGCCCCCGACATCGCAATCACCACCTAGCCCGGCCGGGCCCGCGGTTGCCGGGCCCGCGGTCGCCGGGCCCGCGGTCGCCGGGCCCGCGGTCGGTGGCCGCGCCAGCTGTCGGTGGCCGCGCCACCCTTAGCGGGAGCGGTCACCGGCACTGGGCGCGGTGACGGCGCGAGAACGTGGGTGTGCTAGCGAGCCCGGGGGACGCCGATGCGCGAGAGGAACATTCCGAAAGCCGCGAGGTCGCGCGCGACCGGCCAGTCCCACCGCGAAACGGATGGTCCGCACGCGCGAATTCGATCTTCACGGCGCTTCTCGTTCATCACGATCTCGGCGGTGGTGCGTCCGCTCATGTAGGCCTCCTTGACGTACTTACCGAGCCCGTCGAACTCGCCGACCTTGTTGATGCCTCGCCAGAAGAAGTCGACATAAGCGATGAACCCTGCGGCATCGTCGAAGCGCACCTGCAACTCGGGAGCGGTGAATCCGAGCAGGAACATGTGCGCGCGGCTGATCGACTCCCCGCCGGAATCGGACTGCGTCGACGCGAAGTCCCCGGCGCGGAGGGCTGCGCTTTTGCCATAGCGTCGGCCAGAGCCGGCGAGCATGTCCATGGCCGACTGCAACTCGTCGCGCGACACCAGTATCGTCACTGGGCTGCCTTCGGGTGCCACCCTGCGTGGAATGTGAATGGCCTTGTCCATCATTGCGACAGCCTGCGGAAACGGCAGCACACGTGCCATCGTGACGGCGGTCTGGGCCGCGGACGTGACCAACAGTCCGCCGCGCGTGGTAGCGCCGCTCGGCAGGGCGTCCGGGGTGGTGGCGCTGTGCCGCACGATTCCGGGCTTGGAACGACCGCCCAACGCCTGCGGCACGGTGATGTGGACATCCGTCGGCCAGCTTGTGGGTCGGGGAAACCCCCAGATCGCCGCCGCAGAGTGGTGGGAGAACACCGGTGGATCAACGCTGACCGCAGCGTAGGAGCGGATGCGAAAGAGGTAACGCGCGTCGAGGTCGAGACGGTCCCAGTGCATCGTGGGTAGATAGACACCGCGCCGCAGCCGGGTGACCCGGTGGTGCGTGAACTCCGTGCGCAGTGCCTCGTGCAGTCCGACCGCCGCAGCATCCGAGGAGAGCAGGAGCCCATCTGGGCGCACGAGAGCTGCGAGCAGGTAGTTTGATGCGGGTTCGGACGGCGCCGTGTTTGCCATGGCCAGACAATGGCAGCGAATGAGTTCCTTGGGCCGAGCCACAGGGAATCTGTGCATAACTCAGCGCGCCTGAACGCTCACGGCGCCGGGTGCCGGGGGCCGCGCCAACTGTAGCTGGCGCGGCCACCGGTACCGGGCGCGGCGGCGCAGCGGCGCAGCGGCGCAGCCCGCGGCGCGCGGACGGCAAAAGCGGCTCCGGTAGAATAAGGGAACTGCCCCTAAACCTCAGGAGTCATGACAATGGTTGATGTTCGGCGGGTCAAACTTCCCGGCGTGGGTGTGCTGCACACCTTCATCACGGATGACGGCGGCAAGGTCGGTGTCATCGCCCACCGCTCCGGCCACAGCGACCTCATCACCTTCGCCGACGACGAGGGCGGGCCCGACGCGAGCAAGGTCTCGCTTCGGCTCAACGAAGACGAGGCGCACACCCTCGCCGAGCTGCTCGGCGGCACCCAGATCACCGAGTCGCTCAGCGCCCTCGACCAGATTCCCGGCCTCAGCATCGACTGGTTCACCGTCGACTACGAAGACCACATCGCCGGCCAGCCCCTGGGCAACCCCGCCGACCGCGGCATTGCCGGCCTCACCGTAGTCGCCGTCGTGCGCGGCGAATCGGCCAACCCCGCCCCCGCCGCCGACTTCAAAGTCTTCCCCGGTGACACCCTCGTCGTTGCCGGTTCGCCCGAAAAGGTGGTCAAGGCCTTCGCCTTCTTCCGCACCGGTGAAGTGAAGGCCAAGACCGTCGACGCTCCACCCGGGGGGTAGGCCGATGCACGTCGGCGAAGACCTCCTCGTTCTCGGCATTCTGCTCGTCGGCGCTTACGTTCTTGGCCGCCTGGGCAAGCTGATCGGGCTCCCCACTATTCCGATCTATATGATCGTGGGCCTTCTCGCGAGCCCGAACACCGACTTCTTTCCCCTCGACTTTGAGTCCGGCGACATCGAGCTGATCGCCGTCTTCGGCCTGATTCTGCTGCTGTTCAGCCTGGGCCTCGAGTTCGACCAGGAGGAGTTCTTTGGCAACGCCAAGACCCTGATCATTTCCGGCGGCTCCTGGGTGCTCATCAACATGGGTGCCGGCTTCATCTTCGGCCTGCTGGTGGGTTGGGGCCCCCGGGAGGCCCTCGTCATCGCCGGCATGACCGGCACCTCGTCGAGCGCGATCATTACCAAGCTCCTGATCGAGTTACGTCGGCTCGCCAACAAGGAGACGCCGATGATCCTCGGCGTCACCGTCGTCGGCGACATCTTCATCGCCATCTACCTCTCCATCGTCTCCGTCGTGCTCAGTGGCAAGACCGAGATCTGGCCGATCGTGTTGCAGCTCTCGATCGCCTTCCTCTTTCTCGTGGCCATGTTCTCCCTCGCCCGGTGGGGGGGTCGCGTCGTTTCCCGCCTCATGCGCACCAAAGACGACGAACTGTTCACGATTCTGTTCTTCGGCTTGGTGGTGTTGTTCGCCGGCATCGGCGAGATCATCGGCGTGACCGACGCGATCGGCGCATTCCTCATCGGCGTCGTGCTCGGCGCGAGCAGCTACCGCGCCAAGATCGAGCGCGTCGCAGTGCCGCTGCGCGATATTTTCGCGGCGTTCTTCTTTCTCAACTTCGGCCTCGCCCTCGACGTGGCCCAGTTCGGATCGGTGATCGGCGTGGTGCTCGTGGCCATCGTGATGACCTTTCTGCTCAGCCTGCTCTCCGGGGCGCTGCTGGCCTGGCTGCACAAAATGGGGCCACGCGAAGCCCTCAACACCGCCGCAATCTTCGTCAATCGCGGCGAGTTCACGCTGATTCTGGCGACCCTGTCGGTGTCGGCCGGGCTCGATCCGCGCCTGCAACCGTTCGCGGGCCTCTACGTCTTGGTCATGGCGATCCTTGGTCCGCTGTTCGCGGCGAATTCCGAAAAGATCGGGTCGGCCTTGCGTCGCCGCGGGCCAGCATCCGCTGCCGCGCGCGCGCCGCGCAACCCGATGCTCGACGAGGAGATCGCGCTGGTCGAGGCGGTGACAGCCGCTCAGGCGACGGATGCCGACGAGTCCACCCGGCGCGCGGCCAAGCGGATGGTCGACTCGGCCAATTCCCAACCACCGGCCGATACGCTGAATGCAGCGAAACGCTCGCATTCGGCCGATTCCGGCTCGGGTTCGATGGCCGATTTCGCTCTCGGTCAGCACTCCGCAGAACCCGAAGATGACGCCGACAGACCGGCACGCAAACCCGGGCGAGAAACCCACACAGGTGACTATTCGTGATCAAAATGATGCTGCGCCCCCGCTGGGTGGCCGCACTGCTGCTTGCCCTCGGCATTGCCGCGGCCTTCGCCCTGCTCGGGCACTGGCAGCTGGACCGCGCCATCGAGTCCGGCGTGGTTGTGGAGCGCAGCACCGAGCAGGTAAAGCCACTCGCCGACGTTGCGCAGCCTGACGGCGGGGTGACGCAGATCGCGACCGGTCAAATGGTCACCACCGACGGAACCTGGGTGGTCGGTGACGAGCAGCTCATCACGACGCGTTTCAACGGCGGCAGCTTGGGGTTCTGGGTCGTCAGCCATTTTCAGACGGATGCCGCCGCCAGCATCGCCGTCGCACGCGGTTGGGCTCCCGACAAAAGCACCGCCGAGGTCGTCATCGCCCAGCTCCAGGCGGCACCCGACACCAGCCCGGTCACCCTGACCGGACGCTTTCTCACCGGGGAAGCCCCGGAGCTGCCCGCCCCGGACGGCGATTCGATGGAGCTGACCAAGGTTGCGCCATCCGCTCTGATCAATTTGTGGGCCGATTTCACCGACCAGTCGGTGTATTCCGCCTATATCGTCGACGCCGCTGCCCCGACGGGCCTCGATGTGATCGATTCCCCGGTGCCCGAAGTCGACCAGTCGCTGAACTGGCTGAACATCTTCTACGCGATCGAGTGGGTCGTCTTCGCCGGGTTCGCCGTGTTCCTCTGGTACCGGCTCGTGCGCGATGCCCTGGAACGCGAACAGGAAGAAGCAGCGCTCCAAGGCGTGACTGCAGGGGCTCCCAGCACGGGCGCGTAGAATCAGCCCATGCCACTTGATCCCAAGCCCGCCGATATTTCCCGAATCCCCGGTGCGCTTCGGCTCTACCAGGTGTCGTCCATCATCACCGGTGTCTTTTTGCTGTTGCTCTGCGCCGAGGTCTACGCCAAGTTCGTGCTCGGCTACGAACTCGAGATGAACGGCTCCGAGGGCTTTCTCGCCTTCGTGCCGCGCGACACGGTCGCCGCAATCAACCTCAGCACGATCATTTTGATCGTGCACGGCTGGTTCTACGTGCTCTATCTGTTCGCCGATTTCCGCTTGTGGAGCCTGATGCGCTGGCCATTCCCGCTCTTCGTGCTGATCGCGCTCGGCGGCATCATCCCCACGCTCTCGTTCTTTCTGGAAGGCCCCATGACCCGCCGCGTCAAACGTTCCCTTGAGCAGCTCGAAGCGAAAAAGGCTACCGAGGTGCGTTCATGAGTGACACCCTCGACACCGCGTCGGCGGATGCACCCATCGCCGACTCGGGGCTCGATCGCCCCGTTCTCGTTGTCGACTTCGGTGCGCAGTACGCGCAGCTGATCGCGCGGCGCGTGCGGGAGGCGTCCGTTTATTCGGAGATCGTGCCGCACACGATCACCGCCGCCGAGGTGCTCGCGAAGAACCCGCGCGGAATCGTGCTCAGCGGTGGCCCGTCGAGCGTCTACGCCGACGGTGCGCCAGCCTTCGACGCAGCGATCTTCGAACTCGGTGTGCCCGTGCTCGGCATCTGCTACGGCTTCCAAGTGATGGCGACCGCCCTCGGCGGCACCGTCGCCCACACCGGAGCCCGCGAATACGGCTCGACCCCGGTCGTCGTGAGCAACGCCGACAACGTGCTGCTGGCCGACCAGCCCGACAGCCAAACGGTCTGGATGAGCCACGGCGACTCGGTCGCCACCGCGCCGGCGGGCTTCACCGTGCTGGCCTCGTCGACCTCCACCCCGGTCGCCGCGTTCGCCAATGACAAGAAGCGGCTCTACGGCGTGCAGTGGCACCCCGAGGTCAAACACTCCGAAAACGGCCAGCACGTGTTGGAGAACTTTCTGCACCGCGCCGCCGGTATCAACCCTGACTGGAACAGCGGCAACGTCATCGCCGAGCAGGTCGCCAAGATCCGCGCGCAGGTCGGTACCGGCAAGGTCATCTGCGGGCTCTCCGGCGGAGTCGACTCCGCCGTGGCCGCAGCCCTCGTGCACAAGGCCATCGGCGACCAGCTGGTGTGCGTCTTCGTCGACCACGGCTTGCTGCGCGAAGACGAGCGCCGCCAGGTCGAAGAGGATTACGTCAAGGCCACCGGCATTCGCCTGGTCACCGTCGACGTGCGTGAGCAGTTCCTCACCGCGCTCGAGGGCGTGAGCGATCCGGAGACCAAGCGCAAGATCATCGGCCGCGAGTTCATTCGCACCTTCGAGCAAGCCCAGGCCGAGCTCATCAAGGAAGCCGCCGAAACCGACGGTGACCCGATCGCTTTCCTGGTGCAGGGCACCCTCTACCCTGACGTGGTGGAATCAGGCGGCGGAAGCGGCACCGCGAACATCAAGAGCCACCACAACGTGGGCGGCCTGCCGGAAGACCTGCAGTTCGAACTGGTCGAACCGTTGCGCACCCTGTTCAAGGACGAGGTGCGTGCGATCGGCGCCGAGCTCGGCCTGCCGGACGAAATCGTTCAGCGCCAGCCGTTTCCCGGCCCCGGTCTCGGCATTCGCATCGTCGGGTCGATCACCCAGGAACGCCTCGACCTGCTGCGTCAAGCGGATGCGATCGTGCGCTTCGAGCTGACCGCCGCCGGCCTCGACCGCGAGATCTGGCAGTGCCCGGTGGTGCTGCTCGCCGATGTGCGCTCGGTGGGCGTGCAGGGTGACGGCCGCACCTACGGTCACCCGATCGTGCTCCGCCCGGTGTCTTCGGAGGATGCGATGACCGCCGACTGGACCCGCCTGCCCTACGACCTGCTGGCGAAGATTTCCAATCGCATCACCAACGAGGTCGACGGTGTGAACCGCGTGGTGCTCGACGTCACGTCGAAGCCGCCGGGAACCATCGAGTGGGAGTAACCCAGCGGTAGCATCGCGAAAAAGTAGGGCCGGCTCTGGAGCCGGCCCTACTTTTTCGTGCTGTGCTGTGACGCGGGGAGTACGGTGGCGGCGTCCCGCGATGGTCGGCAGGAACGGCCGGCCTCCGGGGGCGTGGGCGAGCACATCCCGGGGACGTTTGGATGCGCCCAACGGCCCCTGGAACGACGTCGATTTTGCTGGCCCAGCCGTGATGAATGCGCGCAGTTGCCATTTGGCTCACGGATGGAGCGAATTTTGACGCTTTCGTGGACGATGATGGCTCGGCGGTCAGCCGCCGCCGACGTGGATCCCCGGCCTCCGCGTCGGGTCTGGTTCACTCTCGCGCAGGATCTCGCGCACGACCGGGGCCGTATCTCCGCGCCCCAGCAAAAGGTACCGGAGGAGATGCCCGAGCGGGTTACCTTCCGACCATTCGAAGAAGGCCTGCGGTCGCACGCCCGTGGCATCTCTCAGGGCCAGAAGTATCGCGGCAATCGCGTTCGGCGCTGCCGGGCTCTGCGCACGGAGCACCCGATGCCCGTCGACCTCGACGCCTCGAACGCGGAGCACGTCGCTGAAGCCGGACGGATCAACGACGTCAATCTCCAAAAACAGCACATCGGCGGCACCCGGCACCGGGTTCATCTGCCTTTGTTCGGACTCTTTCTCGGCGTAGTCGGCGGGCAGGCTTCCGGAGGGCGGCCGCGTTGCAATCAGGTTCAATGCGCCATCGAAAGCCAGTGACGCGGCGATAAAGCTGCGGGCCGATTCGTCGAAGTCGACGCGTTCGACGCGCAGCTCAGTGGTGCGCGACACCCGGGATATGAGGGAGACGACGATGATTCCACCGATGAACAGTGCCGAGATGGCAATCCCGTCGGGTTTTTTCAGGATGTTCGCGGCCAAGGCGTAGAACAGGATAAGGGTCAAGGCGCCGAAGCCGAGGGTGGCTCGTCGTTGCCGACGCCGGGCAGCAGAAATTGTGACCGCGGCCGCGCCGGAGAGCATCATGGCCAGAATTCCGGTGGCGTAGGCGCCCGCCTGAGCGTTCACGTCGGCCTTGAATGCGATCGTTATGAGGATGCTGACGCCGGTATAGACCAAGACGACGGGCCGTATGGCCCTGCTCCACTCCGGCGCCATGCCGTAGGAGGGGAGGTACCGCGGAACGATATTGATCAGCCCGGCCATCGCGGACGCGCCGGCAAACCAGAGGATGAGGATGCTGCTGACGTCATAGGCGGTACCGAACTCGTTCCCGATCAGCTCATGCGCGAGATAGGCCAGGGCGCGGCCGCTGGCTTCGCCGCCCTCCTGAAACGCGTCCGGCGGGATGAGGAGCGTGGTGACGAAGCTGCTGGAGAGAAGGTAGATGCTCATGATGAGCGCGGCAGCGGTGAGTAGCTTCCGGGTATTGCGGATGCGCGACGCCAGTCGCTCCGCTGCAGTCTTCCCCGTGGTGCCGACCAACGGCATCATGCTCACCCCGGTCTCGAACCCCGACAGCCCGAGCACCAACAGCGGAAAGGCCAGGAGGGCAGGCCCAATAATGTCGCCGGCGCTGCCGCCGCGCGTCGTGAGGGCGTCCAACCAGCCCTCCAGCGCGCCGGGTTGCGTGAATGAGTCGTAGAGGCCAACGCCGATGACAATGCCGTTCAGGACCAAAAAGACCGCCACGAGTGGGATGGCGACCTTGACGGCCTCGGTGAAGCCCAGCAGGAAGACGCCGCCCAGAATAAGCAGCAGCACGATCGTGATAGTGACCTGGTGGCCTTCGAGGAAGGCCGGTGCGTAGGGGTTCTCGAGCAGGTGTACCGTCGCATCCGCTGACGACAGTGTGATTGTGATGATCCACGACGTTGCGACGAACCCGAGAAGTACCAGGACGAAGAACTTACCCTTCCAGAACGGTAGGAGTCGTTCCAGCATTGCCACCGAACCCTGGCCATGGGGACTCTCTTTGGCGACCCGCCAATACATCGGAAGCATCCCGAGGAGAGTCAGCGCCACGATCAGGAGAGTGGCGAGTGGCGAGAGCGCGCCGGCCGCGAGGAAGGCTATTCCGGGCAGGTAGGAGAGCGTCGAAAAGTAGTCGACGCCGGTCAGACACATCACCTTCCACCAGCTGTGCGTCGGCGCCGCCTTCTCACTGCTCTCCGGGCCAACCGGCTGAACACGATTCTTCATCAGCCAGCGAGTGAAGTTATTTGCCGGCGCTCCGGTTCGGGCAGCTACGGGGACGCTCTCCGGCATAACCGGAATCCGTGATGAATCCACTGAGCTCCTTCAGTTGGCACACACGAGTCACCGTGGCGTGACTCGGATCTTGCTGATGTGCGAAACACACTGGTCCATTGTGTGGCATGGAAGAGCCGGCACGTGTATCCGCGCACGGTAACACGGTTGATACCAAGCTGCGATTTGGGTCGCGTTCCGGGGCGGCGCCTCTGGACAGCTTGCCGCAGTGGTCCTGGCTTTCGGTCTACAGGGTGCAGAGGTCGTTAGGTTTCGTCGAATTCCTGTATGGATTCCGTTAGGGCGGCCGTTTGGTCGGGAACGAGGGTGTCTACTCGATTGTCGTGCCCCTGCGGCCGTCGTGCCCCGCTTCGGGTGTCGCGTCATCCTTCTCCAGATGGAGTGAATTGTGCTTGACATTGTTTACGTGCTCGGCATCGTTGTCGTGTTCGCGCTGGTCGGCGTCATCGGGTGGGGGGTCGAGAAGCTGTGATCTTCTTCGATCTGCTGGCCGCGGCGCTGGCCGTTGCCGCCGTGGTGTACCTCGTTGTTGCCCTCGTGAAACCGGAGCGCTTCTAGATGGATGTCGTCTTCGCGATCCTTCAGATCGCCACTCTGGCCCTCATCCTCACCGTCCTGTACCGACCAGTGGGCGACTATATGGCCCACATCTTTACCTCGAAGAAGGACCTGCTGGTTGAGCGCGGCTTCTACCGCGTGATCGGTGTGGACTCCAGCGCCGAGCAGACGTGGCAGTCGTACCTGCGTGGCGTACTGGCTTTCTCCGCGGTCGGGCTGATCTTCGTCTACGTCCTGCAGCGCACGCAGGCGATGTTGCCCTATTCCCTCGGACTACCCGCGGTTCCGGAAGGGTTGTCGTTCAACACGGCAGCGTCCTTCGTGGCAAACACCAACTGGCAGTCCTATTCACCCGAGTTGACGATGGGCTACACCGTGCAAATCGCCGGTCTGGCGGTGCAGAACTTTGTCTCCGCAGCCGTGGGTATTGCCATTGCCATCGCACTCGTGCGCGGATTCACCCGGCGCAAGTCGAGCACGATTGGTAACTTCTGGGTCGACCTGACGCGAGGTACCCTGCGCCTACTCCTACCGATCTCCGTGCTCGGTGCCGTGGTGTTGCTGGCGAGCGGAGTGATCCAGAACTTCAATGGCTTCACGGAGATCACAACGCTGAGCGGCGGTCTGCAGAATCTTCCCGGTGGTCCGGTCGCGTCGCAGGAAGCGATCAAGAACCTCGGCACAAACGGTGGTGGTTTTTTCAACGCCAACGCCGCGCACCCCTTTGAGAACCCGACCGCGTGGACGAGTCTCTTTCAAAACGTCCTCATGTTGATGATCCCGTTCGCGCTTCCGCGCACGTTCGGACGAATGGTCGGTAACCACAAGCAGGGTTACACGATTCTGGCCGTGATGGGCGCGATCTTCGTCACCTCCCTCACCGCCCTCACGCTCCTTGAGCTGAACGGCGCAGGAACAGCGCCACAGCTCGCGGGAGGTGCCCTGGAGGGCAAGGAACAGCGATTTGGAATCTTTGCCTCGACCCTGTTCGGCTCGACCAGCACCTTGACGTCGACCGGTGCGGTCAACTCCATGCACGACTCATATACTGCCCTCGGCGGCATGTTGCCGATGATCAATATGATGCTCGGCGAGGTCGCTCCCGGTGGCGTCGGGTCGGGTCTTTACGGCATGTTGATCCTCGCAATCATTGCGGTGTTCATCGGTGGACTCCTGGTGGGGCGAACGCCGGAATATCTGGGAAAGAAGATCGGTCCCAAGCAAATCAAGCTCGCGAGTCTGTACATCCTGGTCACTCCGACCTTGGTATTGATGGGTACGGCGTTGAGCTTCGCGATCCCCGCTGTCCGGGCAGACGTCGAGGCGACTTCGATTTGGAACCCCGGCATCCACGGGTTATCCGAGGTACTGTATGCGTTCACCTCGGCATCGAACAATAACGGTTCTGCGTTCGCCGGCCTCTCGGCGAACACCCCCTGGTTCAATACCGCCCTCGGTGTCGCGATGCTTTTCGGTCGGTTCATCCCAATCGTGTTCGTGCTGGCGCTGGCCGGATCCCTTGCGGCTCAGGACAAAGTACCAGCGACGTCGGGAACGTTGCCCACTCATCGACCGCAGTTAATCGGTCTTCTCCTCGGTGTGACGGTTATCGTGACCGCACTCACCTACTTCCCCGTACTCGCGCTGGGTCCCCTGGCGGAAGGGCTGCAGTAACCATGTCCGCAACAACAACAACAACCACGACCGAGCACATGCCTGGCGAGAGTGCCAGCAAACGTTCGCAGAGCACGTTTGGCACTGAGATGCTCATCGCCGCCCTGCCGGGGGCATTCAAGAAGCTCGACCCGCGGCAGATGTGGCGTAACCCCGTCATGTTCATCGTCGAGGTCGGTGCGGCCTTCACCACCGTCCTGGCGATCGCCGAACCGTTTTTCGGCGGGCCCGAGTCTTCCGGCGGTTCGGCAGTTCCCGGATCCTTCACCGGGGGTATCGCTGTCTGGCTCTGGTTGACAGTGCTCTTCGCCAACCTCGCTGAGTCCGTCGCCGAGGGGCGCGGCAAGGCGCAGGCAGACAGCCTCCGCAAGACTCGTACCAGCACCCTGGCGCACAAAGTGACCGGTTACAACCAGGGCTCCGATCCCGCCGCCACGACGAGCGCAACCGAGGACGTTTCCTCCGCACAACTCAAACTCGGCGATGTCGTGGTCGTGACCGCGGGTGACCTGGTTCCCGGGGATGGCGACATTATCTGGGGCATCGCCTCGGTTGACGAGTCCGCCATCACCGGCGAATCCGCGCCCGTCGTGCGGGAATCCGGCGGCGACCGCAGCGCCGTCACCGGCGGAACCCGGGTTCTCTCTGACCGCATCGTCGTGCGGATCACCAGCAAGCCGGGCGAAACCTTCGTGGACCGGATGATCGGCCTCGTCGAGGGTGCGTCGCGTCAGAAGACCCCCAACGAAATCGCCCTGAACATTCTCCTGGCCAGCCTGTCCATCATCTTCGTCATCGTCACGCTCACCCTGAACCCGATCGCCTCGTATTCGGCAGCGACGGTCAGCCTGCCGGTCCTGATCGCATTGCTGGTCTGCCTGATCCCGACCACGATCGGCGCACTGCTCTCGGCCATCGGTATCGCCGGCATGGACCGCCTCGTTCAACGCAACGTATTGGCGATGTCCGGACGAGCGGTCGAGGCGGCCGGCGACGTGACGATCCTGCTGCTGGACAAGACGGGGACCATCACCTACGGCAACCGACGCGCCTCTGAGTTCGTGTGCCTCGACGGCGTGAGCCAGCGGGAACTTATCCAAACGGCCGCACTCTCCTCGCTTGCCGACCCCACCCCGGAAGGCAAGTCCATTGTCGACCTGGCCGGTGTGGAAGGCGTCGATGTGGGCGGGTACACGGTGGGGCAAACTGTCCTCTTCACCGCGCAGACCCGGATGAGTGGCCTCGATCAGCCGGATGGCACGCGGATCAGGAAGGGTGCCGGCTCCGCGGTCCTCGCCTGGATTGCGGAAGACGAACGGGTTGCAAGCTCCGTGCTCGCCGACCTGAACGAGCAGGTAGAACGCATCGCTCAGAGTGGCGGAACTCCCCTGGTGGTCGCGGTGAAGAGCGCGTCCGGCGAAGGCCGCGTCCTCGGGGTCGTTCACCGCAAGGACATCGTCAAGGAAGGGCTGAAGGAACGTTTCGCGGAAATGCGGGCGATGGGCATCCGCACCGTCATGATCACCGGCGACAACCCACTCACCGCCAAAGCCATCGCGGCCGAAGCCGGAGTCGATGACTACCTGGCAGAAGCAACCCCCGAGGACAAGCTTGCCCTCATCCGTCAAGAGCAGGAGGGTGGCAACCTGGTCGCGATGACCGGCGATGGCACGAACGACGCACCCGCGCTCGCTCAAGCGGATGTCGGCGTGGCGATGAATACGGGCACCTCCGCGGCGAAGGAAGCCGGGAATATGGTTGACCTGGACTCAGACCCGAGCAAACTGATCGATATTGTGCGAATCGGCAAGCAGTTGCTCATCACCCGCGGTGCGCTCACGACATTCTCGATCGCCAACGACGTCGCGAAATACTTCGCGATAATCCCCGCCATGTTCATGGGAGTGTTCCCCGGACTCGCGGTGCTGAACATCATGGGACTGCATTCCCCATCCTCGGCGGTGCTGTCGGCGATAATCTTCAACGCCATTGTCATTGTCGTGCTGATTCCGCTCGCCCTGCGGGGGGTGCGGTACCGCCCGTTGAGCGCGGCGAAGATTCTGAGCCGCAACCTCCTTGTCTACGGTCTCGGTGGCGTGATCGCCCCCTTCATCGGAATCAAGCTGATCGACCTCGTCGTCGGCCTGATCCCCGGTTTCTGACCCGTGCAAAATCTGAGAAAGAAGACGTCATCATGAGCTCACCCCGCTCGGGCATCCGGCACTACCGGGTCGCCCTCCGCGCCATGCTCGTTCTTACCGTTATCCTCGGGGTGGCCTACCCACTCGCCATAACCGGCATCGGGCAGCTGGCACTTCCCGCCCAGGCCGACGGATCCACGCTGTCCGTCGCCGACGCCCCGGTCGGGTCCAGCCTCATCGGTCAATCCTTCGCCGACGTCGACGGCAACCCCCTGCCCGAGTGGTTTCAGGGGCGGCCCTCCGCGGCCGGCAACGGCTACGACGCCGGTGCATCGAGCGGGTCCAACTGGGGGCCGGAGAATTCCGACCTCGTCGCCGCGATCCAGGAACGAAAAGCACAGATCGCGCAGTTCAACCACGTCGACCCGGCGGACATCCCAGCGGATGCCCTCACGGCGTCGGCGTCCGGTCTCGACCCGCACATCAGCCCCGAGTACGCTCTGCTTCAGGTGGTCCGAGTGGCCGGTGAACGGGGATTGCCTGAACATGTCGTCCGGGCGCTGGTGGAAGCGAACATCCAGGGGAGGGACCTTGGATATCTGGGCGAGCCGACCGTGAACGTCCTAGAACTGAACATCGCCCTTGACGGGCAGAAAGGTTAAGTCATGAGACGAGGGCGGCTACGAGTGCTGCTCGGTGCCGCCCCCGGCGTCGGCAAGACCTACACCATGCTGGAAGAAGGCCGACGCCTGCAGCATGAGGGTAAGGATGTGGTCGTAGCGATCGTGGAAACCCACGGCCGCGCCGCCACAGCGGCCATGACCGAGGGGCTCGAGACCATCCCGCGCACCACGATCTTGCACCGTGGCGTTGAATTGACCGAGATGAACCTCAGCGCCGTGGTCGCTCGGAAGCCGGATATGGCCTTGGTGGACGAACTCGCCCACACCAATGCGCCCGGCTCCGAGCACGAGAAACGTTGGCAAGACGTTGAAACGCTGCTGAACGCCGGAATCGACGTCATGTCCACCGTCAACATCCAGCACATCGAATCGCTCAACGACGTCGTGCAACAGATCACCGGTGCACCGCAACGCGAAACCATCCCCGACAAAGTGCTTCGGGCTGCCGATCAGATCGAAGTCATCGACCTCGCCCCGCAGGCTCTCCTTGGTCGCCTCGCCCAGGGGCGGATATACCCGGCTGAACGCATCGATGCGGCCTTGTCGAACTACTTCCGGTTGGGCAATCTCACCGCCCTGCGAGAGCTCGCACTGCTGTGGCTGGCGGACGAGGTCGACAGCGCACTGAACAGTTATCGTGCCGAGCACGGTATCGATAGTAAGTGGGAGGCCCGCGAGCGGGTCGTCATCGCTCTCACAGGCGGCCCGGAGGGTGCGACCCTGATCCGACGGGGGGCGCGAATCGCGGCGCGGTCCGCGGGCGGCGAACTCCTGGCCGTGCACATCACCAGCCAGGACGGCCTGCGCTCCACGCACCCGTGGGAACTCGACCAGCAACGATCGCTGGTGGAGACACTCGGCGGCACCTACCGCCAGGTTGTCGGCGATGATATTCCGCACGCGCTCGTCGACTTCGCAAAGGGGGTGAATGCAACCCAGCTCGTCATTGGCGTCAGCCGCAGAAGCCGTCTGATGGCGGCTCTCACCGGGCCCGGCATTGGATCAACGGTCATTCGAGAGTCTGGCAGCATAGACGTTCACATCGTCACTCATGCCGCGGCCGGAGGGCGCTTCACGCTCCCACGCCTCGCAGGAGCTCTCACCCTGAAACGCCGTGTCGCAGGGTTCACCCTCGCCCTGATCGGCGGTCCGCTCGTCACATGGTTGCTCGTCGCATTCCGCAGCCCCGAATCGATCACCAGCGATGTTCTCACCTACCAGCTCCTGGTCGTTCTCGTGGCCCTGGTCGGGGGCATCTGGCCCGCACTCTTCGCTGCGTTCCTGTCGGGCCTCACCCTGGACTTTTTGTTCGTGGAACCGTTATACACAATCACTGTCGACGAACCTCTGCACATGCTGGCACTCTTCCTGTACGGTCTGAACGCGGTCCTCGTGAGCTACGTTGTCGACCAGGCCGCTCGCCGCACCCGCGCAGCCAAACGCTCGGCTGCGGAATCAGACCTCCTGGCCACCATCTCCGGTAGCGTTCTTCGGGGCAAGGCGCCCTGCAGGCACTTATCGGACGAACCCGGGAAGCCTTCAACCTCGACGAGGTCGTCCTCATCGAGGACGGGCAGGTGCTCCTGCGCGACGGTGCAACCACAACGCACGCACAGTTCACGACCGTGCCGATCGGCACCCGTGCCACTCTCGAACTCCACGGCGGCGATCTGCAAGCCTCCGAACGGCGTCTCCTGGCCGTGATCGCCGCGCAGATCGACGCGACCATGGAACATTCCGTCCTCACCGAGACGGCGAACGAGGTCGGACCGCTCGCCGAGACCGACCGGGTTCGCAGCGCTCTTCTCTCCGCCGTCAGTCACGACCTCCGCCGACCGCTCGCTGCCGCCGTCGCCGCAGTGAGCGGGCTGCGCGCGACCGACGTGACGTGGTCTGAAGCCGATCGAGAAGAGCTCCGCGCCACCGCCGACGAGAGTCTGCAGACGCTCACCGCACTCGTCACCAACCTTCTCGACGTCAGCCGAGTACAGGCCGGCGTCCTCGGTGTGTCGTTGGGCGCCGTGGATGCCGAAGACGTCATTCTCACCGCTTTTGATGAACTGCATCTCGGACCGGGAGCCATCGAACTCGACCTCGACCCGGATCTACCCCGGCTCCTGGCCGACCAAGGACTGCTTCAGCGCGTTGTCGTCAACCTCCTCGCCAACGCCACCCGTTTTGCCCCATCGGGGACGCGCGTGCGCATCGCCACCAGCAGCTTCGGCGGCACCGTGGAGATCCGCGTCATCGACCACGGCCCCGGTATCGCCCTCGAGCGACGTGATGACGTCTTCGTTCCCTTCCAACGCCTCGGCGACACCGATAACCGCTCCGGTCTAGGACTTGGCCTTGCCCTGTCCAAGGGATTCTCCGAGGGCATGGGCGGTACCCTCGAAGCGGAAACCACCCCCGGCGGCGGCCTGACGATGGTCATCGCTCTGCCGGTGGCGGGATCTATCCCCATGCGGTCTGCTGCAGCCTCTGATGGAGACATCAGTGCGCGTCATCCCCGTACCCCCGCGGTGACCCTCAACCAGGAGAATCCATGAAGATGCGTGACCCTCGGAGCACGAGGATACGAGATCATTACCGCGGCCAACGGAACTGAAGCCGTGAACGCAGCCATCGACCATCGGCCCGATATTTTCATGCTCGACCTCGGAATGCCCGAACTCGACGGTATCCAGGTCATCCAGGGACTTCGCGGGTGGACTCAAGCCCCTATTCTCGTCGTCTCCGGCCGAACAGGGGCGGCCGACAAAGTCGAGGCGCTCGATGCCGGCGCTGACGACTACGTCACCAAACCCTTCTCGATTGACGAACTTTTGGCTCGCATCCGCGCCCTCACGCGGCGTGTTCCCAACCAGGAGACGGCGCCGATCACGCGAATCGCGGACATCGCCATCGATCTCGCGGCCAAGAGCATCACGCGGACAACGCCCAGCGGGCCCGAGCTCGTGCGGCTGACCCCGACGGAATGGCAAGTCCTCGATATCCTCGTGCGAAATGCGGGTAATCTCGTGTCCCGCCAAAGCCTCCTCACCGAAATCTGGGGATCAGAACACATCACCGACACGGGATACCTCCGCCTCTACATCGCCCAACTTCGGAAGAAAATCGAACCCGATCCCCGGAACCCCCGGTATCTGCTCACCGAATCCGGAATGGGATATCGATTCCGACCGGACTGCGAGGAAGGTTGAGGAAGCGCTCCCAACGCAGGCTTCGCGTTGCCGCACAACAGCGCCGTCCGCGAACAGGGTTAGCTCAGACGGTGCCTCAGCTGACGGCGGCGCTGCTCGGCAACGGCGCTGTCCTCGCCCTGTCGATCAGTCTTTGGGTGCCTTGAGGTAGCGGCGGATAGCGAGGATGACCACCCAGGCGAGGCCGAGGAGCACGATGGCGCTGCCGATATAGCCGAACGCGGCGTTCATACCGTTTGCTTCGAGCGGGAGCAGCGCGTGCAGGTCAGTGAAACTCATTACTTAAGCCAACCACAGTGTGATGTGCCACGGGAACGCGATGTGCCACGGGAACGCAAAAGCGCCCTCGGTCCTGGGAACGAAGGCGCTCTTCCGAGAGTGAAGCTACTCGCGCGTGAGGGCGAAGATGCGCAGGAGCTCTACGTAGAGCCAGACGACGGTCATCATGATGCCGAAGGCGCCGCTCCAGCCGTACTTGCGGGGCAGGCGGTTGTTGACGCCCTTCTGGATGAAGTCGAAGTCGAGTACGAGCGAGTAGGCGGCCATGAGGACGGCGAGAATGCCGATGATGACGCCGAGCTTGAGGTCGAAGCCGAGAATGCTGATGCTCGCGCTGCGGAGGCCGAAGGCCTGGTCGGTGCCGCCGAAGATCATCATGCCGACGTTGATAAGCGAGAATACGCCGTAGCCGATCATGGCGATCAGGAAGACCTTGGTGGCCTTCTTCGAGGCCCGGATTTTGCCGCTCTTGAAAAGTGCGAGGGTCACGGCGACGACGACGAGCGTGGCGAGGACCGCCTGCGTGACGATGCCCGGGTAGATGCGCTCGAAGACGCTCGAGATACCGCCGACGAACAAGCCCTGGGCCGCGCCGAAGGCGAGGATCAGCGGAGCCGACGGCTCCTTCTTGAAAGTGTTGACCAGGCCGAGCACGAAACCGGCAATGGCGCCAAGAATGAACAGGAACGGCAGCACCGGGGTAGCGACCCAGGAGATCGCCGCCGCCACGAGCAGCAGCGCAAAGCCGAGGCCGGTCTTGGTGATGGTGTCTTCATAGGTCATGCGCTCGGTGTCCTGCGCACCGGCGGCGGGCCGGTTGTACATCGACTGCAGATCGTTGTCAGAGAGGGCCTGCGACGACGCCACTGCGCCACGAGCGCCGAACGCTTCGTTGCGGGAGAAAGCGGGGTTGGAGGATGCCATGTGTTGCTGTACTCACAATCAGCTGGAGGAGTAACTGGTGCGCGCGGGGCTAGCCGACGCGCAGCGCCTGGTGCGGCGCTTCATCAAAGGTACCGGAGAGCGCGTTCGAATGTGCTGGGGATCAGCCGATTTACAGCATTCCAGGCGGCATTTGGAGACGTTCCGCTATCAGCGGATAGCGGTCCTCAGCATCCGTTCTGTGGGCGCGGTTAGCCTGCAACCATGCAACCGATCGTCATTGGCCACCGCGGGGCAAGCGGTCACCGGCCCGAGCACACCCGCGGCGCGTTCGGGCTCGCGTTCGCACTCGGCGCCGACGCCGTCGAACCAGACCTGGTAGCGACCCGCGACGGCGTACTCGTCATTCGCCACGAAAATGAGATCTCCGGCACAACGGATGTCGCCACTCGCACCGAATTCGCCGCTCGCCGCACCGAGAAACACATTGATGGCAGGCCGGTCACCGGTTGGTTCACGGAGGACTTCACCTGGGCCGAACTGAGCACCCTGCGTGCCCGCGAAAGGCTGCCGAGGCTGCGGCAGAACAACGCGACCTTCGACGGCCAGCAGCCGATTCTGCGACTGCGCGACCTGTTCGACCTCGTCGATGCCGCGGCCGAGCGGACCGACCGGGTGCTCGGCATCGTCGCTGAGATCAAGCACGCCAACTATTTTGCGGGGCTCGACTTGCCCCTGGCCGAACTGTTCGCCGCCGAGGTCTCCGCGGCCGGCTGGAACACCGACCGCCTCACCGTGGAAAGCTTTGAACCGAGCGTGCTCGCCCGGGTGCGGGACGAGGGTGTGCGCGGCAAGCGGATCTTTCTGCTCGAAGACCGGGGGCACCCGGCTGACCAGGTCGCCGAGTACGGAGCCGGGGCGCTGCCTTACACCGACCACCTCACGCCTGACGGGCTTGCGAACCTCGCCGCCGGGCCTGAAAGCATCGACGGCATCAGCGTTCCGAAATCGCTCATTCTCGAAACGGATGACGGGGGTGACGTTGTCGGGGCATCCGCTCTGGTCGATGATGCCCACAACGCAGGGCTCGAAATTTACTGCTGGACCCTGCGCCCGGAAAATAGGTTTCTCGCGCCGACGTTTCGGAGCGGCACCCGCCAGGCGGATTTCGGGCACTGGCAGTCGGAGTTTCGCGTCATTTTCGACTCCGGTATCGACGGCGTCTTCGCCGATCACCCCGATCTTGCCGTGCACGTGCGCGACGAACGGCGCTGATCGGCCTGCCTGTCAGGGGCCTCGCCTACACTGGATAGCGTCATGACCACACCTCTCAACGCGGAATCCGCACCCGCCACCACAACTCGTTCGGCCACGCCGATCATTCTCGATTCCAACGGGTATGCGGGCATGGGGGAACGCGAACAGAGCCCCCTGCTCGACGGGCTCAACCCGCAGCAGAAAGAGGCCGTCGAGTATCGCGGCCAGGCGCTGCTCATCATCGCCGGCGCCGGCTCGGGCAAGACCAGCGTGCTCACTCGGCGGGTGGCGAGCCTGCTCGAAACCCGCGATGCCTGGCCGAGCCAGATTCTCGCCATTACCTTCACCAACAAGGCCGCTGCCGAAATGCGGGAGCGGGTGCACGCCATTCTCGGCCAGGCCTCCGACGGAATGTGGATCAGCACCTTCCATTCCTCCTGCGTGCGCATCCTGCGTCGCGAGGCCGACAAGATCGGCCTATCGAGCACGTTCAGCATCTACGACTCGGCCGACAGCAGGGTCACCCTCAAGCGCATCATCAAGGCTCTCGACGCCGACACCTACGGGTTCACGCCCGGATCGGCCGGCGCCAAGATCTCCAAGCTCAAAAATGAGCTCGCCGACGCCGATTCCTACGCGCGCAACGCGAACATGAGCGACCCGCAGGAAGTCATGTTCGTCGAGATCTTTCGACAGTATTCCGCCCGGCTGCGCGCCGCGAGCGCGCTCGACTTCGACGACCTCATCGGCGAGACCGTCTACCTGTTCCGCGCATTCCCCAAGGTCGCCGCGCTCTACCGGCGCCGGTTTCGGCACCTGCTGGTCGACGAATACCAGGACACCAACCACGCCCAGTACGCCCTCGTGCACGAGCTCACCCGGCCGGTCACCGCCGATCTCGCCCAAGAGATGGAAGACGACGGTGTGCACGTGCGCAACCTGCGCGACGCCACTGGAGCCATTCCCGGGGCCTCGCTCACCGTGGTCGGCGACTCCGACCAGTCGATCTACGCCTTTCGCGGGGCGGACACACGCAACATCAGCGGGTTCGAACGGGACTACCCGGGCGCGAAGGTGATTCTGCTCGAGCAGAATTACCGGTCGACCCAGAACATTCTTTCGGCGGCGAACGCGGTCATCGGCCACAACTTCGACCGCACCGACAAAAAGTTGTGGAGCGCCGGCGGTGACGGCGAGAAGATCATCGGCTACACCGCCTATTCCGGGCACGACGAGGCCCAGTTCGTCTCCGACGAGATTCAGGTGCTGCACGGCGCAGGCATGGCCTACCGCGATATGGCGGTGTTCTATCGCACCAACGCGCAGACCCGAGCGCTCGAAGAGATCCTGGTGCGCTCGGCCACGCCGTACCGGGTGGTCGGTGGCACCAAGTTCTACGAGCGGGCCGAGATCAAAGATGCCCTGGCCTACCTCATCGCCGTCGCCAACCCGGTCGACGAACTGGCTCTCCGCCGCATTTTGAACACCCCCAAGCGCGGTATCGGCCCGGCCACCGAGACCGGGCTGTCGAGCTTCGCCGACGATAACGGGCTCACCTTTCGCCAGGCCATGCGCAACTCCGCCGCACTCGGCCTCGGCCCCAAGGTGACCGGCGCCATCCTGAAGCTGGCTGAGCTGCTCGACGCCGCCGCCCTCATGCTCGTGCCGACCGGGGTCACCGGCGACGGTGTCCCGATTGGTGGTTCCAACGTCTCCGAGGTGCTTGAGTTTCTGCTCGCCGGCAGCGGCCTGCTCGCCGTGCTGCGGGGCAGCCGAGACCCGCAAGACGAGGCGCGCGCAGAGAACATCGAGGAGCTCGTCGCGCAAACCAAGGACTTCAACAAGGAGAACCCCGACGGCGGTCTCGTCGATTTTCTGACTCAGGTCTCACTCGTGGCCGCGGCCGACGACCTCGACGACGCCTCTGGCACGGTTTCGCTGATGACCCTGCACACCGCGAAAGGCCTCGAATATGAGGCGGTTTTTCTCACCGGCGTCGAGGAGGGGCTGCTGCCGCACCAAATGTCGGCGAACGAGCCTGGCGGCCCGGCCGAAGAACGACGCCTGTTCTACGTGGGCATCACCCGGGCGCGCCAACGGCTCTACCTCTCGCTGGCCATGACCCGCGCGCAATTCGGAAACATCAACGTGGCCATGCCGAGCCGTTACCTGCAGGAGATTCCGGCCGAGCTGATCGACTGGAAGCAGTCACCCGGCACGGCTAATTCCCACGGTGGCACCCAGCCGCGTGCCCTCAATGCGCGCCGCGAGGGGGGATTCGGTGGCTTCGGTAATTCGCTCAGCGGTTCGGGCAATGGTTCGACCAGTGGCAGCAACAGCGCCCAGGCCGGCCTGCCGCCGGGCAAGCCGAAGACCGAGTGGGCGAACAAGATCACCGGAACGGTGCGCGACAACGGAGCCCTCGAACTGACCGCGGGTGACCGCATCCGTCATCATGACTTTGGCGAGGGCCGGGTCAACCAGGTCACCGGCGAGGGCACCAAGCGCATCGCGCACGTGCAGTTCGACACCGCCGGCGCCAAGAAACTGCTGATCAAGATCGCGCCGATCGAAAAGATCTAGCGTGCCCGTTGCGGTAGCGCTCGAGGCATTGGTGACACACAGACTGTTCACAGCTTATCCATAGCAGTTCGATGGGCGCCCGGCCGATGCTCTACCCATGAGCCTCGACACGCGCACCACTCGAACCGGTGCGGCACCCACGCACCGCACGCGCACGGCGTCACCGCACCCGGCTTACACTAAGCGGATGCGCCTGGCTGATAACCTGCAGATTCTCTGCGTTGCATCAGTCGCCATCGTCATCGCCATCTTTCTCGCCGACGGGGGAGCTGCCAAGTTCGGCACCCCCGCGGAGGCTTTCACCTCCCTCGGAATCGTCGCCGGCCTCGTCGGCACCAACATGCTGCTCGCCATGCTCGTGCTGGCCGCGCGGCTGCCCCCGATCGATCGCGCTTTCGGGCATGACCAGGCTATGGCCGTGCACCAGTCGCTCGGCAAGCCGGCCCTGTATCTCATCCTCGGCCATGCCGCGCTGCTCGTGACCGGGTATGCGCTCGCCGAAAACACGAATGTGTTCCTCGAGGTTTGGAACATGTTCACGACCCTGCCGGACATGCCGCTCGCGTTTCTCGGCCTCGCCCTCATGATCGGCGTCGTGATCACCTCGCTCGTGGTGGTGCGCCGGCGGTTTCGCTACGAGGCCTGGCACGCCGTGCACCTGCTCGCCTACCTCGCGGTGCTCGTGGCCATCCCGCACCAGCTGAGCGTTGGTGGCCTGCTCAGCGAGGGCGCTATCGCCCGGTACTACTGGCTGGCCCTGTATGCGGCCGTCGCCGGGTCCCTCATCCTGTTTCGGTTCGTGCTGCCGGTCGTGCGGTCGCTGCGGCACCAACTGCGCGTGGCGAGCATCGAGCAGGTGGCGCCCGGCGTCGCGTCGATCAGCCTTGTCGGGCGTCGGCTCGACCTGCTCGAGGCCACGAGCGGCCAGTTCTTCATCTGGCGGTTCTGGTCTGCCGGACTGTGGTGGCAGGCGCATCCGTTCTCGCTGTCGGCCGCCCCGAACGGACGCACGCTGCGCATTACCGTGCGTGGCCTCGGCGACGCATCGGCCGAGCTGCCCCGGGTTCCGCGCGGCACACGGGTGAGTTTCGAAGGCCCCTATGGGCTGTTCACCGAGAACGCACGCACCTCGCCTCGCGTCGCACTGATCGCCGCCGGCATCGGCGTCGCCCCCATTCGCTCGCTGCTGGAAACGGTGTCCTTCGCGCCGGGCCATGCCACCGTACTGCTGCGCTCACACGCCATCGGTGACACCTATCTGGTCGACGAACTCACCGATCTCTGCCGTGCGCGCGGCGCCGAGCTGCGCATCCTCGCCGGCCACCGGCCCAAGGGAGTCAGTACCTGGCTGCCAGCGGATGCCGCCCGGGCCGGCCTGACCCTGCGCACGATCGTGCCCGAACTGGGACAATCCGACATCTACATCTGCGGCCCCCGCCCGTGGACCGACGCCGTCGTACGCGATGCCCGCGCCGGCGGGGTGCCCAAGAAGCAGATCCACTACGAAAGGTTCGACTGGTGAGAGCACGCGCAGTCGCCCTGGCCGCCCTAGCCTCCGTCTCGATCGTCGGCATCGGCTGGCACCTGGGATCGCAGTCGATCGATGCCTCGCAGAGCCTGACCGCCTCGAACACGGGCACCACGACGGCCGCGACCGCGCGAGTTGCCCCGAACGCCGCTGCGTCCACCGCGACCGTGTCGTCGGCTCCGTCTGGAACCTTCACCGGCTCGGTGATTCACACCCAGTTCGGCGACATGCAGGTGTCGGTGACCATCGCCAACGGAACGATCAATGAGGTCACACCGCTGCAGCTGACCAACCGGGGAGGCCGATCGGTAGCTATCAGTAGCCAGGCCGCACCGATTCTCCGCTCCGAGGTGCTCTCCGCCCAATCGGCGAGCGTGCACAACGTCAGCGGTGCCACCTATACGAGCGAAGGCTACCTGCGGTCGCTGCAGTCAGCCCTCGATACGGCCGGGTTCTAGGGCGCCGACGATGCGCAAGGATTTCGCACCGATGCCCGTGCCCACCTTCGCGACCATGGGCACGATCGTGAGTCTGCGACTCGCCGAAGCCGCGACCGCGTTGGGTGACACGGCCCGGGCCGATGCCGCGCAGCTCGTCGAGACCGTGTTCCGTCGATGGGACGAGCAGTTCAGCCTGTACCGGGCAGACTCGGAGTTGAGTCGAGTCGCGCGCGGCGAGCTCCGGTTGACTGACGCCAGTGCGAGCCTGCGCAACTGCTATGCCCTTGCGCTGGACTGGCGGGACCGCACCCAGGGGGTGTTCACGCCGCATCGGGCGGATGGGGTGATCGACCTGTCGGGTGTGGTCAAGGCGCTCGCCATCGCCGAAGCCGGAGGGGCCCTTCGCCTCAGCGGCCTCACCAACTGGTCGATCAACGCGGGCGGTGACGTCCTGGTCGGCGGCGTGCCGGGGGACCGGTACGACGAGACAGAGCCCGCCGACCATGCGACGCCGACCGGGCATCGCGGAACAGCTCCGGCAGCGGTCAGCGTGCATGCCGAGTGGGTCGTGGCGATCGTCGATCCGGACGATCGAGGCGACGTGATAGCACGCGTGCCGCTGCGGCATCCGCTTCGGGCCGTGGCCACGTCGGGCAGCGCGGAACGCGGCGAACACATCTGGACGGAACGAAACGAGCCTTCGCCGTTTCGCCAGGTGAGCGTGTTTGCCGCCGACATCGTCACGGCCGACGTGCTCGCGACGGCGATCGTGGCGGGCGGCGCGGAGACGTTGGCCGACATGACGGCGCGGTTCGCCATCGACGTGCTCGCGGTTCTGCATGATGGCCAGTTGCTCGCAACTTCGGGTTTACGCCGGGCCGACTAGGCGGTGTAAGTGCCCGGGCCCGGCAGATACCTGCTGTGCTGCGGACGCTGCCGTCTGAGGCACGCCGATCAGGCGGCGGTGGGCATCCGCTGGCGAGAAGCGCGGGACACGATCGCGGCGATGGCACGCCAGCCGAGCAGAAACACGCCGAGCACGATGGTCGTGACGATCGCGAAACTGAGTTGAATGCCTTGGCCGCCGGCCAGGCGCAGCAGGAGGCCGCCGAAGACGGCCGCGATCCAGACGCCGAGGCCGGTCCAGACGATGTTGCGCGGGTGGCGCCAGGCGCGCAGCAATAGCCAGCCGATGGTCAGGCCGCCAAGGAACGGCCAATAGGTCACGCCCAGGCCGGCCAGGGTCTCGCCGTGGCTCAGCCGACCGATCACGGCAAACAAGAGCACGAGGGCCGCGTCGAGCGCGCCCGCGGTAATGATCGATGATCGAGAGATTGGGCCAGCTCCGCTGCGCAGTGATGCCATGCTTTCAGCATAGTGAGACAGCCGGTGAGGAACTCGAGTTACACCGTGCCGCCGATCAGCGCGCCAATCACATAGGTGACGGCGAGAGCGAGGATGCCGCCGATCACGATGCGGGCGATGGCGCGCGGCTTGGGACTCTCGCCGAGGTGAGCGCTCAGCCAACCGGTGGTGACGAGGGCCACCAGAACCGCGAAGAAGGTGGCACCGATGCGCCACTCCGCCGGGGGCAGCAGAACGGCAAGCAGGGGGAGCGCCGCGCCGACGGTGAACGCGACAGCGGATGCAAGGGCCGCGTGCCACGGATTCGACATGCCGTCCGCGGTGATGTGCAGCTCAACCTCGAGGTGCGCCGCGAGGGCGTCATGCTCGGTGAGCTCGATGGCAACCTGCTGCGCCGTCTGGGCTGACAGCCCCTTGGCCACGTAGAATCCAGCCAGTTCGGCGAGCTCTTCGGCTGGCTCGTTCTCGAGCTCCCACGTCTCCTTGGCGATGAGGGCACGTTCGGAGTCGCGCTGGCTGCTGACCGACACGTATTCGCCGAGGGCCATCGAAATCGCGCCTGCGAGCAGGCTCGCCACACCGGCGATGAGAATGACACCGGAATCGGTGGTCGCTGCCGCAACACCAACGACGAGGGCGGCGACGGAGACGATGCCGTCGTTCGCGCCCAGAACACCGGCGCGCAGCCAGTTCAGCCGGGAGGCGAGGCCGGCGGTGTGCGGTTCCACCGCTTGGATAAGATCGGACATTACACCAGATAAGCACCTGACGGGGCCGGCGTCTAGCAAGGTGTGGCTAGCCTTCGGCGCTCATTCCCTGGCCGCGCGCCGGTATGGGGAGGTCGCCGGGTGCGACCCGACGCCCGATTCAGGCGATAGAGTTTTCACGGGCCGGTATGTCTTGACGTCGAGCTAATTCACGGCGCTGACTGCCGTTACCAACAACCTCATATATCTTCAGCGGCGGTGTGATCGCCAAGACGCGGATTGGAAGAGCAGCGTGGATCTTTACGAGTACCAAGCGAGAGACCTCTTTGAGGAATATGGTGTGCCGGTTCTGCCGGGCATTATCGCGGACACCCCCGCCGACGTCCGGGCAGCAGCCGAGAAGCTCGGTGGCGTTGTCGTAGTCAAGGCGCAGGTCAAGGTTGGTGGCCGCGGCAAGGCCGGCGGCGTCAAGGTAGCAAAGTCTCCGGAAGACGCCGAGGCCGCTGGCCAGGGCATCCTGGGCCTCGACATCAAGGGCCACACCGTTCACCGCGTCATGGTGGCCGGCGGAGCCCGCATCAAGGCGGAGTTCTACTTCTCCGTGCTGCTAGACCGCTCGAACCGTTCCTACCTATCGCTCGCCAGCTACGAGGGGGGCGTGGAGATCGAAGTTCTCGCCGTTGAGAAGCCCGAAGCGCTCGCCTACACGGCCGTCGACCCGATGATCGGCATCGACCTGGCGGTGGCGAAGCAGATCGCCATCGACGCGAAGTTCCCGGCGGAGCTCGTCGATAAGGTCGCCCCGGTTTTCGTCAAGCTCTACAACGTATTCACGGGTGAGGACGCGACCCTGGTTGAGGTCAACCCCCTCGTACTCACCGAAGAGGGCGACATCATCGCGCTCGACGGCAAGGTCACGATCGACGAGAACGCCGACTTCCGTCACCCCCGGCATGCCCTCCTCGAGGACGCCGCCGCGGCCGACCCGCTCGAAGCCAAAGCTAAGGCTGCCGGCCTCAACTACGTCAAGCTCGACGGTGAAGTCGGCATCATCGGCAACGGCGCAGGGCTCGTCATGAGCACCCTCGACGTCGTCGCTTATGCCGGCGAGAACTTCGGCAGCGTCAAGCCGGCCAACTTCCTCGACATCGGGGGCGGAGCATCCGCTGAGGTGATGGCCGCCGGACTCGACGTCATCCTCGGTGACCCGCAGGTCAAGAGCGTGTTCGTCAACGTCTTCGGCGGCATCACCGCCTGTGACGCCGTTGCCAAGGGCATCGTCGGCGCACTCGCCGAGCTCGGTTCGAGCGCCAACAAGCCGCTCGTGGTGCGCCTCGACGGTAACAACGTCGAGGAGGGTCGTCGCATCCTCGCCGAGGCGAACCACCCGCTCGTAACACTGGCCGCCACCATGGACGAGGGCGCCGCCAAGGCCGCCGAGCTCGCCCACGCTGCGAAGTAAGGGACAACCAAGAATGTCAATCTTCCTCAACAAAGACTCCAAGGTCATCGTTCAGGGCATCACCGGAGGTGAGGGCACCAAGCACACCGCCCTCATGCTCAAGGCCGGTACCCAGGTGGTCGGTGGCGTCAACGCGCGCAAGGCCGGCACCACCGTCGTGCACGGCTCGGTCGAGCTGCCCGTCTTCGGTACCGTCGCCGAGGCCGTCGCCAAGACCGGCGCCGACGTGTCGATCATCTTCGTACCGCCGGTGTTCACCAAGGACGCCGTGATCGAAGCGATCGACGCCGAGATTCCACTTCTCGTCATCATCACCGAGGGTGTTCCCGTGCAGGATTCGGCCGAATTCTGGGCCTACGCCATCAAAAAAGGCAACAAGACCCGCATCATCGGCCCGAACTGCCCCGGCATCATCACGCCCGGTGAGGCACTCGTCGGCATCACGCCGGCGAACATCACCGTCAAGGGCCCGGTCGGTCTCGTCTCCAAGTCGGGCACCCTGACCTACCAGATGATGTACGAACTGCGCGACCTGGGCTTCTCCACCGCGATCGGTATCGGTGGCGACCCCATCATCGGCACCACGCACATCGACGCGCTCGAGGCGTTCGAGAACGACCCGGAGACCAAGGCGATCGTCATGATCGGCGAAATCGGCGGCGACGCTGAAGAGAAGGCCGCCGAGTACATCAAGGCGCACGTCACAAAGCCGGTCATCGGCTACGTGGCCGGTTTCACCGCGCCCGAGGGCAAGACCATGGGCCACGCCGGCGCCATCGTCTCCGACGGAGCCGGAACCGCCCAGGGCAAGAAGGAGGCCCTCGAGGCCGCCGGAGTCAAGGTCGGCAAGACGCCGAGTGAGGCAGCGAACCTGCTGCGTGAGGCGCTCGCCGCACTGTAAGCAGCACGCACGTCCTGAGGGGCTCGCCGATTAGCGGCGGGCCCCTTCGGCGTATCGGGCGCGTGCTGGCGAGCATTGGCGGTACGGCGAGATAGGCTCGCAACGGATGAACCGCATAACGACCGCCCTGCTCGCCGCTCTCGAGGCAATACTTGTTGTCGCCATCGGCATCGGTGTCGCCATGGTGCCGCTCACCATACTCTGGGCCGCCCACTTCAAACTATCGGTCGAATGGTTCGTGTTCTGGCGAGCGGCGGCCGATATCTGGCTGCTCGGCAACGGCGTCGACCTCACCGTGCAACTCGGCCACGACGCTGCCGCCTCGCTCGGCCTGGCCGGCGCGGACGCTCCCTTTCTGATTTCCGTAGTGCCGCTCGGTTTCACCATACTTTCGGTGCTGATGGGCGTTCACACCGGTCGTCGTGCCGCCGAAACCCCGCACCGCTGGACCGGCGTCGGCGTCGCCGTGGCTACCTACGCCATTCTGGCCGCGCTCGTGACACTGTCCGCGATGTCGGAAACGGTCCAACCCAACCAACTGCAGGGTCTCCTTCTGCCGACGCTCATCTATTCCGCCGGAGTTCTCATTGGGGCGGAACTAGGGCGGCGCAAGACTGCGGTAGCTGCAGCGGGCCTTGATCGGGTGAGCCGCGGCATCCGTTCGTCGTATCAACGCATACCGCAGAACGTTCGCACCCTCATCGAGGGCGCACTGCGCGGCGGAACAGCGGCCGCCGCGGGGGTGTTGGTCGTGTCAGGCGTGGCCGTGGCCGTGCTGATCGCGGTCAACTACGCGACTATCATCGGGCTTTATGAAGCGGTGCAGGCCGGCGTTTTCGGTGGCGCCACCATCACCCTCGCCCAGCTCGCGCTCATTCCCAACCTCGTGATCTGGGCCAGCGCCTGGTTTGTCGGGCCCGGTATCGCGATGGGCGTCGGAACCTCCGTCTCGCCGATCGGCACCATCGTGGGAACACTGCCCGGCCTGCCCCTGTTCGGCCTGCTGCCGCAGGGCACCCCCGCCTACGGCTTTCTCGGGCTGCTCGTGCCCGTGCTTATTGGTTTCGTGTTCGGCGTCGTGACCCAGCAGTGGCTGGATCGCCCCGGGGTGCCCGAACGCACCACCCTCGAACAGGTCCTCACCGGTCTCGGCATTGGGCTCGTTAGTGGAGCGCTCCTCGGCCTGCTCGCCTGGTCGTCGGCCGGAGCGATCGGCCCCGGCCGCCTGGTCGAGGTCGGTCCGAATCCGCTGTTGGTCGGCGCGCTCGCCGCCGCCGAAATCGGCGTGGCCGCGGCCCTCGGCCTGCTCGCCGGCCGAGTGCGGCTCCCCTCGGTACGCCGAGCCAAACGGTAAGCTCAAACCGTGCTGTCTATTGTCGTGTTGATCTCCGGCGGAGGATCCAACCTGCGAGCCCTGCTGGAGGCGTCGGAAGACGCCGAATTTCCGGCACGAATCGTGGCCATCGGCGCCGACCGCGACGCGGACGGCCTCGAACTCGGCGCCGAATTCGGCATCCCGGCCTTCTCGGTTCCGTTCTCCTCCTTCGCCGACCGTGCGGCCTGGGGCGACGAACTGCTCGCGCAGATTCAGCAGTGGCAGCCCGACCTGGTCGTGCTCAGCGGCCTGATGCGCCTGCTGCCGCCGCGCGTGGTCGCCGCCCTGTCGCCGAACCTGATCAACACGCACCCGGCCTACCTCCCCGAATTTCCTGGCGCGCACGCCGTGCGCGACGCCCTGGCCGCTGGCGCAAGACAGACCGGAGCGAGCATCATCGTGGTCGACAACGGTGTCGACGCGGGCCCCATCCTGGTGCAGGAGCGCGTCGACGTTCTACCCGGAGACACCGAGACTTCCCTGCAGAATCGCATCAAGATCGTCGAAAGACGCCTGCTCATTCAGGCCGTGCTCGACATCGCCAACGGACACATGAACCTCAAGGAGAACAGCAACGCATGATCGCTCACACCAGCGCGCCCAGCTCGTACCGTGACCGGGACCAGATCACCATCGAGCGTGCACTCATCTCCGTGAGCGACAAGACCGGCCTGGTTGAGCTCGCCGCCGCCCTCACCGCGGATGGCGTCGAAATTGTCTCGACCGGATCCACCGCGGCGACCATTCGCGCCGCCGGCATGGACGTGACCGACGTCTCCGACGTCACCGGCTTCCCGGAATCGCTCGACGGCCGTGTCAAAACCCTGCACCCGGGCGTGCACGCCGGCATCCTCGCCGACCTGCGCCTCGAAACGCACGAAGCGCAGCTGACCGAGCTCGGCATCAAGGCCTTCCAGCTTGTCGTCGTCAACCTGTACCCGTTTGTCGAAACCGCCCAGAGCGGCGCCGAGCCGGCCGACGTGATCGAGCAGATCGACATTGGCGGACCGGCCCTCGTGCGGGCATCTGCTAAAAACCACGCCAACGTGGCCATCGTCGTCGACCCGGGCAACTACGGCGAGATCATCGAAGCCGCCACCGCCGGCGGCTCCACACTCAAGTTGCGCCAGAAGCTCGCCTCGCTCGCCTTCGAGCACACCGCCGACTACGACCTGAGCGTGTCGGCCTGGTTCACCGAGAACGTCTACGACCAGTGGCAGGACGACTTCGAGGCCCTCGACGAGGACATCACGTTCGAGGCAGCCGAAGAAGAGGACGACGACGAGTCGCCGTTTCCCGCGGGACTGGGCATCGAGGTCACCCGCGACGCAATACTGCGGTACGGCGAGAACTCGCACCAGGCCGCCGCGCTCTACGTCGGCGAAGGCGGCCGCGGCATCGCACAGGCCAGGCAGCTGCACGGCAAGGAAATGTCGTATAACAACTACGTCGACGCGGATGCCGCTGTGCGCGCCGCCTTCGACTTCAGCGAGCCGGCCGTCGCCATCGTCAAGCACGCCAACCCCTGCGGAATCGCCGTTGCCAAGCCCAACGCACCGGATGCCATCGCCTCCGCGCACCTGCGCGCCCACGCCTGCGACCCGATCTCCGCGTTCGGCGGCGTGATCGCCGCGAACCGCGTCGTCACCCTCGGCATGGCCGAAACCATTAGCGAGATCTTCACCGAGGTGCTCGTCGCCCCCGGCTTCGAGCCGGCCGCGGTTGAACTGCTCACCAAGAAGAAAAACATTCGCCTGCTCGAGCTGCCCGCCGACTACGAGCGTTCCTCGCTCGAACTGCACCAGATCTCGGGTGGCCTGCTCGTGCAGGAGACCGACAGCTTCGACGGCTTCAGCTCGGCCGGCTGGACCCTCGTTGCCGGCCGCGAAGTGGACGCCGCCACCCGCGCCGATCTCGAATTCGCGTGGAAGTCGTGCCGTTCCGTGAAGTCGAATGCTATTCTGCTCGCGCACGCCGGGGCGTCCGTTGGCGTTGGTATGGGCCAGGTCAACCGGGTCGACTCCTGCCACCTCGCTGTGAGCCGCGCCGGCGAACGCGCCGAGGGATCGGTCGCCGCGTCTGACGCGTTCTTCCCCTTCGCTGACGGACTCGAGGTGCTGCTCGACGCCGGCATCGCGGCCGTCGTACAGCCCGGCGGATCGGTGCGCGACGCCGAGGTCATCGCCGCGGCGACCGCGGCGGGGGTCTCGATGTACTTCACGGGAGAGCGTCACTTCTTCCACTAGGGTCACACCCGGGTATCCGTCCTGGCGGCGGGGGAGGTGAATCCGCGTGTGGGATTCGCGTGCCAGCAGCGCGAAGCGCAGCTGTTCCCCCGGGTGCCAGCTTTGGGTATCCTGATCGAGGCGGTGCCACACACCGGCGCCGCCGCACTCGGCCCACAAGGCCCGGAACAACGGAGTTTCCATGACCCTCACACACCCAGGCGCTGCCCTCGATTCCCTCGCGCAGATTCCACTTTCCCATGAAAAAGTGCTGATCACGAATGGGAAACGGTCGGGGCTGATGATCACGGTGGCCGTACATTCCACCCGTCTCGGCCAGGCCCTCGGCGGCGCCCGCCTATGGCAGTACGCGAGCTGGACCGACGCGGTCGCTGACGCCCTGCGGCTCTCCGCCGCCATGACCCTGAAAAACGCGGCCGCCGGTCTGCACCGCGGCGGTGGTAAGTCCGTCATCTACCTGCCGCTCGGCACGGTACTGACGGACGCTGAGAAACGTCTGGCGATGCTCGACCTCGGCGACGCCATCGAGAGCCTGAATGGCGCCTACATGACGGCCGAAGACGTCGGCACGAGCGCCGAGCTCATGGCCATCGTGGCCGAACGCACGAACCACGTCTGCGGACTGCCCGCCGCGAGCGGCGGCGTCGGTGAGCCAGCGGATGCCACCGCAGCCGGCGTGTACGCGAGCATCGAATCCACCCTTGAAGCCCTGTTCGGCAGCCGCGAGGTGCGCGGCCGCCACCTGATCATCTCGGGCCTCGGCCAGGTGGGCGGACGCCTGGCCACGGCCCTCGCCGCCGCTGGTGCCACCCTCACCGTCTCCGACATCAACCCCGACAAACGCGCGCTCGCCGACGAGCTCGGCGCTACGTGGGTGTCGGTCGCCGATGCGCACCGGGTGCACGCCGACCTGTTCGTGCCGTGCGGCCTGGGCGGCGTGCTGACCGCGTCCGTGATCGCGGAGTTGAACGTTCTCGGTGTCTGCGGCGCGGCCAATAACCAGCTCGCGTTCGGCGCAGGGGCCGCCCAGCTGGACGCGCGCGGCATCCTCTGGGCACCGGATTTCGTTGTCAACGCCGGCGGCGTCGTCTACCTCTCCATGGCGAGCGAGCCGAACGCCGACCTCGAGCAGATCACCGAGCGCGTTGCGGCGATCGGCTCCGTGCTCACGCAGATTTTCACGGATGCCCGCGCGAACCAGAGCACCACCCTCGCGGCCGCCGAACTGCTCGCCGCGGCACGCCTGAACGCGGTTCGGTAACGCCGGGCTATTCGCGCAGATCCGACGGGATCGTCGGCAGCACTCGTGCGGACGCACGACGCTCCCTGAGCGTCGTGCGTGCAGCCTTGGCCAGTTCGGTGAGAATCGGGATCCCGGAGAGCAGGATGATGCCGATGATGAAGAATTCTGAGTAGGTCGCGACGAACGCGAACTGGCCGAGGAAGAATCCGACCAGGGTGAGGCCGACGCCCCAGGCGAAGGCGCCGATAGCGTTGTATGCCACGAAGCTGCGGTAGCGCATCCTGCCGACGCCAGCGGCGACCGGCACGAAGGCGCGAAAAACGGGCAGAAAGCGAGCCAGGATGATGGACTTGCCGCCGTGCTTGGCGAAGAAGGCGTTGGTACGCTCGACGTTCTGCGGGTTGAAGAAGCGGTTCTTCTCTCGGGAGAAGACCGAGGGGCCTGCTTTTCGACCGATGGCATAGGCGAGCTGGTCGCCGGCGAATGCGGCCGCGAACACGACTAGGCAGGTCACCCAGATCGGCAGCGGCACGACGCCGGTCGCGGTGAGCAGGCCGACGGTGAACAGCAGTGAATCGCCCGGCATGAACGACAGCACGATGAATCCGGTCTCGATGAAGACAACCGCCGCGACGCCGAGCAACACGAATGATCCAAACGAGTGGATCAGCCAGTCAGAGTCGAGAAAATCGATCCCGAACAGGGTGGGCAGCATGAAGGGTCCTTCCAAAGGGGCGAGGCGCAGGGAATGGCCCTGCCGAAGACGAGCGCAGACCCCAGACTACGTGACGCCGCGCTCGGAAAACGCGCGTTATCGGGTGGTTCGGCGCTCGGGGCGTGGACGCCGTGACGGCCAACGGATGCTCTCGGCAAGAAAAGACCTTGCGTTCTGGCCCCGGCTCGCCATAGTCTGGAAGGCTGCCTGATCCGGGGGGCATGAGACACGTAATCCTTGAGGCGCCCAGGAGGCAGACATGACAAAGACAGCACCGATCACGCTCGCGACGAACGCGAACGACGGCGCACACTTTGGCTTGTTTGCCCCGTTCTACGCCGCCGCTGTGTCCCTCGTCGACTAGCCGTTCCCGTGCCCAGCTCGGCGTGGTGCCCTGGTGGTATTCGGTTCCGGCCGAGGAGCATCCGCTCGCCGCTACCGCAGGGGCAGCCCGCAACTGCCCGCTGACTCGTTCGTCGCACTCGCGCCGCACGCCGCCATTCGTACGTCCCCTGTCGCCGGTACCACTCAGATTCGGCGACCAGAATCATCCGCCGCCCCCCGCAACCCGGGGCGCGGCCGCACCGCATTCAGGACTGGACCATGACCACCACCGCCGCACCGGCGCATCCGCCCCACTCGTCTCCACCCCCGTCGAACTCTGCCGCACGGGCCAACACTTTTCGCAGCCTGCAACGGCTCTACCCCTATGCCAAACCGGCCCTGCCCCGCATCTACCTCGGCATGGTGGCAGCGCTTCTCGCGGGACTCGTCGCACTGGTCATTCCCCAGGTGCTGGCCTGGCTCGTCGACGGCCCGCTCAGCGCGGTGGGGAACGGCGACAGTGCCGTACAGATCTGGCCAGCCGTGTGGATAGTTCTCGGACTCGGCGTGCTCGAGGCGATCATGATCGCCCTGCGCCGCTGGTTTGTGCTCACCCCGGGCACCCATATCGAGGCGCGCATGCGCAATCACCTGTACGCCCGGCTGCAGGATCTGCCGGTGAGCTTCCACGACCGCTGGCCGAGCGGGCAGCTGCTCTCCCGCGCCGTGAGCGACCTCAACCTCATTCGCCGCTGGGTATCGTTCGGGCTCGTGCTGCTGGTGGTCAACTTTCTCACCATTGTCGTCGGCGTCGTCATTCTGCTCTGGATGCACTGGCTTCTCGGCGTGATCTTCGTGGTCTGCTCCATCCCGATCTGGATCTACGGCTACGTCTTCGAGGAGAAATACTCGGTGATCGCCCGGCGCAGCCAGGATCAGGCCGGTGACCTTGCGACCGCCGTCGAGGAGTCCGTGCACGGCATCCGTGTGCTCAAAGCGTTCGGACGTGGATCGTTCGCGCTGAAGAACTTCGCCGCGCAGGCGGAAAGCCTGCGCGGCACCGAGATCGAGAAGGCACGCGCCATCGCCGGTATCTGGCTCTGGTTGCTGCTCGTGCCCGACGTGGCGTTCGCGCTCTGCCTCGTAACCGGCGTCTGGCTCACCAGCCAGGGAGAGCTCAGCGGCGGCGAGCTGCTGGCGTTCTTCGCGACGGCGACCGTGCTGCGGTTTCCGGTGGAATCGATCGGATTCCTGCTGTCGATGACCTTCGACGCGCGCACCGCGACCGACCGGTATTTTGACATTCTCGACACCCCCAACGAGATCACCGACCCGGCGCACCCGGCCACACTCGCCGCGCCGCTCGGGCGCCTCGCGTTCGACAACGTGCACTTTCGCTACCCGGACTCACCGGAGCGCTTTCCCGACCTGCTCAACGGCATCGATCTCGTGCTCGATCCGGGGGAGACCATGGCGCTCGTCGGCCTCACCGGTTCGGGCAAGTCCACGCTCACGGCCCTCACGACCCGCCTCTATGACGTGACCTCGGGCGCCGTGACGCTCGACGGTGTCGACGTGCGAGCACTCGGCCGCGAAGAACTGCGCAGCCACCTCGCGATGGCGTTCGAGGATGCCACCCTGTTCTCGGCATCCGTTCGTGACAACGTGCTGCTGGGTCGCGCCGATTTGTTCGCTACCAGCCCCGAAGCGGATGCCGCGCTCGCTCAAGCCTTGCAGATCGCGCAGGCCGGGTTCGTCTACGACCTGCCACTCGGCGTCGACACCCTCGTCGGCGAGGAAGGCATGAGCCTGTCCGGCGGGCAGCGACAGCGTCTCGCGCTCGCCCGCGCGGTCGCCGCCCGACCGTCGGTGCTCATCCTCGACGACCCGCTGTCGGCGCTCGACGTGAACACCGAATCGCTCGTCGAGAACGCGCTGCGCGAGGTGCTCGTCGACACCACCGCGCTCATCGTGGCGCACCGACCGTCGACGGTCATGCTCGCCGACCGGGTAGCGCTGCTCGAAGACGGCCGCATCACCGCCGTCGGCACGCACTCCGAGCTGCTTCGTACCAGCGCACACTACACCTTCGTCATCTCCAGCCTGGAGGACGAAGAACGCAGAGAATCGAACCGAGCGGAGGAAAAGCTGTGACCGTCACCGGTGTGACCGGCGAAGAACGCCACGACTTCAGCAAGGCCGAAAGCAAGCAGATTCGGGCGCGTTCCCTGCGGCTGCTCGGCTCGCTGCTGCTGCCGGTGCGCGGCAAGGTTGTGCTCGCCATGCTCGTGGTCGTCGTCTCGACCGCCGCTCAGGTGGCCGGCCCGGCGCTCATCGCCTTCGGCATCGACCGTGGCTTGCCCGCATTGCTCAAGCAGGACTGGATGCCGCTCGCCGCGGCCGGCGCCATCTACCTCGTCGCCGGAGTGCTCGGTGCGCTGCTGATCGCTTGGTACACCGTGTTGAGCGCCCGGGTGAGCCAGGCGGTGCTGATCGACCTGCGCAAGCGGGTGTTCCTGCACACGCAGAAGCTCAGCCTCGAGTTTCACGAGTCCTACACCTCTGGCCGCATCATTTCACGCCAGACTAGCGACCTCGATGCCATTCGGGAACTGCTCGACTCCGGCATCAACCAGCTCGTGCAGGGCCTCCTCTATATGTCATTCACCGCGATCGCCCTGGTGCTGCTCGACGGAACCAGTGGACTCGTGCTGCTGTGCGCGCTGCTGCCACTCGTCATCCTCACCCGCTGGTTCCAGGTGCGCTCGCAGAGCCTGTTTCGGCAGTCTCGGGTCGCGTCGGCAAGCCTGATTGTGCGGTTCGTCGAAACAATGACCGGCATTCGCGCCGTCAAGGCGTTCCGCACCGAGAAGCACAACGCATCGGTGTTCGGCACACTCGTCGAAAGCTATCGCCAGGTCAACGCGCGTGTCATCCAACTGTTCGGAGTCTTCGATCCGGGGCTCGTGCTCATCGGCAATGTCACGGTCGCCGCCGTGCTGCTCGTCGGCGGTTTCCGGGTGGCCGACGGCCAGCTTGCGATCGGTGCGCTGCTCGCGACGCTGCTCTACACTCGCCGGTTCTTCGACCCGATGGAGGAGATGGCGATGTTCTACAACTCCTACCAGTCGGCCGCGGCGGCGCTCGAGAAGATCTCGGGCGTGCTCGAGGAACGCCCCGGCGTACCCGATCCGGTTGCCCCGGTCGATCTCTGGGAGGCTCGCGGTCGGGTGCGCTTCGAGAACGTGCAGTTCGCCTACCAGGCCGACCGGGAGATTCTCCCGCACTTCGACCTCGATATTCCGGCCGGGCAGACCATCGCCCTGGTCGGGTCGACCGGAGCGGGCAAATCGACGCTCGCCAAGCTCATGAGCCGGTTCTACGACCCGACGGATGGCCGGGTGCGTCTCGACGACGTCGACCTGCGTGACCTGCACCCCAGGGACCTGCGGCGCGCGATCGTCATGGTCACCCAGGAGGCATACCTGTTCAGCGGGTCGGTCGCCGAGAATATCGCCATCGGCAAACCGGATGCCTCGGCGCGGGAGATTCGCGCTGCCGCCGCAGCTGTCGGTGCCCACGACTTCATCGAGAGCCTGCCGAATGGGTATGACACCGACGTGAACAAGCGTGGCGGGCGAGTGTCGGCTGGCCAGCGCCAGCTGATCTCGTTTGCGCGCGCTTTTCTCGCCAACCCGGCTGTACTTATCCTCGATGAGGCTACGTCATCGCTCGATATTCCGAGCGAACGGCTCGTGCAGGAGGCGCTGCAGACACTGCTGCATGATCGCACGGCCGTGATCATCGCCCACCGCCTGTCGACTGTGGCCATTGCCAACCGCGTGCTCGTGATGGAACACGGCCGCATCGTGGAGGACGGCGCCCCGCACGACCTCATCGCGGGCACCGGCCGATTTGCGACGATGCACGCCGCGTGGCGCGACTCCCTGGTGTAGCCGCTAGTCGGGCATGGGGCCGAGTTGTTCGGGGGCCCCGGCCGGGAGCGGATGAGGAGCGGGTTCCTTGAGTTCCACAAAAATGGTGTGCGTGTCCGTTTCGCCGGTATTCGCCCCGGAATGCTCCTGGGCGGGGAGCCAGCGCGCGACGCCCTCCGGCAGGTCGACGTCGATGAACCGGCCGCCGGAGGAGAGACGTCGGCGGAATGCGGTCAGGGTGAACATGACGCTGTCGGGATGCCGATGCGGCGTCGATTCGTCGCCGGGTCGGTCTAGATATTCGAGGACGCGTACCCGCTCGTTCTCGAAGATCACGCGATAGAACTGCGGGTTGGTGACGACAGGATCGCTCTGCATGCAAGCACGGTAGCACCGCGCCAGCAGGGTGTACAAGCGCGGACCTCACGGCTTCTCCTTGGGTGCCCGAACGGCGATCGAACGGCGCTAACCATCGCGGAGCCACTGCCGGCACCTCGGGTCCTTGGTCACTAGTGCGATCTATGGAGGTGCGAGATGCTGAATCCGGACTTCTGTTCCTTCGGCACCTACCCCAGCAGAAAGGCTGCCAGACGATGAGCAGTGTGACGCCTCCCGCAGTGAGCCCACCCACACCGTCCCCCGCATGCGCAAAATGGGGCGCGGCCGGGACCGATCATCTTGCTGGTTCTGGGTATCGTGCCGGGACTGGTCGGTCGTCGTCATGAACGCCGACGCAAGCCCCGGAGTCGCCGTGAACCCCGCTGCGGGCCTGCACACCGACCAGGGCCCGACCGAATCGGTCCCTGAACCCGGCGAAAAGCGGCTCTGAACCCGAGCCCGAACTGTGGGCGCTACACGCGCGGCGACCAGCGGGCGGCGGCGTAGTCGACCCGGTAGGCGGTATCCGCTGTGCTGGTATCTGCCGCCGGGGTGGTCGCCGCTCTGCTGATTGCAGCCGCGGTATCAGTGGGTGACGCGAGCAGTGGCGTGTTCTCGGCGCGGTAGTGCGGCAGCGCCTCGGCCTCATGCCCGAACGGCGGATGCCCGCCAGCGCGAATCACGCGCCACCACGCCACCTCAAAGCCGTAGCGGGCCATGACCTGGCCGACAGCGCGGGCGGCGCGGGAGCCGAGCTGCGCGGCCACGCCGCCATAGGTCATCACACGGCCCGGCGGAATGGAATCAACCACACCAAGCACCCGGGACACGAAGTCGTCGGGCTCCGGCGTGGTCATGCGCAGACTGAACGCGGGTCAGAGCTTCAGCGATCCGATGACTTCGCCGTACTGGGTCTCGCCGACATCGACGAATCCCAGGCGGTGGAAGAAGGCCTCCGGGCCGTCGGTGCCGGGTTCCCAGATGACGTTGACGTGGTCGAAACCACGGTCACGGGCTTCGGCGGCGAGCGCCTCGGCGGCGTACTTGCCGACGCCCTGGCCCTGTGTGTCGGCGTTGACGTTGATGCGCCAGATGCAGGCGCGAAACTCTTCGTGCTCGGAGTTGGGGTCGAAATTGCCGTGGATGAAACCGGCGACGATGCCGTCCAGAAGCACCACACGCTGCCACGATGTGGCCGGGTTGATCACCGAAGCTGCGACCGAATACGAGACCGGCGCAATGAATTGTTCCTGGCCTGGTTTCAGGCTCAAGGAGTTGGCCGCGACGATGTTTCGTGCGGATAATTCTTCCAGCGTCAGCTCACCCATGTGATCAGGCTAACGTGCGGCCGGGGTAGTCGATAGTCGCGGGAGTGTTTGACCCCGGCAATTCACCTGCCCGATTTATCTCGATGTCAAGATAGTTGTGAGCCTCTAGTAAGGTAGACGATGGCCGTGAGGGCCTTACTGAGTACAGAGGAGAAATTTTTGTCGAAGATCACGGTTGAGGGAACAGTTGTCGAGCTCGATGGCGACGAGATGACCCGCATCATCTGGCACGCCATCAAAGAAACGCTGATTCACCCGTACCTCGACATCGACCTTGAGTACTACGACCTCTCAATTCAAAAGCGCGACGAGACCAACGACCAGATTACGATCGACGCCGCACACGCCATTCAAAAGCATGGCGTTGGCGTGAAGTGCGCCACCATCACCCCCGACGAAGCGCGGGTGGAGGAATTCGGCCTGAAGCAAATGTGGCTCTCGCCGAACGGCACCATTCGCAACATCCTCGGCGGCACCATCTTTCGCGAGCCCATTATCATCTCCAACATCCCTCGCCTCGTGCCGGGCTGGAACAAGCCGATCATCATCGGCCGCCACGCCTACGGCGACCAGTACAAGGCCACCAACTTTCGGTTCAAGGGCAAGGGCACGCTCAGCATGACCTTCACGCCGCAGGACGGCAGCGCGCCGTCCACGTTTGAGGTCTTCCAGGCTCCGGGCGACGGTGTGGCCATGGGCATGTACAACCTCGATTCATCGATCATCGACTTCGCACGCGCCTCGCTGAATTACGGCCTCGAGCGCAAGGTGCCGGTCTACCTCTCGACCAAGAACACGATTCTCAAAGCCTATGACGGTCGCTTCAAGGACATCTTCCAGGACATTTTCGACACCGAGTTCAAGGCCGCCTTCGACGCGGCGGGACTGACCTACGAGCACCGTTTGATCGATGACATGGTCGCCTCCGCCATGAAGTGGGAGGGCGGCTACCTCTGGGCCTGCAAGAACTACGACGGTGACGTCCAGTCCGACACCGTGGCCCAGGGCTTCGGTTCGCTCGGCCTCATGACCAGCGTGCTCTCGACCCCCGACGGCACGGTCGTCGAGGCGGAGGCCGCCCATGGCACTGTGACGCGCCACTACCGTCAGCACCAGCTCGGTAAGCCCACCTCGACCAACCCGATCGCGTCGATCTACGCCTGGACCCGCGGCCTCTCGCACCGGGCGAAGCTCGACAACAACCCGGCCCTGGCCGAGTTCGCGTTGACCCTCGAAGACGTCGTCATCAAGACCGTCGAGAGCGGCATGATGACGAAGGACCTCGCGCTCCTGGTCGGCCCGGACCAGGGCTACCAGACCACCGAGGAGTTCCTTGCCTCGATCGCAGAGAACCTGCAGGCGCGTCTGGCGTAGTCCGCACGTACTCCCGCGGGGCCTCGATCGCAATCGGTCGGGGCCCTGTGGGCTTTCCGGGGTGCCGGCGTGGCGCGGTGTGGTGGCGAAAAGCCGCGGAGAGCGGGAGAATTCGGGCATGCCTCGCCTTCTCGCGCTTGTGCGCCGTTACCCCCTCGTTTGCGCCACCGTCCTCGTCGGCCTGCTCGGGCTGGTCTTGGCTCTCGTCGGGGCAGCGGATGCGGTGCGCTGGCTGTTCAGCGGGTTCGGTTTGGCCGCAGCCCTGATCGCATCCGTTGGTATGCTGCGGCAACTGTTTCGGGGTAGCTTCGGCGTCGACCTGCTTGCCATCATCGCGATCGTCGCAACCGTTCTCGTCGGCGAATATGTGGCAACCCTACTCATCGTGCTCATGCTCGCGGGCGGGGAAGCCCTCGAAGACTTCGCGGCGGGGCGGGCAGCCCGTGAGCTCGACGCGCTGCTGAAACGCGCCCCCCAAATCGCGCATCGACTCGACGCCGCGTCGAAAGAGGCCATCGACGTGCCCGCCACCGAGGTGCGTGTGGGGGACCTCCTCCTCGTGCGCCCCGCCGAGGTCGTGCCCGTCGACGGAAAACTGCGGTCCGACAGCGCCGTGTTCGACGAGTCCTCGCTCACCGGCGAGAGCCTCCCGGTCGAACGCACGGCCGGTGACGGAGTTCTGAGCGGATCGATCAATGGGCAGCTGGCGGCGACCATTGTCGCCACGTCGACTGCCGCGAACAGTCAGTACCAGCACATCATCGCCCTCGTCGAAGAGGCATCGCAGAGCAAAGCCCCGGTGGTGCGACTCGCCGACCGCTATGCCGTGCCGTTCACCGCGGGCGCGCTCGCACTCGCCGGACTCGCCTGGATGCTCTCCAATGATCCGGTGCGGTTCGCCGAGGTGCTCGTGGTGGCGACACCGTGTCCGCTGCTGCTGGCCGCGCCGGTCGCGTTCATGGGCGGCATGAGTCGCGCCGCCCGCAACGGCATCATCGTCAAGGGCGCCGGGGTGCTCGAAGCGCTCTCCCGTGCCCAAACGGTCGTCTTCGATAAAACCGGAACGCTCACCTACGGAACACCCACGATCACCGAGGTGCGCCCCGAAGCGGGGTTCAGCGCCGACGAACTGTTGACCCTGGCGGCATCGGCCGAGCAGTATTCGAGTCACGTGCTCGCGGCATCCGTTATCGCGGCCGCGCACGAGCGCGGTCTCGAATTGCACACGGCGGACTCGGCGAGCGAAGCCGCGACCTTCGGTGTTGAGGCGCGATTCGGGGTCGGCGTGGTGCGGATCGGCAAGCTTTCCTTCATCAACGAGGGAACGGCGGATGCCACGGCCACGCACCTGGTCGGCGGCGAGCTGGCCATGTACATCGCCGTCGATGATCGATTCGCGGGCAGCATCGTGGCGAGCGACCGGGTGCGGGACAACGCCCGCCAAACGGTCGCCGACCTGGCACGCCTCGGTGTGCGGGAAAATCTCATGCTCACCGGCGATGCGCGCGGCACCGCCCAGCACGTGGCGAGCCAAGCCGGCATCGTACACGTGCGGGCGGATTGCCTGCCGAGCGACAAGGTCGATGCGGTGCGGGCACTCACCCGGCGGCCGGTGATCATGGTCGGTGACGGTGTCAACGACGCTCCCGTGCTGGCCGTCGCCGACGTGGGCATCGCAATGGGAGCGAAGGGGTCGACGGCGGCGAGCGAATCGGCCGACGTGGTCATTCTGCTCGACGATATCTCCCGCACCGTGCGTGCCGTGCGCATCGGGAAAAACACCGTGCAGGTGGCCCTGCAGAGCATCTGGCTGGGCATTATTCTGAGCGTCGTTCTCATGGTCGTCGCGGCGTTCGGGCTGATTCCTGCGACGGCGGGAGCGATCAGCCAGGAGATCGTCGACCTGGTGACCATTGTGAACGCGCTGCGCGCGATCGGCGGACGCCGGGACATCGCGGCGGCTCGCGTGGCTTCGGTTGCCTCCGGAGGGTCGGAAAAAGCAGACAGACCGGTACACCCAGTCATAGACAGACCGGTCTGAATCGGGAGCATTTCGAGGCCCGAATTGTGCAGACGCCAAGATAACGATCCTGTTACCGAGCAATCTGCGCACTGTACGGGGCTGGGACTCGTGCGATACGTTCACGATCACGCTGCACCCTGAACTGGGGCAGAGCGGTCAGCGCATTCCGATCCGATTGGACACGCACGTGAAATCACACTTCAGGCGAATCGCACTCCCGCCAGAAAACCCGCAGTTCGCTCCACTGCCGCGGCGAAGAGTGATGGCGGTGTTCGTGACCACGACCCTCGTCGCCGCCGCCGCCCTGGTCGGCGTGACCGGCGCTGCAGCCGCCCCGCCGGCTCCCGGACTCGGCGGCATCATCGGCGCCGGCATCGGCCAGCCGGTCACCGACTTCACCGACGGCCGCTACATCGTGACCCTGGCCGACGACGCCGTCGCCACCTACACCGGCGGGATCGACGGCTTTGCCCCGACCACCCCGGATGCCGGTGCCCGCCTCGACCCGCGCAGTCGCGCCTCGGCAAGCTATTCCGATTATCTAAGCGGCAAGCAGAAGAAGGTGGCGGCATCCGTTGATGCCACGATCGACTACTCCTACACACTCGCCCTCAACGCGTTCGCGGCCGAACTCACCGCCGCGCAGGCCGCCGCGCTCTCGGCCGAGAAAGAGGTCGTGGCCATCACGCCCGACGAGCTCAAGCACGTGACGGCAACCTCATCGACCGATTTTCTCGGGCTCTCCGGCGATGACGGCGTCTGGGCGAATACCGGCGGCACCGAAACCGCGGGCGCGGGCGTCGTCATCGGTGTGCTCGACACCGGAATCGCGCCCGAGAACCCCTCCTTCTCCGGCGACGTGCTCGGCAACACGGCCGGTAAGGAACCCTGGCTCGACGGTGACACCATCACCATCACCATGAACAAGAGCGACGGCACCACCTTCACCGGCCAGTGCGTCACCGGGCTGCAGTTTGCCGCGAACGACTGCAACACCAAGATTGTCGGTGCGCGCTACTTCGTGACCGGCTTCGGCGCCGACCGTATCGGCAGCGCTGCTACCGGCGAATACCTCTCGCCTCGCGATGGCGACGGCCACGGGTCGCACACCGCGAGCACCGCCGGCGGCAACCACGACGTGACCGCGACCATCAGCGGACTCGACTACGGACTCATCTCCGGCGTCGCCCCGGCGGCGAAGATCTCCGCCTATAAGGTGTGCTGGTCCGGCCCGGACCCCGCACTGTCCACCGATGACGGCTGCGCCACCTCCGACCTGCTGGCCGGCATCAATCAGGCCGTCGCCGACAACGTCGACGTACTGAACTATTCGATCGGCGGCGGAGCGGCCGACACCACGGTCTCGCCGACCGACCAGGCTTTCCTCGGCGCGGCCGCCGCCGGCATCTTCGTGGCAGCCTCGGCCGGAAACTCCGGCCCCGGCGCTTCCACGCTCGACAACGCGGCCCCGTGGATCACCACCGTCGCCGCGAGCACCATCCCCGGCTACGAGGCCACCGCGACTCTCGGCGACGGCACCGCCTACGCGGGCGGATCGATCTCGGTCGACCGTACCCCTGGCGCCACCCCGCTGGCCGGACCGCTCGTGCGCGGTGACCTCGTGGCCGTCGCTGGCCACGACCCGGGCGACGCCCGGCTCTGCGGCCCCGATTCCCTCGATGCCGCGCAGGTCGCCGGCACCGTCGTGTTCTGTGAACGCGGTGTCTATGGCCGGGTAGCGAAGTCGGCCGAGGTACTGAGGGCCGGCGGCATCGGCATGCTCCTGGTGAACCGCGTGCCCGGCTCGGTCGACACCGACGAGCACGCCGTGCCCACCGTTCACCTCGACGCGCCGTATTGGGATGCGACGTTTGGCTACGCGGGCAGCGCCGGGGCATCCGTCGTGTTCACCGATGGCAACACGACCAGCTACACGCCGCCGACACCGCAGGTGGCCGGGTTCTCCTCCCGCGGACCGGTACTCGCCGACGGCAGCGACATCCTGAAGCCCGACGTGACCGCGCCCGGCGTGGCCATTCTCGCCGACGGGCCCAATGCTGCGGGTGGCGAGCCGACCTGGCAGTTCCTCTCGGGGACATCGATGTCGAGCCCGCAGATCGCCGGGCTCGCCGCCCTGTACCTGGGTGAACGCCCGCTCGCGACGCCGGGTGAGATCAAATCGGCACTGATGACAAGCGCCTACGACACCGTCGACGCCAACGGTGTCACCGTCACCGACCCGTTCGTCCAAGGTGCCGGACACGTTGACCCGACGAAGATGTTCGAGCCGGGCCTGCTCTATTTGAACGACACCGACGACTGGTACTCGTACATTCAGGGCATCGGCTACGACGTCGGCGCCGACGCGGTCGACCCGAGCAACCTCAACCTGGCTTCGATCGCGATCGGGTCACTGACCGCACCGGAAACCATCACGCGCACCGTCACCAGCACCGAAGCCGGCACCTTCAGGGCGCAGCCGGTCACCGTGCCCGGCATCAACGCGATCGTTTCGCCCGCCACGTTGAGCTTCGGTGCCGCGGGCGAATCGGTCAGTTATACCGTGACCTTCACCCGAACGGATGCCCCGCTCGACACGTTCTCGACCGGCGCGCTCAACTGGGTGAGTGACGCGGGCACGCTCGTGCACAGTCCCGTCGCCATCCAGCCGGTGACCCTCGTTGCCCCCGCCACCGCGGAGGGCACCGGCGTCGACGGCTCGGTCGACGTGTCCATTACGCCCGGAGCCACTGGAGACGTGCCGCTGAAACTGATCGGGCTCGCGGCCGGGCTGCACCAGAGCGACCCGGCCAACCCTTCGAGCCCGAACACCGGAACGGGCGCAGCCGGGGACGAGTTCCGCTACCAGGTCGAGGTGCCAGAGGGCACCCAGCTTGCCCGCTTCGACCTCGATGCACTCGATCAGACCGCCGACCTCGACCTGATCGTCTACCGTCTGAACGGTGACGGTGGAACCCCGGTTGCCGGCTGGCAGTCCGCGACCGGGTCGGCCGATGAGCGCCTCGACCTGGTCGATCCGCAGGCCGGCTTCTACCAGGTGGTCAACTCCGTCTACAGCGGATCGACCGCGTTCAACGTCAACACCTACTCGGTGCTCGCCGGCGCCGGCGAGGGGTCGTTCGCGGCCGCGCCAGCTGTCGTCGCTGGCCAGCAGGGTGTCGCGGCGACGTACTCGCTGTCCTGGACGGGCTTGACGCCCGAGACCGGGTATCTCGGCCTGGTCGGCTACGGCGACACCACGGTATCGACGGTGGTGTCGGTGGCCAGCGGCGCGGAACCCGAGCCCGAGGCTCCCGTCAACACGGTCGCGCCCTCGATCGAGGGCGCCGCTGTCGTCGGTCAGAAACTGACCGCCAACCCCGGTGTGTGGAACGTTGCCGGCCTGGCCTTCAGCTATCAGTGGCAGTCCGATGGTCGCGATATCAAGAAGGCCACCACGGTCGACTACAAGCCGACCACGTCGGTCGCTGGCCAGACGCTCACCGTGGTGGTCACCGCGACGGGTGATGGTCTGCCGGACGGTATCGCAACGTCGGCCGGGGTGGTCGTGAAGTACCAGTCCACGCTCGACCTCACGCTGGAGTCGAAGTCCCAGCGGCACTCGACCGGCGTGAAGATCGACGTCTCGGTGAAGACCAAGGCACCGCGCTCGGCGCAGCCGGGGGCGGTGCAGGTTCTGGTCGACGACACGAGCTACAACGTGGCCCTTGACGCAACGGGCACGGGATCGCTCACGCTGAACGGTCTCGACCGCGGCACATACACGGTCACCGCGCACTATGCGGGCACCGACCTCATCGCCGCAGCGGCGAGCAAAGGGCGCACGCTGACCGTGCGGTAGCCGGGCCGAGCGGCCGGCACGCGCCGCAGCATCCGTTTCGAAGCGGCCGGCACGCGCCGCAGCATCCGTTTTGAAGCGGATGCTGCGGCGCGCGTTCGTTGGCGCACCCCGCGTTCACCCACGCCGTGCCCCTGCGTGCGGTATCTGCGAAGTGCCCCTATCCGGGGGGTGGCGAGCGCGCTACCGTCACGTGCGAACTGTCCCGCGCCGTGGAACAGCGAACCGTTCCTGTGTGGAACGAGACCACCTCGCACCCCGATCGGATGGGACGCCCACGTGAGTTCTTTCTTCAGGCGAACGATGTCAGCGCCGGATTCAGCGCTGAACCCGACGCCAAAATCTCGCACGCGTCGCCGTGCCACAATCGCGGCCACCGTCGCCGTCGCCCTGGTAGGCGCTTCGATACTCGTCGGCGGCACACTGCGCGCCGGCGCCGCCCCTGCTGCGACCGGACCGTTCGGCAGCATCGCCTCGCCCGGTGGGCAGCGGATGGATTTCACGGCCGGCCGCTACATCGTGACCCTCAGCGACGAGGCTGTCGCACTGTATCGGGGCGGTGTCAACGGTTTCTCGGCCACCATGCCAGATGCCGGGGCCAAGCTCGACGCGCAGAGCCGCTCGGTCGAGAACTACCGGGACTATCTCACACGCGTTCAGCGCGAGGTGGCGGCCTCCGTCGATGCAACCCTGGCGTACTCCTACACGCTCGCCCTCAACGGGTTCGCGGCGCAGCTGACCGGCAAGCAGGCGGCAGCCCTCGCGATGAAGAAGAACGTGATGTCGGTCGAACCCGATGCTCTCAAACACCTCACGGTCGAGTCGTCAACCGATTTTTTGCGGTTGAGCGGCCCCACCGGCCTGTGGTCCAAGCTCGGTGGCCCGAACGAGGCCGGCAAGGGCATCGTCATCGGCGTGCTCGACTCGGGGATCGCCCCCGAGAACCCGTCATTCGCCGGAGAGCCGCTCGGCACGTCGCCGGGCGACCAGCCGTGGCTCGACGGGGACACCATCACCATGAACAAGGCTGACGGCAGCACCTTCACCGGCACCTGCCAGACCGGAGAGCAATTTACCCCGAGCGCCTGCAGCACGAAAATCGTGAGCGCCCGGTACTACCTCGACGGCTTCGGCGCCGATCAGATCGGCACGGCCGCGACCGGCGAATATGTCTCCCCGCGTGACGGCGATGGACACGGTTCGCACACCGCGAGCACCGCCGGCGGCAATTTCAACATTGATGCCAACGTGAGCGGCGTCGGTTTCGGTGCCATCTCGGGCGTTGCCCCTGGAGCGAAGATCGCGGCCTACAAGGTCTGCTGGTCGGGCGTCGATTCCCGGTCGACGGACGACGATGGTTGCGCCGAGTCCGACATCCTGAAGGCCCTGGACCAGGCGATCTCGGATGGGGTCGATGTGATCAACTATTCGCTCGGCGGCAGCCCGGCGCAGACCACCTTCTCGGCGTCCGACCAAGCATTCTTGGGAGCTGCGGCTGCGGGAATTTTCGTGGCGGCATCCGCTGGCAACGCCGGGCCCGGCCCATCGACCGTTGACAACGCCGCACCGTGGATCACCACGGTCGCGGCGAGCACGATTCCAGCCTACGAAGCCACTGCCACCCTCGGCAACGGCTCGGCCTATGCCGGAGCCTCCATAACCGTGGACCGCACGCCGGGCGCGCCACCGCTGGCGGGCGATCTGGTCCGCGCCGACCTCGTGGCGGTCGACGGCTTCGACCCGGCCGACGCGCTGCTCTGCGCGCCCGGCGCACTCGACGACGCGAAGGTCGCCGGGGCGATCGTGTTCTGCGAGCGTGGCGTCTACAACCGGGTGGATAAATCGGCGGAGGTGTTGCGGGCCGGCGGTAGCGGCATGGTGCTGGTCAACCGCACCCCGCTCGACGTTGACCCGGACGAGCACGCGGTGCCGAGCATCCACCTGGATGCTCCCGCCTTCGACCCGATCTATGCCTACGCAGCTACCGTCGGGGCGACAGTCACGTTCACGCCCGAAAACACGACCGACGTACAGACCGCGGTTCCGCAGATCGCCGGATTCTCCTCCCGCGGTCCGTTGACAGCCGACGGCGGCGACATCCTCAAACCCGATATCGCCGCTCCCGGCGTGGGGATTCTCGCCGACGGTGCTAACGCGGCCGGTACCGAGCCGACGTTCAAATTTTTGTCCGGAACTTCCATGGCCAGCCCGCACATCGCCGGCCTGGCCGCGCTGTATCTCGGTGTCAAGCCGCTCGCGACACCGGCCGAAATCAAGTCGGTCATGATGACGACCGCCAAGGACACCGTCGGTGCCGACGGCGACCGGGTCAGCGACCCGTTCGCGCAGGGCGCTGGCAACGTCAACCCGACCGCGTTCGACTTTCCAGGATTGATCTACCAGAGCGGCCCCGCCGACTGGCTGGCCTACCTCCAGGGAATCGGATTCGATGCCGGTGTGGATCCGATTGACGCGAGCAACCTGAATCTGCCGTCCATCACGATTGGCGCCCTGGCCGCACCGGAGACCGTGACCCGCACGGTGACGAGCGCCCGGGAAGGCACCTATACGGCGACCCCGATCGATATTCCCGGCATCAACGCGGTCGTCTCGCCGGCCACGTTGACCTTCGACAGCGTTGGCGAAACACAGAGTTACACGGTGACGTTCACCCGAACGGATGCCCCACTCGACGTCTATGCCACCGGTTCGCTGGACTGGGGCTTCGGTAATGGCGGATCGGGCGACCCGGGGGACTTCTTCGACATCGTGCACAGCCCGATCGCCATTCGACCCGTCACCGTCGTGGCCCCCACGCAGGTGAGCGGCACCGGCCTCGACGGCTCTGTTGACGTCACGGTGACGCCGGGCGGGTCCGAGCCGGTCGCGCTGAACCTCAGCGGCCTCGCCAACGGGGTACACCGGGACAACGCCGACGACCCGTCCAGCCCGCACACCGATGCGGGCTCGACCGGCGATGAGTTCACCTATGAGGTGGAGATTCAGGGAGACCGGCTGGCCCGGTTCGACCTGAACGCTGTGGATGATTCGACCGACCTCGACCTGTTCGTGCTCCTGCTCGACGGCCCGGGCGGCGACCCGATCGCTGGCTGGCAGTCCGCCACCGGTTCCGCCGACGAATTCGTTGACCTTCCTGCCCCGGAGGCAGGTTTCTACCAGGTCATCGTGGACGTGTTCTCCGGTTCGACAGCATTCGACGTGAATACCTTCTCGGTCTCGTCGGGGAAACCCACCAACGGGTTCACGGCGACCCCGTCGGCGATCCAAGGATCGCAAGGCGTTCCGCACATATACACGCTGAGCTGGGCCGGCCTCCTGCCGAACACACCGTATCTCGGCGTGGTGGATTACGGCGACAGCACAGCATCGACGATTCTTGCCGTTGCCGCCAGCGCAGGCAGCGAACCGGTCGCACCGGTGAACACGGTGGTGCCGAGCGTGTCCGGCACCCCCGAGAGCGGATCTGTCTTGACGGCTGATCCCGGAAAATGGAACACCGAGGGCCTCGCCTTCGGCTACCAGTGGCGCAGCGATGGCGTCGACATTATCGGCGCGACCTCCTCGACCTTCCGGCCGACGGCGGCGCTCGCCGGCACGACACTGACCGTGCTGGTGACGGCGTCGAAGGACGGGCTGCCGAGCGCGTCGGCGACGTCTGCGGGGGTCGTGGTGAAGTATGCCGCCAAGGTTGCGGTGACGTTGAATCACCGGGCCGTCTTCTTCTCCAGCCGGGTCACCGTGTCGGTCGCGGTGACCAGCAAGGGTGCGGTCGGCGACACGGTCACCGTCACGGTCGACAAGCGCCGCTTCACCGTGGCGCTCGACGCAAAGGGGCACGGCAGCGTCACGCTGCCCCGGCTCGATCGCGGTCTGTACCAGGTCGCCGGACACTACGCCGGCAACGAGACGGTCGCTGCCGCGAACAGTGCGTCGCGTTCCCTGTTGGTCGTGCGGTAGCCCCGCACGGTTGTCGGGCACGGTCTCCTGCATCGGGCCCGGAACGCGGGTCCAGGACAGCACCTGGGCCCGCGTTCGCAGGATGGGCCCGCCGCCGCGCAGCGCAGCGCGGGAGCTTAGGCTGGGGGGATGCGAGTGGCGAGATGGATGCGGCGGCGACCGGGGGTATCCGCTGTACGCGGGCTGACGGTACCGGGGGCGACTGCGCCCGGCGCGGGGCCGAAGCCCCGCCTGAACCGCGACGTGATCGTGCTCGGCGTGATCGCGTTCTTCGTGATGGTGGGGTTCGGCGTCGTCGTTCCGGTGCTGCCGGTCTACGTGCAGAGCTTCGGGGTGGGCAACCTCGAGGTCGGAGCGGTCGTCTCCGCGTTCGCGCTCATGCGGTTCGTCTTCAGCCCCGCCTGCGGCCGGTTGATCGACTGGGCGGGGGAGCGCACCGTGCTCGCCGTGGGTATCGGAATCGTGGCGCTCTCGAGCGGGCTGGTCGGCGCCGCCGACAGCTACCTGCAACTGCTGCTGCTACGCGGTGCGGGCGGTATCGGTTCGGCAATGTTCTCGGTGTCGGCGATGACGCTGCTGCTGCGCACCGCCGAGCCGGGTCGCCGGGCCCGCGCCATCGGTTTCTATCAGGGCGGATTTCTGATCGGCGGCATGGCCGGCCCAGCGATCGGCAGCCTGCTCGCGACCATCTCACTGACCGCGCCGTTCTTCTTCTACGCCGGCACCCTCACCGTGGCGGGCCTGGTCGGGCTGTTTCTGCTGCGTTCGGGCGGGCGGGGCAGCGCGCTGGCCGGCGCCGACGCATCCGCTGAACGAACGCCGTTTCGGAACGTGCTGCGCGACGAACGTTTTCGCGCGGCGTGCCTGGCCAACTTTGCTCAGGGGTGGACCTCGCTCGGGGTGCGTACGACGCTCATTCCACTCTTCGTCGTGGTGGTGCTCGGCGGCACGAGCTCGTGGACCGGCATCGCCCTCGCCGCGGCGGCGGTGGCGCAAGCGCTCGCGCTCGCGCCGGCCGCCCGGTTTGTCGACACCGTCGGCCGTAAACCAGCCATCATCGGGGCGTTCGCTGTGGCCGGGCTCGCCATTGTGGCCATCTCGTTCGCGCCGAACATCTGGGTGCTCGGTGCCCTGCTCTGTGTCTACGGGGTCGCCGCCGCGTTCATGGGCACCGCGCCGGCCGCCGCGGTGGGCGATGCCGCCGGTGCGCGCGGGGGCCGCCCGGTGTCGGTGTTCTCGATGTGTGCGGATGCCGGTGCGATCGTCGGTCCGCTCGTAGCGGGCCTGCTCGTTGATACCTTCTCGTTCTCGGCCGGGTTTGCCGTCGGCGCGGTCTTTCTGCTCCTGGCTGCCGCCTACGCACTGCGGATGCCATCGGAGCGCCGCGTCTGAGAAATAAGGAATACGATGGTGGATGCATGCGTTTGCATAAATATCAACCGCTCGATTTGTCAGGAGAAGACCACATGACCGTTCAGACCACCGGACTGCACCATGTCACTGCGATCGCGGGCGCCCCGCAGCGCAACATCGACTTCTACGTGACCGGGCTTGGCCTGCGCCTCGTCAAGAAAACCGTGAACTTCGACGACCCGGGCACCTATCACCTCTACTACGGCGACGATTCCGGCCGACCCGGCTCGCTGCTCACTTTCTTTCCCTGGACCGGCATTCGCAGCGGCCGCACCGGCGCCGGCCAGTCGACGACGACCGCGTTCTCGGTTCCGGCGGGCAGCATCGGCTGGTGGAAGGACCATTTCGCGAAGCTCGGCGTGGAATCCGAAGTCACCGGGCGTTCCTCGCACGAGGAACGGCTTTCGCTGCGAGACCCCGACGGGCTGCAGCTCGACCTGGTGGCGTCGTCGACGGTGGATCCGCGCAATCCCTGGGACTCCGCCGCCGTTCCCGCCGAATTCGCGGTACGCGGCCAGCACTCCTCCGTACTCACCGTGGCCGACCCGGCGCAGACCGTGCAGGTGCTCACGACCGATCTCGGCATGCATGTCATCTCCGAAACGGATGGCCGCATTCGCGTGGGGGCCGGCGATGGTGCGCCCGGAAACCTCGTCGACGTGCTCGCCGACCCTGATGGACAGCCGGGCCTGACTGCTGGCGGCAGCGTGCACCACGTGGCCTTCCGGGTCCCCGACCGGGCAACCCAAGCCGAATGGCGCGAGCAGCTCGCGGACCGCGGCTACGGCGTGACCGCAATTCTCGACCGCCAGTACTTCACATCGATCTACTTCCGCGAACCCGGCGGCGTGTTGTTTGAAATCGCTACCGACACCCCCGGATTCGACATCGACGAGCCGCTGCTCGAGCTCGGCCGTTCGCTCAAGCTTCCGCCGTGGCTGGAGCCGAGCCGAGAGGCCATTGAGAATGCGGTCGTGCCGATCACGCTGCCGCCCGCAAACAACCCGGCGGTAGCGGATGCTGCTGCGCCGGTTCCGGCTGCTGCCGAATGAGTGTCGCGATACCGGAAGCCGAGTGGCCGCACCTGTTCCGACCGGGTTCGATCGACGCGCCCGTGCTACTGATGCTGCACGGAACCGGGGGTGATGAACAGCAGATCAGCGGTCTAGCCCCCGCGCTGGACCCGCGGGCCGCCGTGCTTGCCCCGCGCGGTCGGGTGCAGGAGAACGGTATGAACCGCTGGTTCCGTCGCCGGTCGGAGGGCGTCTTCGACACCGACGACGTGGCCCGACGAGCCGATGACCTCGCCACATTCCTCATCTGGGCACGGAGCCACTACGAGCTGGGCGATCGCCGGCTGGTCGCCGTCGGATTCTCGAACGGTGCCAATATCGCCCTCGCCACGGCGCTGCTACACCCCCAGGTGCTGGCGCGGGTGATCGCGTTCTCCGGGATGCATCCGCTCGACCGGACTGCCGCGGATGCAGGATCCAATGCGATTGACGCGCGGGTCGCGAAGAGCGAACTGGCAGGCTCCGCCGTGCTGCTCCGGAACGGTACAAGTGACCCGATGGCGCCGTTGCCGAGCGTGCAGAGGCTCATCACCGTGCTCGAACAGCGCGGCGCGCAGGTGCAGCAGGGGCTGCGCCCCGGTGGCCACGGCATCACCGAAACGGATATCGCTTCCGCGGTGGAATGGCTTGGCACAGTGGCGTAACAAGAGGAGAGAGCAAGCAATGCCCGATTGACGGCGTCACCCGGGCATTGCTCGACCCGGGCACCATTCAACGAAGCTCGGTGCGCCCCGAGATGATTCCGCTCACCGTGGCGACGACGGCGAAGATCACGGTGATAACGGGAAAACCGAGGTCCCACCAGGCGATGGCGGCCGAGCCGAAGATGGCGATTTCGATGAAGGCCTTGCCAAAGGGATCGATGCGGAACACTGCCTTTGGCGATCGGAACAGTGCCCAGACCAGGATGGCAAAAGCTGGGGTGGCGAGGCCGAGGAGCACGCCGGGCCAGGGGAGCGGCCAGGCGACGAAGCCCCAGATCCCGAGGCTGACGAAGGCGAAGAGTTCGAGCACGAACCGGAGCATGTCGTTGGGGCCGATCTTCGGCAGGGCGCGCGTGTCTGTCACCCGTCAATTCTAGCGATGCGTCCCGCCCCCGCGGTTCGGGCTCGGAGCGGGCCCACGATAGGTCAGGGGCCCTGGACCACGAGGTGGTCCGCAAATCAGGACCGCTACTTGAAGATGATGGTACGGGCCCCGTCGAGCAGCACCCGGTTCTCGGCGAACCACTTGACCGCCTGGGTGAGCGTGCGGCTCTCTTCGTCCTGCCCGATCGAGACGAGCTCCGTCGGGGTGCGCGAATGATCGACCCGCACCACGTTCTGCTCGATGATCGGCCCCTCATCGAGATCGCCGGTCACGAAGTGCGCCGTCGCCCCGATCAGCTTCACGCCGCGGGCGTGCGCCTGGCGGTACGGATTGGCACCCTTGAACCCCGGCAGGAACGAGTGGTGAATGTTGATCGCCCGACCGTTGAGCCGAGCGCACAGTTCGGGCGTGAGAATCTGCATATAGCGGGCGAGCACGACGAGTTCGATATCGAGCTCGTCGACAGCTTCGATGACGCGGGCCTCGAAAGCGGCCTTGCTGGCGGCATCCGTGATCGGCAACGACTCGAACGGAACGCCGTAAAACCCGACCAGGTCGCGCAGTGTGCCGTGATTGCTGAGCACGAGTGGAATCTCGACCGGCAACTGCCCGCCACGCTGACGAAACAGCAGGTCGTTCACGCAGTGACCGGCCGACGACGCGAGCACGAGCGTGCGCAGCGGACGCCCGACGACATCGATGATCGACGCCATCGCATAGCGTTCGATCACGGGCGCGAGCGCTGTCTCCAGCTCGGGCCGGGTCGCCGGCGACTGCACCTGCAGCCGCATGAAGAAACGCCCGGTGTCATCACTGGAGAATTGCTGACTCTCCGAGATGTTGCCCCGCGCCTGCACGATGGCGCCACTGACCGCGTGCACGATTCCGGGCTGGTCGGCACAGACCAGCGTGATTACCCAATGGTGCGGGGTCGAAGAAGTCATTGGCTCAGAATACCCGGCGCGAGTGCGGATGCAGCGGCCAACACCTTGCCGCGGTACCTGGTTTGGGTAGACTACCCCTTGGTCGCACTGAACAAGTCGGCCCCGGGCGCGCACGTCGGCGCGCAGTCGAGTGGCTTCGACCTCGGTGTGAATGATCCCACCGGTCGACCTCGACTCTCAGCGTGAGTGCAGCCATGACCAACACCGCCAATATCTTCTTGCCCACCGGGTCTATTCCCGTCGTCTCCTCGACGCGCTCCACCCGGGCCGTTCCTCCGTTCCCCTGGGTCGGGCTGATCACCCTGTCCGCCGCCGTTTTTCTCTCGGTCACCAGCGAAATGCTGCCGACCGGCCTGCTTCCCGAGATGAGCCGCAGCCTCAACGTCGCCCAGTCGCAGATTGGGCTGCTCGTCTCCTGGTTCGCCTTCACGGTCGTACTCACGAGCGCGCCCGTGGCCATCTGGACCCGCCGCTTTCCGCGGCACGGCCTGATCATCGTCGTGCTCGTCATCTTCGCGGTGAGCAACATCCTCACCGCTGTCGCTCCGACCTATGAGTTCGTCGTCGCCGCCCGGGTGCTCGGCGGCGTCGCGCACGGCCTGTTCTGGTCGGTTGTCGGCGCCTACGCCGGCCACCTCGTGCCGAAAGCCCAGATCGGTCGCGCGGTCTCCATCACGGTCGCGGGAGGCACCCTCGCCTTCGTCCTCGGCGTGCCGCTCGGTACCGCGGGCGGGCACCTGCTCGGCTGGCGCCTCTCGTTCGTCGTACTCGCCGGCCTGATGCTCGTCGGCGCGGTCTTGGTCTGGAAGTTTCTCCCCCCGGTAGCGCGGTACTCCACCGGAGCCCCGGCATCGGCTTCCGCGACCAAATCCGCACCGAAAATCCGGCAGCCGCGTGACGCGACGGTACCAGCCGTGGCGCTGATCTGTCTCATCACCGGCATCACCATGATCGGCCACTACAGTTTTTACACCTATATTGCGCCGTTCCTGCTCGATGGGCTCGGTGTCGACCTGAGCCTGGTGGCACCGCTGCTCTTCGCCTATGGCGTGGCCGGCGCGGTCGGACTACTGCTGGTCGGCACGATTTTTGGCCCGCGCCCGAGCCTGGGCTTGATTCTGGGTCTGGCCGTGAGCGGTGTCAGCGTGACGCTCCTCGCGGTGTTCACGGCCACGCTGCCCCTGGCGATCGCCGCGTTCGTGTTGTGGGGGATGGCATTTGGCATGCTCCCCCCGCTCCTGCAGACACGGATGCTGCACGCAGCGTCGCCGCGCATCCGCGACACCGCGAGTGCCTTCTACACGACCGCATTCAACGCCGGAATCGGCGGGGGCGCCCTGCTTGGCGCGGTACTGATCGAGTCCGTCGGCCTCGAGATGGTGCCGATCGTCTATGTCGGGGTGCTGGTCGTGGCGCTGCTGCTCGTGATCGTCACCGACCGCATGCCCCGCCGTCGCGCTCGCTCCTGACCGGCTCCGCTCGGTAAACGCGGGCGGGCGGGCGAGCTAGCGGCGGGGGCGGTCGGAGAGCGGACGGTTGGCTACGACCGGCAGGTGGCCGGTGAAGCCATCTCGGGCCGCCGCGATCTCAAGGATGCGGCCGCGGCAGGCGTACCAGCCGATCATCAGCCCGGGAACGATCAGCACGAGCGAGCTGATCGTCAGCGTGCCGACGGGCCAGTCGAATGCCATCAGCACGAGCACACCGACGAGGAAGACCAGGGTGAGGTAGCCCGAGTATGGCGCCCACGGCATGCGGAACACCGGGCGCATCACGATGCCGCGCTTGGCCCAGGCCTGCAACCGCAGCTGGCACAGCACGATCATGCTCCAGGCGCTCACGATGCCGATCGCAGCCATGTTGAGCACGATCTCAAAAGCCTCGTCGGGCACGATGGCGTTGAGCCCGACGCCGAGCAGCGTCACGGCCCCCGTCAGTAGAATGCCGCCGAACGGCACCCCGTTGCGGCTGATCTTGCCCGCAAAGCGCGGTGCCGAACCGGCAAGCGACATGGAACGAAGGATGCGTCCGGTGGAATAGAGGCCGGCGTTCAGCGAGGACAACGCCGCAGTGAGCACGACGAGGTTCATGATCACGTCGACCCCGTCCACCCCGATCGTGCCGAAAAAGGTGACGAAGGGGCTTTCGCCGGCCGTGTATGCCGTGTACGGCAACAACAGCGAGAGCAGCAGAATCGATCCGACGTAGAAAACCGCGATGCGAATGATGACCGTATTGATCGCCTTCGGCATGACCTTTTCGGGGTTCTTCGTCTCGCCGGCGGTCGTGCCGACGAGCTCGATGGAGGCGTACGCGAACACGACGCCCTGCACCACGAGAACGGATGCGATCAGCCCGTTCGGCAGCCAGCCTCCGTTTGCACCGATCAGCGCAAACCCGGTGGTGGCCCCGTCCAGTGGCGTGCCGAAGATCACCATCCAGGTGCCGACGACCAGGAATGCCACGATCGCGAGCACCTTGATCAGCGCGAACCAGAATTCCATCTCCCCGAACACCTTGACCGAGAGCAGGTTGAGGAACATCACCAGGCCCAGCGCGGCGAGGGCGTACAACCACTGCGGTATCGAGCCGAACGGCGCCCAGTAGGTGGCGAAGAAGTTCATGTAGAGGGCAACGGCGGTCACGTCGACGATCGCCGTCATCGCCCAGTTGAGCCAGTACAGCCAGCCGGTCACGAACGCCGTCTTCTCGCCGAAGAACTCGCGCGCGTACGACACGAAGGAGCCGGAGCTCGGGCGGTGCAGCACCAGTTCGCCGAGCGCCCGCAGAATGAGAAAGGCAAAGAAACCGCAGATCGCATAGACGAACACCAGGGCGGGACCGGCGCTGGCGAGGCGTGCTCCGGCACCGAGGAACAACCCGGTGCCGATTGCGCCGCCGATCGCGATCATCTGGACGTGGCGGGACTTGAGGCCCTTATGCAGGGCATCGTCCTCGTGCACGCTCAGCGCGTCTTCAATGTGCTCGAGCGGAGTCCCTCCTCGTGGGTTCACGTGGTCGTGGTGACCGTGCATCGCGTTACCCAGTGGGGGCGTGGGGGAGGGCTGCTGGCCGTGGGTGGGGCTCAAAACGGTACTCGATTTCGCTGGCCGGTCGCTCCGGAACAGCTTCTCGGTTACGAATGGCGGTACGACGCAAATAAACGACGCGACGCCGAAGCCGGCTCGAAAGTGACGCGGGAAGTGGCCGGAAACTGCGCGCGAGCGCGCTTCTGGCGGCTCGCGGCGTTGGCCGGGGGTAGCGCAACCCTACTCCGCGGCCCTGTTCGTACGCCTAAGTGAGGAGGCGCCGTGAGCCGATCAAACCAACGAGACACGCCCCCACGAGCGGGACCGACCGCCGGAACTACGGTCGGGGGCCGCCCGTCGGCGGGTAGACTAGACCTTGACACCCCGACCTGACAAGCCTGGAGGACGCATGGTTGCATTCCTCCTCGCGTTCATCGCGCTGTCCGTGCTCACACCGTGGCTCACCCGCCGCCTCGGCACCCGCGTCTTCTACCTGATCGCCCTGCTGCCGGCCGGTGCCTTCGCCTTCACGCTCACGCAAACTGCCACGGTCACCGCGGGTGGGGCTGTGACCCAGACGCTCCCGTGGATACCCCAGCTCGGCATCAGCCTCTCTTTTCGGGTCGACACGCTGGCCTGGCTGCTCGCCCTCGTCGTCACCGGCATAGGCGCCCTCGTGCTGGTGTACTGCGCCCGCTATTTCAGTGCCGATGAGCCCAGCCTCGGCCGTTTTGCGGCCCTGCTGCTCGCCTTCGCCGGAACCATGTACGGCCTGGTCACGGCCGACGATCTCGTGATCATGTTCATGTTCTGGGAGATCACGAGCGTGCTCTCCTACCTGCTGATCGGGCACTATACGCAGAAACGCGAGAGCCGTGGCGCTGCCCTGCAGGCCCTGATCGTGACGACATTCGGCGGCCTGGTCATGCTCGTGGGCGTCGTGATGATCTCGGTCGCAGCCGGCACGACAAGCCTCTCCTACATCGTCGCCAACCCGGTCACGGACGCGATGGGCACCTGGGCTGTTCTGCTCATCCTGGTCGGAGCGCTGTCAAAATCGGCGCTCGTGCCGTTCCACTTCTGGCTGCCCGCCGCGATGGCTGCTCCGACTCCGGTCAGCGCGTATCTGCACGCCGCCGCGATGGTCAAGGCCGGCATCTATATCGTCGCCCGTCTTGCCCCCGGTTATGCCGACAGCGACGGTTGGCTGCCGGTGCTGGTGACCCTCGGCGTCTGGACCATGATTGTCGGAGCCTGGCGTGCCTTGCGCCAGTATGACCTCAAGTTACTGCTGGCCTACGGCACGGTCAGCCAACTCGGCTTTCTCATGATCGCGATCGGGTTCAACACCCGCGACACCGCGCTCGCCGGCGCCGCCCTGCTGCTCGCCCACGCCCTCTACAAGGCCACGCTGTTCCTCGTCGTCGGGGTCATCGACCATCGGGCAGGCACCCGCGACTGGCGCAAGCTCAGCGGCGTCGGTCGAAGCGCCCCGGCGCTCGCCGTCATCGCGCTCGTGGCGGTCGCGTCGATGGCGGGCCTGCCGCCGCTGTTGGGTTTCGTCGCCAAGGAGGCCGTGTTCACCTCACTGCTCGACGCCGGCGTCGGGGGATCCGGCTGGGGCTACGCGGCGCTCATCGGCACGGCCGTGGGATCCGTACTCACGGTGGCGTATAGCATCCGTTTTTTTTGGGGTGCATTCGGAACGCGCAAGAAACAGCCGGGCACCGTTCTGCACGCGAGCGCGTGGGACACATTGTTCGCCCCCGGTGTGCTCACCGCCCTGACCATCGGCCTCGGACTGTTCGCCTCCGTGCTCGACCCGCTGCTCGCGCCTTACGCCGATACCGTGCCGGGCGTCGGCAGTCGCACCGAAGCGCCGTATCACCTGGCGCTCTGGCACGGGCTGGAGCCGGCCTTCTACCTCAGCGTGGTCGTGCTGTTGCTGGGCGCCCTCCTGTTCCGCTCCCGACGGCGGGTCTCGCGGCTGCAGGCCAAGGTGCCCGACTACATCGACGCCGGCCGCGGCTACGGCAAGGCCATTCGCGGCGTCGACCGCCTCGCAGCACGGGTCACCCACTTCGCCCAGCGTGGCGGGCTACCGCAGTACCTCGGCACCATCTTCACCGTCTTCGTGCTCGTCCTCGGCTTCGCAGCCTTCGTCAACCGCACCTGGCCCGACACAATCGTGTTGTGGGACTACCCCGGCCAGGTGCTTATCGCACTGATCATGGCCATCTGCGCGGTCATGGCGGCGCGCGTTGGACAGCGGATGACCGCGGTCATCCTCGCCGGTGTCACCGGTTACGGCCTCGTCGCCCTGTTCGCTTTTCACGGCGCGCCCGACCTCGCCCTCACCCAGGCGCTGGTCGAATCGATCACTCTCGTGATCTTCGTGCTCGTGCTGCGCCGCCTGCCCGCGAACATCACCCACCACAACAAACCGGTGCGCCCCAAGCGACGCCTGCTGATCGGCAGCCTCGTGGGCCTGGTCATGGGAACCATCGGCTTCATCGCGCTTGGCGCCCGCCAGTTCGAGAGCATTGCCGGCGCCCTGCCCCGATTGGCGGTCGAAGACGGTCACGGCGACAACATCGTCAACGTAATGCTCGTAGATATTCGCGCCTGGGACACCATGGGCGAGGTATCCGTGCTCATCGTCGTGGCCACCGGCGTCGCGAGCCTGCTCTTCGTCTCGGGTCGCAATGCGGTCGTGCCGCGGCTGAAGGAATCCCGCAGCCTGCGCTCGGCAGCCAACCGTCGCCGCGTCGTCGCCGACCCTGAACTCTCCAGCGATGGCCACGCCGTCACCCGGCAGGCGTTCCTCCTGGCCGGGCGCAAGAACGCTCCGCGCAGCCGGTCGATTCTCATCGAAGTGCTCGTGCGGTTGCTCTTTCACCCCGCCATGATCGTGTCGATCTACCTGCTCTTCGCCGGCCACAACCTACCCGGCGGCGGTTTCGCCGGTGGACTCCTCGCCGGTCTGGCCCTCGTGGCCCGCTATCTGGCCGGCGGACGCTACGAACTCGGCGAAGCGGCCCCGATCGACCCGGGCAAGATTCTCGGACTCGGCGTGATTCTCGCCGTGGGTATGAGCGTCATCTCACTCTTCTTCGACGGGATTCCGCTCCAATCGGCGTACTTCACGGCGACGGTTCCCGTGCTCGGCAACCTATCGTTTGGCACCTCGACCATCTTCGATGTCGGCGTCTACCTCGTCGTCATCGGCCTGACCTACGACATACTGCGCAGCCTCGGCAGCGAAATTGACCGGCAGAGTGAGGCCGACGAGATCGGCCAACGACCAGGCCCCGCGCCCGAGGGCGCATCCACGTTAACTCCCGAAGAGGTCGACCGATGAGTGCCTCCCTCACCCTCGTCATCCTGATGGCCGTCATGTACGCGGCCGGCGTCTACGTGATGCTCGAACGCAGCCTCACCCGGGTGCTGATCGGACTTCTGCTGGTCGGCAACGCCACCAACCTGCTCATCTTCATCATGAGCGGCCGCCCCGGCAGCTCACCGATTGTCACCGGTACGAGCGTCGAAGACATGGTCGACCCGATCCCGCAGGTACTCATGCTCACCGCGATCGTGATCAATTTCGGCATCACCGCGCTGCTGCTCGCGCTCATCTATCGGTCGTGGTGGCTCGCCCAACTCGGCGACGAGGGCGACACTCTCACCGACGAGCACGCCACCGAGAGCGCCGGCGAGGCCGACGTCACCTTCCTCTCCTCGTCCGACGATGACGACGCGATCGCGCAATCCCTCGACGAGTTCGAGCGGGGTGACGGCGCCACGAGTGACGAAGACAGCACGACTCCCACCGGCACGCACTCAAAGCATGCTGCCGGCCGCTCCGGCCGCTCCGGCCCATCCGCGTCAGCCGAGGGGGACGCGCGATGACCGCCCTGGTTCCCCTCATCGTGTGCCTGCCGCTGCTCGGTGCGGCGGTCGCCCTGATGCTCGGTCTGCGCCGTCGCCTGCAGGTGCTGGTGAGCGTGGTGAGCCTCACCGCGGCGACCGTGATGAGCGCGGCATTGCTGGTGCTCGTCGACCGGACTGGGCCCGCCGTGGTGCAGGTCGGCGGCTGGCAGGCCCCGTGGGGAATCGTGCTCGTCGTCGACCGGCTATCGGCGATCATGCTGCTCATCTCGGCGCTCATGCTGCTCGGAGTGCTGCTGTTCGCGGTCGGCCAGGGCATCGTCGACGGCGACACCGAAACGCCGGTGTCGATCTTTCACCCGACCTATCTCGTGCTGGCCGCCGGACTCTTCAATGCCTTCGTCGCGGGTGACCTGTTCTCGATGTATGTCGGCTTCGAGATGCTGCTCTCGGCGAGCTATGTGCTGCTCACCCTTGGCGGCACCGGCGCCCGCATTCAAGTGGGCATCACCTATATCGTCGTGAGCCTGGTGTCGTCGTTGCTGTTCCTCAGCGCAATCGCCCTCATCTACGGCGCCACCGGCACGGTGACCCTGGCCTTGATCGCCGAGCGGATGCCCGATCTGCCCGCTGACATCCAGTTGATTCTCGGGCTGTTGCTGCTGACCGCCTTCGGGGTGAAAGCGGCCGTGTTCCCAATGTCGTTCTGGTTACCGGACTCCTATCCGACCGCGCCCGCACCGGTCACCGCGGTGTTCGCCGGGCTGCTCACCAAGGTCGGTGTCTACGCGATTCTGCGCACCCAGACCCTGTTCTTTCCCGACAATCCGTTCTCGATGCCGCTCATGATCGTTGCGGCGCTGACCCTGCTCGTGGGCATTTTGGGAGCGCTCGCCCAGGCCGACATTAAACGGCTGCTCTCCTTCACCCTGGTCAGTCATGTCGGGTACATGCTGTTCGGCATTGCGATCGGAACTCCACTCGCCATCGCCGCGACCGTCTTCTACGTCGTGCACCACATCGTTGTGCAGACGACCCTGTTTCTCGTTGCGGGGCTGATCGACCGCGTCGGTGGTACCACATCGCTGTCGCGCCTCGGAGGGTTGCTCAAATCGTCACCGCTCGTGGCCATTCTGTTCTTTCTAGGTGCCCTCAACCTAGGGGGAATCCCGCCGTTCTCCGGTTTTCTCGGCAAGATCGCACTCTTTCAGGCCGGCGCGATCGTTGGCGACCCGATCATCTACGTGCTGATCGGGGTCGGCGCGCTCACCTCGCTCCTCACCCTGTACGCTTTCGCCCGGGTGTGGAGCATGGCGTTCTGGCGGCCCAGGCAAGAGGTCAAGGATTACACCTCGTCGATGTCGGCCTCGCTCGTGGAAGACCCGCAAGACGTTGGGCTCGTACTCAAGAAGACGATTTCACCGCTGATGGTCGGCGCGACGACCTCCATGCTCGTGTTCACCCTATGCCTGACCGTTTTCGCCGGACCGATCTTCGACCTGACCACCCGCGCCGCGGGCAACATCAGCTCGCCATCGACCTACATCGACGCCGTGTTCCCGAACGGTACCGGAGCGATCGAAAACAGCAACAAGGGCACGAACTTCGAGGGGGGCGCCCGATGACCACGCCACGCGAGCGCCTCGCAGCCGTCGGCAACCAGATCCCACCGCTGATTGCGCTGATCGTGCTGTGGATGCTGCTGTGGGGTGATTTTTCCTGGCTGAACCTGCTCACCGGCTTCGTCGTGGGCATGGTGGTGACCGTGGGGTTTTATCTGGTGCCGGTGCAGTTGAGCGGGCGGGTGCATCCGCTGCGCACCGTGGTGTTCTTCGTGCGGCTGGTCGTTGACATTGTGTGGGCGTCGATCGACGTGGCCTGGCTGGCGGTCAAGCCGAGGCTGGTCACGAGCAACGCAATTCTGGCGATTCGCCTGCACACCCGCAGCGACCTCATTCTCACCTGGACCGCCGTGGCCACGTCGATCGTGCCCGGCTCGATCGTGGTGGATATCGACCGGGAATCGTCGATTCTGTACCTGCACGTACTCAATATGCACAGCGCCGGTGATATCGAGAGCTTCCGACGACGCGTGCAGAACACCGAGCGGCGCATCGTGCGTGGGTTCGGTTCGCGCGAAGAAGTCGAGCGGATGCGCGGGGTACGGCCGGAGAACCGCCGCGCTGCCCGCCGCGCCAAGCGAATGAATGGAAAGGGAACGTCATGATGTTGCAGGTTGTGGCCGTGGTCGCCGGGTTCATGTTCGGGGTCGGGGCGTTGCTCGCGGTGTACCGCATCGTCGTCGGACCGAGCGTGCTCGACCGGGTCATCGCCTCGGACGTGCTCGTCGCCACGGTCGTCTGTGCCCTTGGCGCCGAGATGGCCCTGAACCGGCACACCGACACCCTGCCCGTGCTGCTCGTACTGGCCCTGTTCGCGGTGCTCGGATCGCTCAGCGTCGCCCGCTTTCTGCCCACCCGGGACAACGCATGAACGCCACTATGCACGACGTGCTCACGGCGATTCTCGTGCTCGCCAGTGCCACCATGTGCCTCGCCGCCGGAATTGGGCTCATCCGCTTTCCTGACGTGTTGTCGCGCCTGCACGCCGCGACCAAGCCGCAGGTTTTCGGTCTCATGGCCGTGACAGCGGATGTTGCGATCAACAATTTCTCGGTCCGCACCGTGACCCTCGTTGTCGCGATCGTCGTCTTTCAGGCTCTGACCGCGCCGATGGCCGCGCACCTCGTGGGCCGGGCCGCCTACGATACCGCGCATTTGCGCCCCGACCTGCTCATCGTGGACGAACTTCAGGAGCACCGGGCCGACCGCTGACCGACGGCATCGCCCGCGGCACGCATCAGGGATGACGGCACCCCTACCTAGGAGTGCCCGCTCCCTCAACGAGTGCCGCGGGCCCTACTGGCGAGCCGCCGGCGGCGATCACCAAGGACTGGTGGGTCGGGGCCTCTGGCACGTCGGCCGGGCGGTTCTTCGCGAACTCGCGGCGGAGTACGGGCACGACCTGTTCGCCCAGAATGTCGAGTTGCTCGAGCACGGTCTTCAGCGGAAGGCCGGCGTGGTCCATCAGCCAGAGCTGGCGCTGATAGTCGCCGACGTAGTCCCGGAATCCGAGGGTACGGTCGATGACTTCCTGCGGGCTACCCACGGTGAGCGGGGTCTGCGAGGTGAAGTCCTCCATACTCGGTCCATTGCCGTAGACCGGCGCGTTATCGAAGTAGGGGCGGAAGTCGCGCTTGGCATCCTGGGAGTTCTTGCTCATGAACACCTGGCCGCCGAGTCCGACGATGGCCTGCGCGGCGGTGCCGTGGCCGTGGTCCTCGAAACGCTGTCGGTAGAACTGCACCATCTTCGCGGTGTGTGAGGCGGGCCAGAAGATGTGGTTCGAGAAGAATCCATCACCGTAGTAGGCGGCCTGTTCGGCGATTTCGGGACTGCGGATGCTTCCGTGCCAGACGAATGGCGGCACGCCGTCGAGCGGCCGAGGGGTGGACTGGAAACCCTGCAGCGGAGCGCGGAACCGGCCTTCCCAGTCGACGAATTCCTCGCGCCAGAGCCGGCGAAGCAGGGCGTAGTTCTCCAGTGCGAGCGGGATGCCCTCGCGAATATCCTGGCCGAACCACGGATAGACCGGACCGGTGTTGCCGCGACCGAGCGTGAGGTCCACCCGGCCGTCGGCGAGGTGCTGCAGCATCGCGAAGTCCTCGGCGATTTTCACCGGGTCACTCGTTGTGATCAGCGTCGTGGCTGTGGAGAGAATGATCCGGGAGGTCTGCGCAGCGATGTAACCGAGCATGGTGGTCGGCGACGACGGAACGAACGGCGGGTTGTGGTGCTCACCGGTGGCGAAAACGTCGAGGCCCACCTCCTCGACCTTCTGTGCGATCGCGACCATGGCCTTGATGCGGTTGTTTTCGGTCGGTGTCCCGCCCGTGGTGGGATCCGTGGTCCTGTCTCCGACCGTGAAGATTCCGAACTGCATACCAGCCTCCACAACTTCAATACGTCTGCATGTACCTTGATGTCAACGGCAGGCCGCCCGCGGCTATTCCCGCACGAGACGGTCGATCCGTTCGCGCGGCGCGGACCGTTGTCGCCCGCAATTCGGCGCAGGCACCGGCATCCGCTGATATGCTAAGTGAGTCGCAACTGGCGTAGCACGAAGATGGGTCACCATCGGGGAGCGACTGACACGGTTAGTGGCCGCACGCCTGGGCCGCAACATCCATATATAAGGAGAACTCCGTGCCTGATTCCGCTACCGCTTTGAAGTCGACCTTCAACGAACCACTCTCGGTCGTCGACCCCGAGATCGCCGCCGTGCTCGAGCAGGAGCTCGGCCGCCAGCGCGACTACCTCGAGATGATCGCGAGCGAGAACTTCGTTCCGCGCGCCGTGCTGCAGTCGCAGGGCTCAGTGCTCACCAACAAGTACGCCGAGGGCTACCCCGGGCGCCGCTACTACGGCGGCTGCGAGTACGTCGACGTCGCCGAGCAGCTTGCCATCGACCGTGCCAAGAGCCTGTTCGGTGCCGCCTACGCAAATGTGCAGCCGCATTCCGGTGCCACCGCCAACGCTGCCGTCCTCTCCGCCATCGCCACGCCCGGCGACACCATCCTCGGCCTCGAGCTGGCCCACGGCGGCCACCTCACCCACGGCATGAAACTGAACTTCTCGGGCAAGCTGTACAACCCGGTCGCCTACGGTGTCGACCCGGAAACCTTCCGCGTCGACATGAACGTCGTGCGCGACAAGGCGCTCGAGAGCAAGCCGAAGGTCATCATCGCCGGCTGGTCGGCGTACCCGCGTCACCTCGACTTCGAAGCTTTCCGCGCCATCGCCGACGAGGTCGGCGCGCTGCTCTGGGTCGACATGGCCCATTTCGCCGGTCTCGTCGCCGCCGGCCTGCATCCCTCGCCCGTGCCCTATGCCGACGTCGTGTCGAGCACCGTGCACAAGACCCTGGCCGGCCCGCGCTCGGGCATCATTCTGTCGCGCGACATGGCCCTGGCCAAGAAGCTCAACTCCAACGTGTTCCCCGGCCAACAGGGCGGGCCACTCATGCACGTGATCGCCGCCAAGGCCACCGCGTTCAAGCTCGCCGCCGAGCCCGAGTTCAAGGAACGCCAGGAACGCACCCTGCGTGGTGCCAGCATCCTCGCTGATCGCCTCACCGCCGACGACTCACGCGCGCACGGCATTGACGTGCTCACCGGCGGCACCGATGTGCACCTCGTGCTCGCCGACCTGCGCCACTCCGAGATCAACGGCCAACAGGCCGAAGATGCCCTGCACGAAGTCGGCATCACCGTGAACCGCAACTCCGTTCCGTTCGACCCGCGCCCGCCGATGATCACCTCCGGCCTTCGTATCGGCACGCCAGCCCTGGCCACCCGCGGGTTCGGCGACGTGGAATTCACCGAGGTCGCTGACGTTATCGCCGAGGCTCTCAAGCCCGGCGCCGACACTGCCGCCCTCCGCGCCCGCGTCGGCGCGCTCACCCAGGCCTTCCCGTTGTATCCCGGCCTGCAGCAGTAACTCCTTCTCTCCAGTACGGCAATCGCTTCGAAAGCGGATGCCGCCGGCCGGCTGGCCAGCGGCATCCGTGTCTCTCGGTTGCCGGTGCGTAACCGGTCCGATCCACGCCGGCCGCGCACTTCATGACACCGGCACTTCATGACACCGGCGCTGCATGACAGCAGCAGTGCACGAGACTTCACTGATGCGAACGACGACAGTAGGGAACCATGATGACGGCAATCACACTCGACGGGGTTAAAACCGCGTCCGACATCAAGGCCGAGTTGCGGGGCCGTATCGCTGCCCTGCGCGCGAACGGCGTGGTGCCGGGCCTGGCCACGCTGCTGGTGGGCAATGACCCGGGATCCGAGACGTACGTCGCGGGCAAGCACCGCGATTGCGCCGAGGTCGGCATCGAATCGCTGCGCATCGACCTGCCCGGTTCGGCGACAAGTGCCGACGTGCGCTCGGCCATCAACGACCTCAACAACAGCCGTGAGGTAACCGGCTACATCATTCAACTCCCGCTGCCGGTCGGCCACAACGAAAACGCCATGCTCGAGCTCATCGACCCGTCAAAAGACGCCGACGGGCTGCACCCGACCAACCTGGGGCGTCTCGTGCTCGGCATCGAGGGAGAACTGCGCTCACCGCTGCCCTGCACCCCGGCCGGAATCGTTGAGTTGCTCCGCCGCTACGACGTGCCGATCGTGGGTAAGAACGTCGTCGTCGTCGGCCGTGGCCTCACCGTCGGGCGTCCGCTCGGGCTGTTGTTCACTCGCAAGGGCCTCGACGCGACGGTCACCCTGACCCATTCGCGCACGGTCGACCTCGCCGGTGAGGTGCGCCGCGCCGACATCGTGGTGGCCGCCGTAGGCGTGCCGCACCTGGTTCAGGCCGACTGGATCAAGCCGGGCGCCGCCGTGCTCGATGTGGGAATCACCCGCGTGCACGACGAGATCACCGGCAAGGGTCGCCTGATCGGCGACGTGCACCCCGACGTCGCCGTGGTCGCCGGGCACCTCTCCCCGAACCCGCGCGGTGTCGGCCCGATGACCCGTGCCATGCTGCTGTCCAACGTGGTCAAAGCCGCCGAGCAGTCCCTGCTGGCCTGACGCGGGCATCCATCCGAACGGCAGGTGGTGAGTGGCTGCACAGGTCTCAGCTGCTATGCAGCGTGAGCGCGGTCGCAGCCGTGGTCGCGATGTGCCGGGCGATTTCGAGGGCGCTGGTGGCGGCCGGAGACGGCGCATTGAGCACGTGGATCTGGCGCGACCCCTGCTGAATGATGAAGTCGTCGGCGAGTGAGCCGTCCGGCCTGATTGCCTGCGCCCGAACGCCGGAACCGGCCCGAACGATGTCGTCACGCGTGATCTCGGGTACCAGACGGCTTAGGCTGGCGGCAAACAACTGCTTCGAGAATGATCGGGCGATTTCCTGCGCCCCAGTGAGAACGTTGCGGCGTGCCAGGTTCAGAAAACCCGGATAGGTGATCGCGTTGAGGGTGTCGCGCAGATTCATTTGGCCCCAGGTATAGCCCTCACGAGCCAGGGCCAGCACGGCGTTGGGCCCCGCGTGCACGGAGTCGTCGATCATTCGGGTGAGATGAACGCCCAGAAAAGGCAGGGTGGGATCGGGAACCGGGTAGATCAGCCCGTTCACCAGGTGACCCCGGTGGGCGCGCAGCTCGTAGTATTCGCCGCGGAACGGAATGATCCGCACCGTCGGCGTCAGTCCGGCCAGCAACGCGATGCGATCGCTGTGCAGTCCGGCGCAATTGATCAGCAGGTCGGCCGCCACGGTTCCGGAGGAATGCTCCACCGTGACGTTCCGACCGGTGACCGTGATCGCCGTGACCCGGGTGTTCAGCAGCAGATCGGCACCGTTATTTTGCGCCAACCTGGCCAAAACATTCGTCACGGCGACGTAGTCGATGATGCCGGTGTCTTCTACCCGCAGGGCGGCGACGGCGCGAACATGGGGCTCGTAGTCCCGGGCTTCTGCCGCAGTGATCAGGCGGGCCGTAGCGCCGTTGGCGAGCGCCCGCTGGTGCAGGGCGTGCAGCCGGGGCAGGTCGTGATCGGTGACCGCGACGATGAGCTTTCCGCTTCGGCGGTGGGCGATGCCGTTGTCCGAGGCGAACTGCAGCATTGACCTGTTTCCGGCCTGGCACATGCGCGCCTTCAACGAGCCTGGCGTGTAGTACGGGCCGGCGTGCACGACGCCGGAATTGTGCCCGGTTTGATGCGCCGCCCAGCGTGCCTCCTTTTCCAGAAGAGTCACGTGGGCTCCGAGTCTGGTCAGCCGTTCCGCGACGGCCAGGCCGATGATTCCCCCACCGACGATCACAACGCGACGGTTGAACATGGCTGCCTCCCTGGCGCTGCGGCCGCGCAGCCCGGTGAACCCCGTTGGGGCCGATCCGAAAGCGTTCGGACCGTGTGCGCAAACTGACAACGCCTCAGCTTTGCACGACACGGTGATCTTTGACTTACCCCTGTTCGGGGGCAAGCAGTTGCACATTCTGTATGCCAAGGTTTCAGTACTGAGTAAAGTTCGACTTTTATCGGCGCGTGCGTGACGGATACCCACACCTTTTATCTTGACGTTGTTGTCTCCTCATATGACGACGGGCCGCTGGTCCAACTTTTCCGCAAACAACTCGACAAGGTGGCAGTAATTATCGCAAAGCTACGAATCGCTGTGATCGGCGCCGGCTACTGGGGGCCGAATCTGGCCCGAAATTTTGATGCCAGCCCGGACTGGGACCTGGTCGCCATCTGCGACCGAGACCGTCACCGGGCCCAGCTCGTCGCCGATCGACATGGCGGAGTCCGGGTCGTCACGGCGCTCGATGAGCTTTTAGCTGCGGACGATATCGATGCCGTGGCGGTTGCCACGCCGGCTGCCACACACCATGAGATCGCTTGTGCTGCCCTCGCGGCGGGAAAGCACGTCATGGTGGAAAAGCCGCTCGCTGACACCGCTTCCCGCGGTGAAGACATGGTGCGTGCCGCTGCCGAAGCGGGGCTGATCCTGATGGCCGATCATACCTATTGCTACACGCCCGCGGTGCTGAAAATGCGCGAACTCGTGCGCGAGAAGGCTCTCGGTGACATCCTGTTCATCGACTCAGTCCGGGTGAACCTGGGTCTGATCCAGCCCGACGTGGACGTGTTCTGGGACCTCGCCCCGCACGATCTATCGATCATTGACTTCGTGCTGCCGGGAGGGCTTCATCCGCTATCGGTGACCGCTCACGGTGCCGATCCGCTCGGCGCCGGCAAATCCTGTGTCGGCTATCTGGTTCTTCCCCTTCATGGCGGTGCGATCGCGCACGTGCACGTGAACTGGCTGAGCCCGACGAAGATTCGCCAGATGATCATCGGCGGCACAAGACGCACCCTGATCTGGGACGACCTGAACCCGCAACAGCGCATAAGCGTTTACGACCGCGGCGTCGATCTGAATCTGCAAGCGCTGCACGAAGAGGAGCGATCGGCCTCGACGGTCTCGTATCGGCTTGGTGACACCTGGTCTCCCGCGCTGCCAGAGCGCGAAGCACTCGCGGCGATGGTGACCGAGTTCGCGGCCTGCATCAGGGAAAACAGGCCGGCCATTACCGACGGAGAGGCTGGCTTGCGGGTACTCGCGGTGCTCGAGGCGGCGAGCCGCAGTCTGGCCAGACCGGATGTTGCCGGACTCATTGCCAACGACCAGCGCGAGCTGATTGGAGAAACACTATGACTGATTTGAGCGGGGCGAATGTGCTCGTGACCGGAGGTGCAGGCACCATCGGCTCAGCCATCGTCGACCAATTGCTACTGACCGAGGTAGCGCATATTGACGTGCTCGACAACCTCGTTCGCGGCCGAGCGGCGAACCTTGCGGGCGCACTCGCGTCCGGCCGCGTCACGCTCATCGAAGGGGATCTGCGGGACCGCGCACTCGTGCGGGAAGTCACGGAGGGAAAGCGCCTGGTCTTTCACGAAGCCGCCATTCGCATCACCCAGTGCGCCGAGGAGCCGCGGCTGGCGCTGGAAGTACTGGTCGACGGAACGTTCAATGTATTGGAAGCCGCCGCGGCGTGCGGCGTGGAAAAAATCGTCGCAGCGTCCAGCGCGTCCGTATACGGTCTGGCCGATCAGTTTCCGACCCCGGAACTGCACCACCACCAGCACAATGACACCTTCTACGGCGCGGCGAAGTCGTTCAACGAAGGCATGCTGCGCAGCTTCAAGGCCATGTACGGGCTGGACTACGTAGGTCTGCGCTATTTCAACGTGTACGGCCCGCGAATGGACGTGCACGGGGTGTACACCGAAGTGCTGGTGCGGTGGATGGAACGGATCAAGGACGGCCGCCCGCCGCTGGTGTTCGGGGATGGCGCCCAGACCATGGACTTCATCTTTACCACGGATATCGCCCGCGCAAACTTGCTCGCTGCGACCAGCGGAATAGCTGCAGGCGTTTACAACATCGCCAGCGGAATGGAGACGAGTCTGTTAGAGCTGGCTTGCCAGCTTCTCCTAACCATGGGCTCGGACCAGACGGTGGAACACGGTCCGGATCGGGCGGTCAACGGTGTATCACGGCGCTGGGCCGACATCTCCGCTGCTCGCGCCGCCTTCGGCTTCGAAGCTGAAGTGGATCTCGCGCAGGGGCTGCGTGAGCTCGTTGCCTGGTGGACGCCGCTGCGGGAAGAAATAGCCGCCACCCGTTCCCTGGTGCACTCATGAGTCGAATCAACGTCATGAAGCCCTGGCTGGGCGCCGAGGAAGTTCTCGCCCTGACAGAGGTCATCGAGTCGGGCTGGGTGGCCCAGGGCCCGCGCGTGGCGCGCTTCGAAATGGAATTCGCACAGCAGATGCACGTCGACTTCGCCGTGGCCACTTCCAGCTGCACCAGCGCCCTGCATCTGGCCCTCATCGTCGCCGGCATCGGCGTGGGCGACGAGGTGGTCGTTCCGTCTTTCTCCTTCATCGCCACCGCGAATGCCCCCACCTATGTCGGTGCCCGGCCCGTCTTCGCCGACGTCGACCTGACGACCGGAAACGTGACGGCACAGACCGTGGCGGCGGTGGTCTCCACCCAGACCCGGGCCGTCATCATTGTCGATCAGGGCGGGGTGCCGGTTGATCTCGCCCCGGTGCGAGAGCTGTGCGATCGGCTCGATATCGTGATCATCGAAGACGCCGCGTGCGGTGCCGGATCCACCTACGGGGGCCGTCCCGTCGGCGCCGGCGCCGATATTGCAGCGTGGTCGTTCCACCCCCGCAAGCTCCTCACCACTGGTGAGGGCGGAATGCTCACCACGAACAACGAGGATTGGGCGACCCGCGCGCGTCGGTTACGGGAACACGCGATGAGCGTGTCAGCGAACGACCGGCAGGGGCGTCTGCTGGCGGTGCCCGAAGTCTATGCAGAGATCGGTTATAACTATCGGATGACCGACCTGCAGGCGGCCGTCGGAATCGTGCAGCTCGGACGACTTCCGGAGATCGTGCGCCGCCGCCGTGAACTCGCCGAACGGTACGCGGGCGTCATCGCGGGTATTCCGGGCCTTCGCGCGGTCGACGATCCTGCCTGGGGAACGGGCAATTTCCAGTCGTTCTGGATCGACGTGCAGCCCGATTTTGCCCTGGACCGGGAGGGGGTTCTTGCGGCGCTGGCCGTCGCTGAGGTCTCGGCACGCCGGGGCATCATGGCGGCGCACCGGCAGCCGGCGTTTGACGCGTGGCGCGACCAAAACGCCCCACTGCCGGTGACCGAGTATCTCACCGATCACACCCTGATCCTTCCGCTCTATCACGACCTGACCTTCGCCGACCAGGACCGGGTGATGGACACGCTCGTGGTCGCGGCATCCGCTCAGAAGCGGAGCGCAGCATGAACGCGATTTGGTATGCGTGAGCTGCTTCTCATCGGGGCCAGCGGACTGGCCCGCGAAGTTCTGAGCGTGTTGCGCGGAAACGACGATCCGCATGTCGTCTACGTTGTCGACGACCAGGCAGAGCTCGCGGGCACAGCACTCGATGGCGTTCTCATCGTCGGTGGCCTGTCTCAGGTGGCGTACCATCCCACGGCCGACCTGCTGGTCTGCGTCGGAAGCGGAGCGGCTCGCGCCGACCTCGTCGCACGACTGGCCGACCTGGGAGTGACGCCCGATCGTTACACCACGCTCATCCATCCTGCGGTCGGGGTGCCCGATTCCTGCCACGTCGGTGCGGGCAGCATTCTGCTAAGCGGTGTGGTGCTCACGACCGACGTGCAACTGGGCGAGCACGTCGTGGTCATGCCCAATGTCACGCTAACGCACGGAAACCGCGTGGGATCGTTCGCGACGCTGTGCGCCGGCGTCGCCGTCGGCGGCGACGTGCACGTCGGCAGGGGCGCCTACATCGGGATGAATGCGAGCATCCGAGAGGGAACGTTGATCGGTGCAGCCGCTGTGATCGGTATGGGGGCAGCGGTATTGGTCGACGTTGCACCCCACGAGACCTGGGTCGGAGTGCCGGCACAGCGGATGCCAGCGGCCGCACAGCTGAGCCGGGCTGGCGCAGATTTCAGGGGGCGACGTGGCTGACGATGCAGCCGACGACAGGCAACGACGCCCCCTGAAACACGGGGTCAGCTGGAGTTTCGTGAACACGCTCGTGACGAAGGTGGCGGGCATGATCGTCACCATCTTCGTGGTGCGCATCGTCTCACCATACGACTTCGGTATCTTCGCGGCCGCCTTGGTCGTGTACGTCATCGTCTCGGCCTTGTGCGAACTGGGTCTGTCTTCCTGCATCGCGAGGCGTGACGTGGAACTGGCCGACGCCGCATCGGTGGTGACGGCCTTGTCGATGATTAGTTCCTTCACCCTGGCCACAGCGATGTTCTTTACCTCCGGACAGATCGCGGCAGCCCTGGGCGCTCCGGAAGCCCAGACGGCCATTCAGATCCTTGCCATTCCCATTCTGCTCAGTTCGTTTACCGCGGTGTCGTCCGCCATCCTGGTGCGGGACTACCGGCAGGGACGCCTCTTCGCAGCGACCGCCATCGCGTTCATCCCCTCGAACGCCGTGCTGATCATTCTCGCCCTGCACGGCGACGGCGCCCTGGCCTTTGCCTGGTCACGAGTCGTCGGCGTGGTCGTCGCGGGTATGGTGGTGATTTCCGGTACCCGCCCTTGGTATGCACCGCGCTGGAACAGCGCGCAAGCCGCCAGGGTGCTCAAGTTCGGCGTTCCCCTCGCCGGCGCGAACTTTCTCAACTACATGCTGCTGAATGCGGATGCTGCTTTTATCGCCGCCCTGGCGGGGCCCGCTCTGTTGGGCATCTACACCCTGGCCTTCAGCGTTGCATCCTGGTCGACGTCGATTCTCGCCGGAACGATCAACAGTGTGGCCATGCCCGCATTCTCGGCCTTGCGCCGGGATCCGGAGCGATTGCAGGAGGCCTTGCTGCACTGGACGCGGATGGTGGCACTCGCGGCTCTTCCGGTCAGCGCCCTGACTGTGGCGTTGTCGGCGGAAATCGTCGGAGTGCTCTACGGGGCGCAATGGTCTGCAGCAGCGCCAGTCCTGGCCATCCTGGCCGTGTACGGGGGAATCTTTGTGGTGACCCTGCTGCTGTCGAATCTTCTGGTCGGGATCGGGCGCACCGGTCGCGTCTTCCTGATTCAGGCCGTTTGGTTGCTGGCCCTGCTGCCGACCATCGCGGTGGGCGTTGCAGTGCTGGGCGTGCAGGGCGCCGCCATCGCGCACGTCGTGGTGATCGTCGTCGTCGTCATCCCGGTGTATCTGTGGGCATTGCGACCCGTGCTGCACTCCGTGCCCCGGGTGCTGGCCCGGGCTGTCGGTGGCCCCCTGCTGGCCGCAAGCCTTGCGGCCGGAACGGGGTATCTAGCCATGGTGTCGCTTGAGGGGAACCTACTGCGACTGGCCGTGGGTGGAACAGCCGGACTGGCCGTCTACCTGGTGGCAGCCCTGCCGATGATGCGCAGCTACCTGCCGGAACGCCTCGTCGCTCGCCTTTCTTTCTATCTTGCCGTCCACGGCTGGGTGCTTCGGGGTCTGCAAGGAAAGAGAGCCGAATCATGAGCCGGGCGAGCGATTTGCCGCCGGAGGCAGCAGCCCGTCCGCGAATGGCCTTTTTTCGGTGGACGCGTCCCGGATTGCCCGCTTTTCTGCAAGCTCACGTGCAAGAACAACTCAGAAGCCTCGAGGAGTTCTTCGACGTGGTCGTCATCGACAGTGATTGCGACTACGACGAGGTGTGCGATCGCATCCGCCCTGACCTATGCCTGTTCGAATCAGGCGTGTACGCGGGGAATCGCGTCATCAGCAACACCTCTACTCATCCGGACATACCCAAACTGGGTTTTCTGCACGCCGACGCCTTCGATTCCTCTCGTGCAGCCTTCGTCGCGGATATGGCGCGGTGGGAGGTGCACTGGTTCGTCACGACCTCCATGTCGATGGCCGAGTACACGCCCGAGATCGGCGGTCGACTTTTCGTTTGGCCCAACGCCATTGACCCGGCTGTGTTCCGTGACTATGGCCTGGCCAAGAACGTGCCCGTCCTGCTCACCGGAAGCCAGGCCAGCCACTATCCGTGGCGGAATGCCGTGAGTCGCGCTCTCGTTCCCGAATTTATCACCATGGCCACGCCGCATTTCGGCTGGAATTCAGAGTCGCCCACCGGTCGCATGCTCTTCGGTGAGGGGTATTCTCGGCTTCTCAACGCCAGCAGCTTTGCCCCCACCTGCGGCACGATCGCCCAGGATGTCGTTCGTAAACACCTGGAAATCCCTGCCTCCATGACCTGCCTGGTCACGGAGCGAACAGCATCCATTGAAGCCTTCGGCTTTAGGCACATGGTGAACTGCGTTTTCGCCGACGAAAACGACGTTGTCGACAAGATCAGTCACCTGCTGGGCGCCCCGGAGGAGCTGGAGCGGATCACCCGCGCGGGGCATCGGCTGGTTCATGACTACCACACGCTGGCCCAACGCAGTCAAATCAGGCAGTGGTTCGACCTCGTCAGCAGACATGGCACGCAGATCGAGATTACGCAGCGGTGGCCGCACGGCGACCTGAGCCTCGTGGGAGAAACGCAGCGGTCCCCGACACCGGCCGTGAGCAGTCCCGGCCGGGACCGGCAGCTGATCAGCAAGGGATGGACCGCTCTGCGGCATCGAGACTACCCGCTTGCCCAACGGGAATTTGTGCGCTGCCTGAACTACTTTTTTATTCCGGAGGGCGTCGTCGGCCTTATCTATACGTCGCTGCTGCAGGGTGACTGGCGAGCTGCGCAGGACTGGCTCTCCAGGCTGCAGATTGCAGTGCTGTCCCACCACCAGTCGGCCGAACCCGACCCGGTGCACTGGGCCTGTGAAATTCGGGTCGACCTGTGCCGGGGCGACCTGCACGCAGCGAACGCGGCTGCCCTGATGTACCCGGCCATGCTGCATCCGGAATTGGAGCGGATGCGTGCCGTCGTGGCCGCACTGACGGGCCGCACCATCGCTACCGGTTCCGCGGTTTCGGTGCAATGGCGGTCGTCGATCAGTCCCGTGCCCCCGTTCTCCCCGGCCGACTGGCACGAACACCTCCTCATAATGCTCCGAGCCGCGAGCCAGGCTGAGCTGGCCACCCGGCTCGAGCGCGCATACAGTGCACCAGCAGGCAGGGCGCTCGCCGCCACGCGAAGTATCGTCGCTCCACCCGGCCCTCGACGCAGACTCGCGGGTCGGGTAGCGCGCTTGCGAAACGGCAGCACCCTCCCTCCGACGGAGCGGTGGTTGCGCGCCCGGCTGTCTCCGTTCAAGCAGCGGGTGACCGGCAACGATTGGTCCCGATACCTGCAGGGCTTCGCGCAGGGCGAACCCGTGACGCGGGCAGTCATCTTCCTGGGCAGCGATTCCTGGAACAGGTCCAGTCGTGCCGTGCAACGTGGCTTACTCGGTAACCCCGCCGTCACACAGGTTGCCGTCATCGAGACACCGCAGTGGAGGCCCGCCGAGCTCGTTCGGCACGGGCATCACGAGAAGCGCCTGGTTTTCGTCGCCCAGAGCGCTATCACCTTGATCGACGATATCGGCGTGCTGGACACGGCGACGACAGTGCTCCTCGAGGGCACCGATGAACCTGCCGGCTACCGGATTCTGACGGAGCTGACGCAAACCCGTGGATTTCGGATTGTCGACCGGCGACCGGACTGCGGCGGCGTCGTCGTGCTGCGCAGCTCGCCCGACGAATACAGGAACAGACCGCAATCACCCGATCAGAACGGAACGTCACAGTGACTCACCTGGACCACCTTCCCCTCCCCGTGCCCTTGGTAGACCTCGGCTTCCAGCACGCCGCGATCAACGACGAAGTGCACGCCGGCTTCGATCGGGTAATGAACAACGGGAGTTTCATACTTGGTCCGGAGGTGGAGCGTTTTGAAGGCGCGTTCGCTGCCTACTGCGGAGTCGAACACGTTCTCGGGGTGGCAAACGGCACCGATGCGCTCGAGCTCGTCTTGCGTGCAGCTCGAATCGGAGTGGGCGACGAGGTCATCCTGCCCGCCAACACGTTCGTCGCCACAGCGGAGGCGGTGCTGCGGGCGGGTGCCGTGGTGAAGCTCGTCGATTGTGACGAAGATTTTCTCATCGATCCGGAAGCGGTTCGATCGAGCGTGTCTGTGCACACCCGGGCCGTTATCGGGGTGCACCTCTACGGCCAGATGGCACCGATGGAGCTCCTGCGGGAGGCCAGCGGTCCCGACGCGTTCCTCGTGGAAGACCTGGCCCAGGCGCAGGGAGCGACGAGGTTCGGCGCGCGCGCCGGCAGTCTGGGTGATGCCGGCGGGACCAGCTTCTACCCCGGCAAGAACCTCGGTGCCTACGGGGACGGCGGGGCGGTGCTCACGAATTCCGATCTCGTCGCCGATATGGTGCGAGCACTGCGCAATCACGGCGGTACCAACCGATACGAGCACCGGTTTGCCGGGCTGAATTCTCGACTGGACGGTCTTCAGGGTGTCGTGTTGTCGGCGAAACTCGCCCGACTGGATGGATGGAATCAGCTGCGGCGAGATGCCGCCCGCTACTACGACGAGCTCTTGGTCGACCTGCCCGAGGTTGTCATTCCGCGCGTGGTCGAAGGCAACGAACACGTTTTCCATCTCTACGTGGTTCGGGTGCCCCATCGTGACCGGATCGTCGAGCATCTCACGAAGCAGGGAATCAGCGCATCCGTGCACTATCCGGTTCCCGTGCACCTGCAGCCTGGGTTCGCCGACCTCGGGCTGCCACGCGGCAGCTTTCCGCTGGCGGAACACCTGTCGGATGAGATCATGTCGCTCCCGATCTACCCCGGCATCACGACCGAGCAGCAGGACCGAATTGTGACGGCCCTGCGGAACGCCCTGAGCCTGCACCGGCAGCGGGCCGCTCTGCGCGCGGTGGGCTGAGGTGACAACGGCAGCCCTCCGCGCGACGGGCCGAGTGGACGGGCCGGGGGTGCGTCAAACACCCATCCGGGTGCCACGGGTCAGTGTCGTGATCACCAACTTCAACTATGAACGGTACCTGCGACAGGCGGTGAACAGCGTGCTAGTCCAACGCGGCGTGCGTGTCGACGTCATTATCGTTGACGACGCGTCAGCGGATGATTCGGTGCAGCTGGCAGAAGATCTGGCCGCCGCCGACTCACGAGTGACGCTGGTCACACGCACGCACAACGGCGGACCGGCCACTGCCTTCAACGAAGGGCTTGCCCACGCCACCGGGGAATTCGTCATCAGGCTCGACGCCGATGACATGCTGACGCCGGGCTCGATTGCTCGGGCCGCCGCCCTCGCCGAACACTTTCCCGGCGTGGGCCTTGTGTACGGCCATCCGGTGCATTTCACGGCACCCACCGTGCTGCGGCATCGAGGCTCTGCGCGAAGTTGGACCGTCTGGCCCGGCCGAGGCTGGCTGGAACGCCGATGCAGACTCGGTCACAACTGCATTACCTCACCCGAAGTGCTGATGCGGGCTTGCACGCTGCGGTCGGTCGGCGGTATGCGCCCCCTGGCGCATACCCACGATCTGGAACTGTGGCTGAGGCTCGCCCGCGTGTCTGACGTGGGATGGGTCGGCGGCGCTGACCAAGCCTGGCACCGTGAGCACTCAGACAGCCTGTCGGCCCGAGAAGTCGATGTGAAACGTGATTTGGAGGAACGAGCCGACGCCTTCTTCACGCTGCTCACCGACGGCTTGGGCGATGCCGTCGCAGACGCGCGATTACTTCGGATCGCCCGGGCCACACTGGCCAACGAGGCACTCACCCGCACCACCCAGGCGTATTCGGCCGGCCGTGGGGGCTCCCCGGAAACAGACGGCTACCTGCAGTACGCCCGGGAGATCCACGCCGATCTTGACAGCCTGCCGCAAGCGAAAGCTTTGCGTCGGGCCGAGCGGCTGGGGCCGGTCAAGTCGCGATTTTCGCCCAACCTGCTGGCACATGCCCTCCGGCATCGCGCCGCGCTCGTGCTCGGTCGGTACCGCTGGCGATCGACGGGCGTATGATGACGCGATCGATCGTCTTCATCGCCGGCACACGGTGGGAGTCGGTGGCGGGGACCGATCGCAGACTCATGACCGCGCTGGGCGTCTTCATTCCGGTGTTGTGGGTGGATCCGCCGTTTTCGGTGCTGACGCGCCGACAGGGCGGTGGAAAAGAACACAACCGGTCCGGTATTTCCCTCGTGGCCCCTGGCGTCACCCGGCTACAGACTCGCACCTGGCCCGGTGCGTCGCGGCCGGGAATTCGCTGCGCCGCCACGGTCGTGCTCGAGCGGCACATCCGATCGGTGGTGCGAAGACTGCGGCTGGAGGTGTCCGCCGTGATCGTGGCATCACCCCGGCAACGATTTCCGCACCGTATCGGCGGCACCCGTCTGCTGTATGTCACCGACGACTGGCTGGCCGGGGCGGCGCTGATGGGACTGTCAACAGTTCGTATCGAGAACGATCTGGAGCGCAACGTTCACGCCGCGCACGTCACGGCCGCGGTGTCGCCAAACCTCGCCGCCCGGCTCGCGCGCGACTACGCCGTGACGGTCGAGGTGCTCGCGAACGGATGCGACCCGGCCAGCGGTGACTCGCCCACGGGTGCGCGGCGCAAACCCATTGCCGGACTGATCGGGCAGCTGAATGAACGCCTGGATCCAGAGATTCTGGAAGCGGTTCGGGCCGGTGGAACCGAAATTATCGTGGTCGGACCGCGCGCCGAGCGCACTGCAGAAACCCGTGCGTTCCTCGACCGCTTTCTCGCCGCGAACGGCGTGACCTGGCACGGGGAGGTGCCGCAGGCCGAACTGCCCAAGCTGCTCGGGCTCATGGGGGTGGGTCTCACGCCGTACGCCGATACGGCCTTCAATCGCGCGAGCTTTCCGCTCAAGACATTGGAATATCTGGCAGCAGGGCTACCTGTCGTGTCGACTGACCTGCCCGCGGTGCAGTGGCTCGACACGGACCTGATCGAGGTGGCAACCGACCCGGCGGATTTCGCGCACCGGGTGCGCAGCCTGCTCTCCCGTCCCGACAACGCGGTCGATACGGCAATGCGCCTCGCTTTCGCCCGAGAGCACAGTTGGAACGCTCGGGCCCTCCAATTGCTCAATATTCTTGATTCTTGCGAACGCGCAGGAGGGAATAAAAACATGAGAAAGTTTCGGAGCATGCGGGTTCCGGGCACTCGGTGGAAAACGGTCGTCGTCGCGTGTGCGTTTCTGGCCGTTGTCGGGCTGCCCGTTGTGCTGCTCGGCACGTCGAAGGTCGACAGCGTCGAGTCGGTGCAGCCCGCCTCGGTGCAGCCGGTTGTCTCAGGAGCCCTCGCCCTGCCGCGGATTCCGTGGGAAGGCGGACCCGCCTACTGGGATCGGTTCGAGAGGGCGAGCGCGGCCGGCTGGAGCGACCCGAATTTTTTTCCCATCATTTCCTGGTTCGGAAACTTCAGCTCCGACGCTGAAGTCCAGTACGACAAATCACTGGGAATCAACACCTACAGCGGCATGTGGGAGGGTACCCCTTATCACTTGTTTGCGGACAATGGTGTGTTTTGGATCGGTAACAAGCTCAACAGCAGCTTCTCCGACGACAGTGCGAACTGGGTGGGTCGATTTCTTGACGACGAGGTCGATGGCAGGTTTTCTCCGACGGCCGGACCAGCGCATCTGCAGGCGATCGTCGATGGTCTTCCCGAAGACGGTCGGTTCAAATACGCCAATTTCACGCAGATGGTGGTGGCGAAAGATCTAGACCAACAGGTTGCGCAGCAATATGTGAACAGGTACACCGATGTGGTCTCGGTTGATATGTACTGGTACACAATTCCCTATTGCGACTCGTTGCCGTATCGGGACGCCTATCTGGTTCCGGTCGAGCAGGCCAACTGTCGTTCGGCGTCGAGCTATGGAAAGATCCTCACCGGGTTGACCCTGCAGGACGCCGCCGACGGCGATCTGCAGCCCCGTTGGGCGTGGGTGGAAAACCTCAATGGCGGTCCACCCGATGCGCCGCCGACGAACAACATCAACCCGGGCCAACTCAAAGGCGCTGTGGCGAGCTCCATCATCCACGAGGCCCGCGGAATCGCGTACTTCAATCAGAGTCTGGGCGGGTCGTGTCAGGCCGTGAACGTCTTCCGGCAATCGCAGGTGACTCCGGGGTTCTGCGGAAATGCTCAGGTCGGGGCCGTGAAAGAAGTGAACGCGCAGATCCACGCGCTCGCCGGGGTGATCAACACCCAATCTTATGATTACTCATTCGGTGCAGAACTGGACACCATGCTCAAGAGCCACGACGGGTATGCCTATGTGTTCGCAATGATCGATGGATCGTCGATGCCGGGCACCCGCACTTTCACGCTTCCTCCCAGTGTGCACGGGTCGTCGGTGACGGTGCTGGATGAGGGGCGCAGCCTGCCGGTCGATGCTTCCGGGCAATTTCGCGATACCTTCGCCGAGGATTACAGCTATCACGTGTACCGCGTGAACATCGATTGAGAGGATGCCGGTACCGGGGGATTCGAAAAGAGGCGGAGTGCGGCACCGCACAGACCGAGAACGAGGAACAACGCCCCCGCCGACATCGAGAATGACAGTCCGTCAAAAAAGGCCATCATGACCGCCCCGGCCAGGGCGGAAGCGAGCAGGGCCAAGGCCAGCTGACGATCAATGCGCGTGGCCGCGCGCTCGCGAGCCACGCCGGCGGCCACGAGCGCGGTGATCGCGAGCGCGAGAAAGGAGAGAAGCCCCAGCAAGCCGAGTTCGATGGTTAGCAGCAGGTACTGATTATCGAAGATGTGATAGTGGGGCAGTAGGGTGCCGAACCCCTTTCCCACGAGGGGAAACCGGCTCACCAGTTCAATTGCGTCGTCGTAACTGCTCGTGCGGGAGAGGGTGCTCGGGTCTATCGCGATGCCGGTGAAGAGCCCGCGGATGGTTCCCAACAAGCCGGGCACCAGAACGGCGATCACTCCGGCGAGCGCGATTCCCAGAGCAGCGAAAATCAGTCGAGTTCTCCTCGAGAAGCTGGGCAGGAGCACGACAAAACCGACGGCGAGGCCGATCAGTTCCGACCGAGACACCGAGAACACCGAGGCGAAAGCGATGATTGCGGCGGGAAGACAGCGTGCCAGCAGAGAACGGGTTCTGTCTTCCATAGCCAGAATGACGGCGATGGGAAACGTCAGGCAGAGCACTACGCCGTATTCGAGCGGCTGGCTGGCGGTGGCCGAGGCGCGGATGAAACCACCACGGGAGTCCAGAACGGCGAAGTCCGAGCTCATCCCGGGAATGGAGATCCACTCGATCAGGGGATTTCCGGTGAGAGACTGCGCGATCCCCAAACCGCCCAGAAGAGCGGCGGCCCACGTGATGCGCCGCAATAGGCGCCGCAAGGCATCGGCGTCGGGCAGGCCGTCGTTGGCCACGAGCAGGATTCCGGTCCACGCCACCAGACGCAGCATGCCGTTATCGGCGGGATTTGTCTCGTCGGCCGGAAGCCCCCGCAACAGCGCTGTGGAGTAGCTGAGCGCTCCGATCACGAGAAAGGCGAAAACGGCAAGTCGAACGGGCTGAGGCTGCCAACCCGACGGTACGTAGCGTTGCACCTGCCACCAGCACCACCACACCCCGGCAGCCAAAGCCCACAGTGACGCCGGCCGGCCGGCCGAGCCGAGCGCAGTGATAGTCAGATTGGACGGCACCGCGAACAAAAGGACCAGATAGACGGTGAGCACGGTGAGCCCGTCAAAATCTGGAATCCGGCCGCCGGGTCTCAGCCGGGAGATGCGCAGGAGCGCAGCGGGAGAGACGCTCACGCGCGGATGCTGCCGAGCTGGCCGCGCTGCCGAGACAGGAGGAGCCCGTCGACGAAACCGACCCCGAGCAGCGACAGGACTATACCCCCGGCAGCGACAATGACGACCGCCTGGTACTGATTCTTACGCACGAGCATGCTGGTGGGATCGCTGGTGAGTTGCAGTGAGTCGATCCGAGCCGTCTCCGAAACACCCGCTTGCGTTTGTAGTGTCGACAACGTCTCAGGAATGGCCGTCAGCGCTCGTTCTAGAACAGCGGTCACCGCCGCATCGCTCGGCCCCGACACTGATACCGCGATGAGCGGGCCGCTGCTGGCTGGGTCTCGAGCCACGGAGACCTCCGTGCTCGGGTAGTCGAGCCGAATATCCTGTCGCACCGAGCTTGCGTTCATCGCTGCCACCAGAACTTCACTGGCCTGGCCGAGGCCGGCGAGATATAGGTAGGGGTTTCCGCCGGTAGGAATGGTCTGTGTGCCAGGGAGCAGAAGAACACTGGCTGCGCGCTCGTAGGTGGGGGGCACGGCGGAATAGGCGAGAAGGCATAGGCTCGCGGTGAGCGTGAGTGCTCCAAGCAGAAGATGCCAGCGTCGTGCCAAACTGTTCAGAAAATTGCTAAGGGTCATTGCGTGTGCACTTTCTGCGCTAGTCGGTCGACAGTTACGGCCAGGAATGCCGAGACGGCCAGGCCGACAAGAAGGAGCGAAACCAGTGCCCGGGTGCGGGCGCCCGCGGAGCTTCCGACGAAATCCACGGCCGTCTCGTTCGGTATTCGCTTGGTGTGAATGGTGTCGACGATGGGCACCCCGCTGCCTTGCTGCCGGTCAGCGACCAATGCGTTGATGCGCGTGACGAGCCCGTCGACGGTCGCAGTGACCCACTGCGGGTTTGGTCCCACGGCGCGAATTGTGAGTACCGGATCCGGAAAACTGTATTGCCACTGACCACCGCGATTGGGCAGGAGCACCTGATAGCCCTGATTGACCCCGGTGCCGAAGAGCGGGGCACGTTCGGCCAGTCGGTTTGTGGGCCGTCCGTTGTTCATTTCGCTTTCGATGGCGGCGGCGAAACCGACCAGGGTTTCTCGGCGCTGGTCGTTGAACGGTGCGAGAACAACATCCCCAGGGGCGACGAAGACAACCTGAACCTCGCTGGAGTAGGCTGAGCCGTCCCGGGCGAGCGAGATGTAAACGAGACCGGTCAGCGTGAGCACAACGACCACGACATACCACCGCCGCGCGAGGATCTGAAGCAGTTTCCGAGTCGTCACCGGACCCACCGAACGAACCGCAGTTTGATGTCGTCAAGTCCCGCCGTGCCGAACAGCTGCACGGCCACCCATTTGGCCCCGGCGCGCAGCGCTTCCCGCGCGTTTCTGGTTGGCACCGCGACCAAGCGGTCGACCAGCAGCCGTCGGCGCGCGGGCACGGTGAGCGCGTCGAGCTGCGCACCGAATAAATCGGCGTAGGGCAGCGGGGAGACGAGCCGACCGCGCACCCGGTTGCTGACGTTCGAGCCGTGCACCACCTGGAGCCAGCCGGGAGCGCCGTCGATTTCGACGACGCGCATGGACTCGCCCAGGCGGGTGTGCCAGCCTGCCCAGCAGGAAACGGGATCGCCCCAACTTTCCCGCACGGAACAAAAGGCATTGTGGGTATCCCGCCGCAGGTACAAACCATTCGGACTTACGATGAGACCGCCCGTGATATAGAGGGCAGCACGGCAACAGGGGGCATCCGCTTGCTGCAATCGGTCCACAAAGTCCGTGGCGAGGCCGTCGTCATTATCCAGATTTGTGGTGATGAGCACGTCGCGCTCTCGACCCACAACGGCACGAATATCCGAGATCAGGTCGGAACGGCTGACCGAGGAACGAAACACGGCCTGAAAAATGCCGTCCGACTGCAGAGCGCTCACGCGGTCTCGAAGCCAGTGTGGACTTTCGGGATCGAAATAGATGATCCAGGTGAAATTCTGGTTGGTCTGGGCGCGAACCGACGGAAGGCAGTAGCGCTCAAAGAGGATGATCCGCTCGGCAAGCCAGCCCTTCTGTGCCCGAATCACCCGTTCCGGTCCTGCGGACGGCAGGTTGAATCGGGTCAATAGCACGTGCTCGATGCTGGGCGGCGTGGCCCCGCTGATATTCGCGACGCCAGTCAGGGTCGCGCGCGGCAGCCCGTGCCACCGGCCACGGCGTGTCAGAACCATGGCAGCATAGCGTTGCGCGGGTTGGTTCAGGCGCAGGGAGGCATGAAGTATGACCGCAGCGCGAATCCGAGTGGCATGCGCTCGCGTCCCCCAGGCCTGCGCATAGCGAACCCGGTTGACGGCCATAAGCGCAATCTGACCGTCTGATCCACCCGATCCGCCCTGCCGGTGGCGAATGAGGGCAGCTGGTTCAAACCAGACAACGGCTCCAGCCTGGCGGGCGCGCCGAAAGTAGTCCGTCTCTTCCGAGTACAGAAAATAGCGTTCGTCCCAGTCCCCGAGTCGTTCAGCCAGGCTTCCATCGATGAGAAGGGCAGCGCCGGTCGCCCACTCAACCTCTCGGGGGAGCCGATAGTGTGACGCCCGGCGGTCGATCTCGGACAACCAGCCGGGCCGACCACCGAGGTGATCGCCGAAGAGCGCTTCGCCGAGAGTGCGTGTTACTGACGGTTCACGGCGGAGTGACGCCTGGCGCACGCCGGCCGAGTCGTGCAACAGCGGCACGACGATCCCCGCGCCGGTTTGCGCCATGCTGTTATGCAGGGCGGCAATGGCACCGGGCATCACCTCGACATCCGGGTTCAGGATCAGCAGTGTACGGGATCTGCCGAATTCTCGGCGTGCAATATTGATGCCAGCGGCATAGCCGAGATTGCCGCCACTGCGCAGCACCCGAACCTTCGGGTAAGCGGCAAGCTTGAGCAGGGTGTCGTCGGTGGAGTCGTTGTCAACGACGACGACACGCAGCCGCAGATTTGGAGCCCCAGCCGGCAAACTGTGCAGCACGGCGTCGACATCCGCGTCGTTGTTGTGCGTGACGATGACGATATCTACGTCAGCGTCGCTGTCTATGCCGAAACCGGGTTGCGCGCTCAACGCCATTCCCGGTTCGGTTGGGAGCTCGTGTATGAAATCCTGAGCGAGTCCACGTGGTTTCCCTTGCCTGTCGAGTGGTCGTCAAAAATGTTTCGTATGCTGGCTTCAGCAGCAATCTCGCTGAGCGTTGCTCATCTCCTACGACGATGACATTAGCGCGGGGCGAGGGGGTTGGGGATGCCCCCAAAGGGGGCGCAGACATCAGCGGCATCAGACAGGGCAGTGCGGCTGGAGACGTCTCTCTCCCACACCAGACGGGAATTTCGGGTCGACCAGTGGGAGCGCAATCGGGCGGCGCCCGTGAGCGCGGTGTACCAGCACGCATCCGCCGCGTCGGAGGGTCGCCGGATCGAGGAAAAAAGCGCCGCAACTCGTTCAAGGGCCGATCCGGCGGCGTCGAGATCCACGATGCCGCGGCGTTGCCTGGTCAGTACCGCGAGCAGCCCGGCCGTGTGTCGTGGCGTGCGCACACGGGTCGGAACCGTAACCAACGCCCGTTTTTCCGCGCTGGTAAACATGCCGTCGACGAACGCGTCGTCGGCCGTTAGCTCGGGGAAGCGGCCGAAACGGGCATGGCCGGTGGCATTGAGTGCGTATCCTCCGGCTCCCCACAGCGCATCTTTCGTCACCGGAATGCGCATTCGGGCCCGGTAATAGCTGCGCACCGGGAACGAGGCGCCGGTGGTGTCGTACGCGAACGCGGGGCGGGCGGCGAGAATCGAGTCCGACCGGAGCGCCTCGAGCACTTCGAGCACCGCGGCGGGGGTGATCTCGATGTCGGCATCGAGATACAAACGAGGCCACGAGTTTGCCACCTCATCGCCGACATTCATTGCGGACGGTTTCGAAGCCGTCTCGATCTCGTGCACGACAACTCCGGTGAAACGGCGCGCTAGAGCTGCCGTCGCATCGGTGCACCCGTTACATACCACGATGACCTCGACCTGGCCGTGTGTGGCCAGCTCTGCAATCGAACCGAGGGTGCGTTCGATGACGCCCGCTTCATTGTGAGCCGGGATAATGATGGCGCCGTGCGGATTGCCCGTGTGGGGGCTGTGGGGGGAAGCGTCGATGAGGGGCGGCGGTGGCTCGGATCGGGTCGGCCGCTTCGGACCGGAATACACGGCGCTGGCCGCGTTCGTGCGCCGCACCAGAAGGTACGCGGCCGGACCGTCAACGAGGTAGCGTGACGCGAGCCGGGTGGGCTCGATCGCGAGGCGCCAGGCCCATTCCAGACCATGAACGGTGACCCAGTGGGGAGCGCGACGAACCCGGCCGGCCAGAAAATCTACGACGGCGCCGAATGCCAGAAGCACGGTCGCCCCGGTTTGTACACCGTGTTCGGCTATCCACAATTCCTGCCGTGGTTTTCCGAGCCCGACGACCAGCAGGTCAATATCGGCATTTTTGATCTCCCCCGCCAGGGCCGCCGAGCGTGCCGGGTCGGAGACGACCTCGCGACTCGGTGCCCAGTAACCGGCCACCCGCAAAGTTGGCCGCACGAGCGCGAACTCGGAGCGCAGGCGTTGATGGGTATCTTCCGTCCCGCCGAGAAAGCCGACACGAACGCCCAAAAGCCCGGCACTCTCCAGAATGGGCTCGATCAAGTCACTGCCGGCGAGCCGCGGCCAAGCACGTCCGGTCAGGCGACGCGCATGAGCGGCAAGCGGTGCTCCGTCGATCAGGTGCAGCCAGTCGACTTCCTCCGAGGAGCCGCCGCGCGGCAGATGCTCCAGGGTTACCGCCAGCGTTGCACCGGTTCCAAAATGGTGCACGTGATCGAGGTTCACCGATGCCACCGCGAGCGGTGCATCCGCTCGGTTGGTGAGGTGATCGGAAATGCGTTTCAACGCATCCTGCATTTCCAGCAGGTCGACCACCGACCCGCCAAGCACGATTCGAGTTTCATTGACTGTCATCTGCACTACCTAAGAGGTCTGGTGTGCGCAATGCGCACAGGAACGGATGGTTGCTCTGATTTGAGGGTGATGACATGTCACGTCATCACTGCTCCTCCGTGAGCGCGCCGTCGCGTTCGAAATACGCGTCACCCGTGATTGGACAGACAAACCGGCCGCCGCCTTCATCTTTGAGTGGGGTGCCGCTGCGCCCGACCCATCCGATGCGCCGGGCTGGTACTCCGGCGACCAGGGCGTAATCGGGCACATCCCGGGTCACGACGGCGCCGGCAGCGACCAGAGACCACCGCCCGATGGTCAGTGGGGCTACGCACACGGAGCGGGCGCCGATCGAGGCACCCGTGCGCACGAGCACGCCGACGGCATCCCAATCCTCAGCGGTTTTAGGTGTGCCGTCGACATTGACGGCGCGCGGAAACGTGTCGTTCGTGAGTACCACTGCGGGGCCGACGAATACTCCGTCTTCCAGGCATGCAGGTTCGTAGATCAGAGCGTAGTTCTGTATCTTGCAGCTGTGGCCGACGGTGACGCCGGGTCCGATGTACGCACCCCGCCCCAAAATGCAGTCTCGGCCGAGGACCGCGTGCTCGCGCACCTGGGCGAGATGCCAGATTACGGTTCCCGGTCCGATGTCAGCCTGATCATCGATGTCTGCAGAAGCGGCGATGCGAGCATGCGGGAACGAGGCTATGGATTCGGTCATTCGTCCATCCGACTGGGACGAGCCTTCGAAACAACGTTGCGGGCGGAAGAAACCGATACTGGCGGGAAACTGGGTGTCGAGGGTTGGTGGTCTGGTGCCTTCATGGAATCCCTGCAGTTCGGGGGGAACAGGAGTTACTGGAACGCGCCGGTCGAGCATCCGTTGGAAGGATCACACCGGGATATGTCAGGCTCGCGGATAATTTGAATAAATCTCAACTACCAGTGTCAGCACTATAACGGGGCTGAGATGTGTGGAAGTACGCCCCATCCGGGGGCTGGTCGCGGTCACCTCGAAGAGCTAAACTTTGTCAATTTGCGGTGCCCGGGCCGCCTGCGGCACGGGCAACGCGCAGCATTGTTATCAACCGTTCACGCAACAGGGCATCGTGTAGTGCGAAACTGGGCCGGGATCGGCCGGGATCGGCCGGGACCGGCCGGGAGCGGCAGGGGCGGATCGAAAATCCCGCTAGATGCCGTTGGTCTTCTATTGCTGGGCGAGCGCCGAGCGGTGCAGCTCGGTGTGCTTGAGATAGTTTTCGGCGTTATGCCGAATGCTGGCGATCTCGTCGTCGGTGAGGGGGCGTCGAACCTTGGCGGGAACACCGGCCACGAGCGACCCGGGGGGCACGATGGTTCCGCCGAGAACGACGGCGCCGGCGGCCACAAGCGATCCGGTGCCGATGACGGCACCGTTCAAAATGGTCGCAGCCATGCCCACCAGCACGTTGTCTTCGATCGTGCAGCCGTGTAGCACGGCGCCGTGGCCGACCGAGACACCCGCGCCGAGGGTGAGTGGAAAGTCGGTGTCGACGTGGCAGGAGACGTTGTCCTGCAGGTTCGAGCCGGCGCCGATCGTGATCGGCTCGAGTTCGGCACGCAGCACGGAGTTGTACCAGACGCTGGCCCGGTCGGCGAGGGAGACGTTGCCGACGATCACGGCGCCGGGGGCGACGAAGGCGGTTTTGGCGATGCTCGGGGCCGGGATGTTCGGCAAGGCGATGATTCGGGCGGCGCTCTCGGCAGTCATACGCGTCAGCCTAGCCGAGTCGATCCCGGGGGCCATGCGTTGCGCCGCCCCGGGAATCTCCGTCAACGACGTCGGCGCACGACCCGGGTCAGCCCGGCGGGGATCACGACCGTATCCGCAATCTCCGCGGCGGTGAGCAGCTCGTATCCCGGGCAGGGGTAGGAGGCGTCGGTGTCAGCGTGATTGATCAGGAACACGAATTCGTCGTCGTCGGCGCTGCGCGCTATCACCTCGAGGCCAGCTGCTGCCGGTGCCGGAACCGCGATACCGGCACCGCTCAAGACCTCGGTGAGGAGGGAATCCAGGTCGGTGCCGGTCAGGCCGGTGGAGACGTACCACGCCGTTCCTGCTCCGTGGTTGTTCCGCGTGATCGCAGGCCCGCCAGCCGCTGGACCGTCGAGATATCGGGTATGCACATCGGCGGTCGACACGTGGATGTCGTCGGCCCAGGTCGAACCGCTGCGGCCCTGTTCGAGGCTGAGCGTTTCTCCCTCGTGCAGGGGTTTGAACTCGTGAATGGCCAGCCCGAGCACATCGCGCAAAGCTCCGGGAGCGGCACCGGGATGCACGCTGTCGTGTTCGTCGACGATGCCGGAGAAATAGGACACCAACAGATGTCCGCCCGCGACCACATACGCGCTCAGGTTGGCGGCCGCCTTCGACCCCACCAGGTACAGGCTGGGCGCAACGACCAAGTCATAGGAACCCAGGTCCGCGGCGGGGTGCGCGAAATCAATCGTCACATTCCGCTTCCAGAGCGCGGTGTAATACGCCTCGATGCATGCCCGGTGATCGAGGTCGACGCTGGGGCGCCACTCCAGGTCCTGTGCCCAGAACGACTCCACATCCCAGAGGAACGCCACCCTGGCCTGCACCCGCGTGCTGCGCACGGACTCGAGTTGATCCAGAGTGTCACCAAGCGCTACGGCGTCGCGCCAGACCTGCGTGTCCGTGCCTGCGTGCGGCAGCATGGCCGAGTGGAATTTCTCCACCCCGAATCGCGATGCACGGAATTGGAAGAACAGGATGCCGTCGGCGCCTCGCGCCAAATGTGCCAGGGAATTGCGGGCGAGTTCTCCTGGTCGCTTGGCGATATTTCGGGGCTGCCAATTGACCGCTCCCGCCGAATGTTCCATCAGAATCCACGGTGCGCCGCCGGCCAGAGATCGGGTCAGGTCGGCATCCATTGCCAGCAGGATGTGGTTGTCGTCTCGTTCCGCTACCAGATAATGGTCGTTCGAGACGATGTCGACCTCGCGGCTCCACGTCCAGTAGTCCGCGGCGAGGCAGTTGGTAGCCATGTAGTTGGTGGTGACGGGCAGGTCGGGGGTGAAGCGACGGATGACGTCACGCTCGGCCACGTAGCAGGCCAGCAGTGCGTCGGAAGTGAATCGCCGAAAGTCGAGGCGCTGGGCCTGGTTGCTGACCGATGCTGAGACCCGCGGGGCGTCGATCTCGCCCCATTCGCCGTAGCGCTGGCCCCAGAAGGTCGTGCCCCAGGCCTCGTTCAGCGCGTCCAACGTTGAGTACCGTGACTGCAACCAGGTGCGAAATGCCGCGACCGAATAGTCGTCGTAGGAATCGCTGATCGGTGCGCCGTATTCGTTGTGCACGTGCCACATCACGAGCGCCGGATGGCTGGCATAGCGGCGAGCCAACTGCTCCGTGATGGCGGTGGCCGCATGCCGATACTCGGGAGAGCTCGGGCTCACCATGCCACGCGAACCGTTACCCAGCGTGACGCCGTCACGGGTGACGGGACGAGATGCCGGGTATTTCTTCCAAAACCACGCCGGCGGGGCCGCGGTCGGCGTTGCCAGATCCACGTCGATGCCCGCTTCCCCGAGCAGGTTCATGATGTCGTCAAGCCATCCGAAATCGTACTCACCCTCGCGCGGCTCCAGCAGGACCCAGGAAAAAATCCCGATGCTGACCAGATTGATGCCGGCCTGCTTCATGAGCAAGATGTCTTGCAGCCACACCTCGCGGGGCCATTGCTCCGGGTTGTAGTCGCCGCCGTAACGCAACTTGGTGGTGCCGCTCATCCAGCGCGCCGTGGCGCGGGAGGTGGAAGGGGATACGGGTTGAACCGGCATGGGGGATCTCCTTTGACTGTGTGCGCTCCCAGTTTTAGCACGACTTCGACCAAAAAAAAAGATGCTAACCAAGTGTTGACAACATTTAGCTACTATGAGTTACTAGAACCGCTCCCAGTTTCGCCCGGTTCTCGTGCCGTCAGCGTTACCAGCGTGACCACACGCAGCACAGCTTTCGACAAGGAGGACGAATGCGCACATCATTTCGCCGAAGCGCGGTGGCCCTGGCCGCCGCCGCGGTACTGCTCACAGCCGGTTGCACGGCGACCGATTCGGGGGGTGCGTCCGGGGTCGTTGAGCTCAACTACTGGGCCTGGGCGCCCAACCTCGACCAGGTCGTTGACATCTGGAACGAAGAAAACCCCGACATTCAGGTCACCGTCCAGAAACAAGACGGCGGCGACCCGGCCATCACCAAACTCCTGACGGCGATCAAAGCCGGCAGCGGTGCTCCCGACCTGATTCAGGCCGAGTACCAGAAGATTCCGACCCTGGTTTCGGCCGACGCCCTCGCCGACATCTCGGCTCAAGGCGCCGGAGATATCGAGAGCAACTTCGCCGATGGTGTCTGGGATGCCGTCACGCTCGGCAGCGATGCCGTCTACGCGATCCCGCAAGACAGCGGCCCGATGATGTTCTACTATCGTGCCGACGTGTTCGAACAACTGGGCCTTGCTGTTCCCACAACCTGGGACGAATACGCCGATGCAGCGCGGGCCGTTCACGCAGCCGATCCGGCGAACTACCTCGGCACGTTCTCGGCCAACGACGCCGGTTGGTTCACCGGTTTGGCCCAGCAAGCCGGAGCATCTTGGTGGGGCATCGACGGTGACGCCTGGAGCGTCGATATCGACGCAACGCCCACGGAACAGGTCGCCGAATTCTGGGGCGGACTCGTTGAAGAGGGTGTCGTCAACAACACGCCCATGTACACCCCGGAGTGGAATGCCGGCCTCAACAGCGGCACGCAGGTCGGCTGGCTCAGCGCGATCTGGGCACCGGGCGTTCTCGCCGGTAACGCCGCAGACACCGCGGGCAAATGGAAGGCTGCCCCGATGCCGCAGTGGGATGCCTCCGCACCGGCAACCGGCAACTGGGGTGGCTCGTCCACCGGCGTGACAACTCAGTCCGAACATCCCGCAGAAGCGGTCAAGTTTGCCACCTGGCTGAATACCGACCCGGATGCCGTCGCCGCTTTGGTGACCACGGCGAACATCTACCCGGCCGACACGGCCGCGGCCGCCGCAGCCCTCACCGCGCCGCCGGAGTTCTTCAGCAACCAGCCCGACTTCTATGACGTCGCGGCCGAGGTTGCGCAGACCGTGGCTCCCTTCACCTACGGGCCGAACGTCAACGTGGCATACAGCGCCTACAACGATGAATTCGCCAAGGCAGCGGAATCGAAGCAGCAGGCTCGGTTCATCGAGGCCGTAGCGGCCATGCAGAAAATCACCATCGACGATATGAAGAAGAGCGGCTTCACCGTCAAATAATCTGCACCGTTAAAAAGCCTGCACCACCAAATAACCTGCACCACCAAATAACCTGCACCACCAAATAACACGGAGGGGAGGGCCGCCAGCGGCCCTCCCCTCCCTTCCATCTCTTTTTTTATTGAGGACATCTCGTGACCGTGATCGAGGCACCGAAGCCCGTGGTCCGCGCCGAATACCGGCCGGCAGCACGGCGCAGTAATTTTCGCCAGCGTGTGCTGGTTCCCTACCTCATGTTGGCGCCGGGCATCATTCTGTTCGTCCTGTTCATGGCTGCGCCTATTATCTACACGCTGTTCCTGAGCTTTCAGAAGTCTCAGGTCAGCGGCCTGGGTCTGGGGTCTGGTTCCCGCACGACCACCTTCGCCGGGCTCGACAACTACATTGCGTCCCTGTCCAACCCGGAATTCGCGGCCAGTGCCGGACGCGTATTGCTCTACGGCGTGATCCTCATCCCGGTGATGCTCGGACTGGCCCTGCTGTTCGCCCTGCTGCTTGATTCGCGGCGCACGAGGGGCAGCAACTTCTCCCGAACGGCGATATTCCTGCCGTACGCTGTGCCGGCCGTCATCAGCTCGCTGCTCTGGGGGTTTCTCTACCTCCCGGCGGTGAGCCCGTTTTACTTCGTCTTCGACAAGCTGGGCTGGGACGTTCCCTCGCTCCTGGCCTCATCGGCTGTCATCTTTGCCATCTCCAACATCGCACTCTGGGGCGGCGTCGGATTCAACATGATTGTCATCTACACGTCACTGAAAGCCGTGCCGACCGACATTTACGAGGCAGCCAAGCTGGACGGATGCTCGGAGGTGCAGATCGCCTGGCGCATCAAAATTCCGATAATCACCCCGGCCATCGTGATGACAGCACTGTTCTCCATGGTCGCCACCCTGCAGGTATTCGCGGAGCCGACCACGCTGCGCCCGCTGACCAACAGTCTCTCCACCAGCTGGTCACCGCTCATGCTCGTGTACCGCGACGCCTTCACCCGTGACGACATCTACTCGGCGGCCGCGACATCAATCGTGATCGCCCTCGTGACTTTCGCCATCTCGTTCCTGTTTCTGCGCGTCGTGCAGAAGCGCGCATTCGGACAGGAGGACTAGACGTGGCCAAAACACGTGTATTCCGTCAGAAACCCAGTTACGTATCGACCAGCATCCTGTTGATCGGTGCCGCCTATTGCCTGTTCCCCGTGTTCTGGGTGGTCATGGCCGCCAGCAAAGATAGCTCCGAACTATTCTCGACTTTCACACTCATGCCCAGTACGCACCTCTGGGACAACATCGTCGAACTCAGCGCTTATCGAGACGGCCTGTACTGGCGGTGGGTGCTGAACACCGCACTGTACGCGGGCATAGGGGCGCTGGCCTCCACCTGGGTATCAGCGATATCCGGATATGTACTGGCCAAGTTTGCCTTCCCCGGCAAGGGCAAGGTCTTTGCGGTGCTGCTGATGGGCGTCCTCGTGCCCGGGGTCATCCTGGCCATCCCGCAGTACTTCCTGCTCGCGCAGGTCGGCTTGACCAACACCTACTGGTCGGTGCTGCTGCCGCAAATCATCAGTCCATACGGTATCTACCTCGCCCGCATCTACGCGGCGGCCGCGGTGCCGAACGACATGATCGAAGCGGCCCGCACCGAGGGGGCCGGTGAGCTCTACGTCTTCAACCGCATCGCCTTGCCGATGATGGCTCCCGGTCTCGTGACGATCTTCCTGTTCCAGTTCGTGGCCGTGTGGAACAACTTCATGCTCCCGTACATCATGCTGGGCAACGACGCGCTGTACCCCGTCACGGTGGGTCTCAGCGGACTGCTGAACCAGGGGGCGACCGCGCCGGCCATGTACACACTCGTGATTACCGGGGCACTTCTCTCGATCATTCCACTGGTTGTTCTGTTCCTCGTGCTGCAGCGGTACTGGAAAGTCGACCTGGCCGCGGGCGCGGTCAAGGCCTGACGGTCGTTAGGCTGTGACCGTGAGTATCCCCCCCGCCAAACGGCGCCCGACCATAGACGACGTTGCGTCGACGGCTGGGGTGTCTCGTGGCACGGTATCGCGGGTTCTCAACGGTGGACACTGGGTGAGTCCGGATTCCCTGGCCGCTGTGAACGCAGCGATCAAGAAAACCGGCTACCGCGTAAACCCGCACGCTCGCAGCCTGGCTACCAGCCGGGCTAATTCGGTCGCCTTCCTGCTCTCCGAAACTCACGATCGATTGTTTGAAGACCCTAACTTTGCCGCCCTCATGCAGGGCGCATCGACGGCGCTCGCCGCACGGGATATTTCCCTGGTCCTGATCATGGCCGGCACCGTCGACGAGCAGCGACGGGCCACGGAATTCATCAACGCGGGCCACGTTGACGGAGTTCTTCTGGTCTCCTCGCACAGCACGCGAAGCGGCTTGATCTCGGACATCGTCGCGGCCAATATTCCCGCCATCGCCTGCGGGGTGCCGTTGGGGTTCGAAAGGAAGATGGGGTACGTCGCGGCGGATGACTACAACGGCGCCCGGGAGATGATCGGCTATCTCGGGTCGCATGGTCGGCGGCGGATCGCGACCATTGCGGGCCCGGATGACACCTCGGGCGGGCGGCGCCGGCTCGATGCCTATATTGCCGAGCAGGGCGCGGCTTATGAACCGAGCATGGTGGCTCGTGGCGACTACAGCCGGGCCAGCGGCGCGGCGGCCATGACCGAGTTGCTGAGCCGGCATCCAGACCTCGATGCCGTGTTCGCCGCCAATGACATGATGGCAGCGGGAGCGATCGATGTACTGACCAATGCGGGGCGTCGAGTGCCGCACGACGTAGCCGTCGCCGGATTCGACGACGCACCCATCGCCACATCGATGGACCCACAGCTGACGACGATGCGTCAGCCCTTCGGCCGGATCAGCGAGGAAATGGTGCGCCTGCTGCTCCGCGTCATCGACGGGGAACGACCCGCCACCATAATTCTCCCGACCGATCTCATCATCCGCGCGTCCGCGTAGCGGCACAGGGCCAAACGGCTCAGGATCGCACTCCGGTCGCGCACTCGCACGAGGTCGCGCACACCTTTCGCGGCCGGACTGCCGCGTGGCCGTAGGCTGAACGAATGCGAGCAGCCACCGGGATTCAATACGAACTGACGGCAACGACCCCGAGCGGCATCGCACGGGCCATTGTCACGGAGGTCGCGGCCGGACTGCGGGCATATTCCGTGAATGGCATAGATCTCGTGGAGACGTTCAGCGAGGCCGTTCAGCCGCCAATGGCGGCGGGTATCGTGCTCGTGCCCTGGCCCAATCGCATTCGCGACGGCAAATGGACTCAAGACGGGGTCACCCGGCAGCTTGCGATCACCGAGCCGGGCAAACAGAATGCCAGCCACGGACTGCTGCGATTCACTCCCTATCGTGAGCTGTCACGAACCAGCGACACGGTGACCCTGGCCGCGACCGTGTTTCCGCAGTCCGGCTACCCGTTTCACGTCGAGACCGAGGTGACTTACGAGCTCACTTCGAGCGGCCTCGACGTCACGCACCGGGTGCGCAACGTCGGAGCGGAACCGGCGCCGGTGGCCGTGGGGGCGCATCCATTTCTGAAAATCGGGGATGTACCCACGGCCGACCTCGTTCTACAGGTGGCCGCATCGAAGCACATCGATGTCGACGAGCGGCTCAATGCGGTCGGTGAGTCCCCGGTAGACGGCACACGGTTTGACCTCCGCTCTGGTGTCGTTGTGGGCGACCTCGACCTGGATGACGGCTTCGGCGGTGTGATCGCGACGGGCGGCCGCTGCGAGCATTCCCTCACCGCGGCGGATGGCCGCAGCCTCACCCTGTGGGGTGATGAGAACATGCGCTACGTGCAGGTGTTCACTCCGCGCATCTTTCCGGTATCGAACGGCGCGACGAACAAATCAGGTGTGCCCGTGCGCGGCCTGGCCATCGCGATCGAGCCGATGACGGCTCCCGCCAACGCTTTCAACTCCGGTGCCGGCCTGCACTGGGTCGCACCGGGGGAACAGTGGGTCGTGCGCTGGGGGATCCGTCACGCTGGTTTTGAGCTGTCGGCCTGCGTGAGCGAACGCTGTCCGACCACGCCGACCAGTTCGGCGAGTACCCGACGCACCGACGCACGCGCGAGCGTTTCCGGGCGGCTCAATACATCGATTCGCCGTCCAACTGGCAGGTCGCGAAACGGCACGAGCACCACACCGTCTCCCGCGCGCGGCGCCATGGTGTACCGCGGCAGCAGAGCAATCGCGGCTCCGGTAGCCACAATCGAGGCCGCTACGAAGAACTCATTGATGCGGTGCACGATGCGCAACGGCTGACCGGCCGCAGCGGCGACCATGTTCACCGCCTCGGCGAGCGGAAAACCGGTGTGTCCGGTGACCCAGGGCTCGTGGCGGATATCGTCGATCGACACTGACGCACGGCCGGCGAGCGGATGCCCGATCGGCACGGCCACGTCGAGCGGCTCAAACAACAGCGGAGTGACCGCGACCGTGTTCGGCCAGACGGGGTCGTGGGGAACCCGGTGCGCGATGACCAGGTCATAGTCGGCCACGAGCACGGGAAAGCGTTCCCGTGGTACATCCTCGTCGCCACAGCCCACGGTTGGCCCGCCGATCTCGTGCAGGCGGTTCAGCAGCGGGCCGAACCAGGCGAGACCGGCGCTGTGGAACGCGCTCACGGTCACTGGCAAGCTGGCGTCGTGCTGAAACCGCGCGACGGCCTCATCGGCCCGCGCCATCGCCGTCGATACGTCGGCGGCGGCCAACGCCAGAGCCGCACCGGCCGGCGTCAACCCGAGCACCCGACCGCGCTTCTCGGTGAGCGGAACGCCGGCCCGCCGTTGGAGGGCACTGAGCTGCTGGGAGACCGCCGACGACGAAATGTGCAGCGCCCGGGCCACCGCAGCGACACTTCCGCGCTCGCCGAGTTCCCGCAGTACGGCCAGCTGACGCAATTCCATAAGCTCAGGCTAAAGCATTTGTTCAAGAAGTGACATCTAGACTTAACGGATGCCGCCCAGCACCATTGCCTCATGACCATCACGCCGACCCGCCGCATTTCGGCCCGCCGTGCGCTGCTGCCGCACCTCGGGCGCTACCGCGTCGACCTCGTGCTGCTGCTCGTGGCCGCGGTCTGGGGCGGCAGCTACCTCAGCGCGAAGATACTCACCGAGCAGGCGAGTGTGTCGGCCGTGCTCGCGCTCCGGTTTCTGGTGGCGGCCGTTGCCCTGCTGATCGTGTGGGTGCTGCGACGCGAACGACTGCCGCCCCGGCGTGCGCTCGGGGTGGGCCTGCTGCTCGGGGTGACCCAGGCGAGCATCCTGTGGCTAGAGACCCAGGGCGTGGCGTTCACGTCGGCCACGAATGCGGGGCTCATCATCAGCCTCACGATCATCGTCACACCGGTGCTGGAGTCGCTCGCTGCCCGGCGTTGGCTGCCGCGTCCATTCTTCGTAGCCGCGGTGCTTGCGGTGGTCGGGGTCGCACTACTCGTCTCAGGCAGCGGATTTGCGCAGCCCAACCTGGGTGATCTTCTCATTCTCGCGGCGGCGCTCGTGCGCTCCCTGCACGTGACCATGATGGGCCACCTCACCCGCGGCCGCAGCGACAGCACCATCACGCTCACGCTCCTGCAGGCGCTCGTCGGGGCGGTCGTCTTCACGGTGTTTGACCTTCCCGGCCTCGCCCTGGCCGTCAAGACCTTCGACGTGGCAGCGTGGATCGGCGTGGTCTATCTCGGCCTGGCCTGCAGCGTGTTCGCATTCCTGGCGCAGATGTGGGCGATTCGCCGCACGTCCGCGGCCCGTGCGAGCCTGCTCATGGGCACCGAACCGATCTGGGCGGTGCTCGTAGGAGTGTCGATCGGCAGCGAAACACTGGGTTTTGTCGGCGCGGCCGGGGCCGTTCTGATCATTGCGGGAACCTTCTGGGGTCAACGCATCGAGGCCGGTCATCGCCGCGGTTCGGCCGGCCCGGACTAGCCGACTCTCCGCCGGCGGGCTACCGCTCGCGAACGCTGGATTCTGGTCGCAGGTCGAGGCGGCGCAGCAGTTGCGCGTTGACGGCGACGACGACGGTCGACACCGACATGAGCAGCGCGCCGATCTCCATCGGCAGCACAAACCCGATCGGCGCGAGCACCCCGGCAGCGAGCGGAACCGACAGCAGGTTGTAGCCAGCGGCCCACCAGAGGTTCTGCTTCATCTTGCGATAGCTTGCCCGGGAAAGTTCGATCACCGAGAGGACCGAACGCGGGTCGTCACTCGCGAGGATGACGCCCGCCGATGCGATCGCCACGTCGGTTCCGGCGCCGATGGCGATGCCGACATCGGCCTGGGCCAGGGCCGGTGCGTCGTTGACGCCATCACCGACCATCGCCACCCGGCGGTCCTCCTGCTGCAGCTCGATGACCTTGCGCGACTTGTCCTCCGGGTGCACGCCGGCGAAAACCCGGTCGATGCCGAGTTCGGCGGCCACCGAACGGGCCACCGCCTCGGCGTCGCCGGTGATCATGACAACCTCGATGCCGAGTCGGTGTAGCGCTCCCACAGCCTGCCGCGACTCCTCGCGAATCGCATCGGCAAGGCCGATCGCGCCGATCACGACGCCGTCACGAAGCACGTGCAGAATGATCGCGCCCTGATTCTGCCATGCCACGGTCTCGGCCAGCGGCCGCGCCCCGTTCTCGTTGAGGAGGCTGGGCCCACCGACACCCACGCGGTGGCCCTCGACCAGCCCGGTCACGCCGATAGCAGCAGTCGTCTGAAACTCGCTTGCCCGCGGCACGGTCAGTTCGCGGCTTCGCGCCGCCGTCACAATGGCGCGGGCCAGCGGATGCTCGCTGTCGCCCTCCACCGCCGCCGCCCACGCGAGCACCTCGTCGCTCGAGAACGCGGTGCCGCCGACGGCAATGTGGCTGACCGTGGGCTCACCCTTGGTGAGCGTGCCGGTCTTGTCGAACAAGACCGTCGTTACCTGCCGCATGCTCTCGAGGGCGAGACGGTCCTTGATCAACACGCCGCCCTTCGCGGCGCGCTCGGTGGCGATCGACACCACCAGCGGAATCGCCAGCCCGAGAGCGTGCGGGCAGGCGATCACGAGCACGGTGATCGTGCGCACGACGGCATCCTGCGGCTGGCCGAGCAGGGTCCAGATGATCGCGGTCACAACTCCGGCGCCGAGCGCGAACCAGAACAGCCAGCCGGCGGCGCGGTCGGCGATGCGCTGCGCCCGCGACGACGAATTCTGCGCCTCGGCGACAAGTCGCTGAATTCCGGCCAGCGCAGTGTCATCGCCGACCGCGCTCACCCGCACCCGCAGGGCCGAGTCGGTCGCGACCGTACCGGCCACGACCTGGTCGCCGCGCGAGCGCCGCACCGGCCGTGATTCGCCGGTGATCATCGATTCGTCGACGTCGGCCGTGCCCTCGGTGATCCGTCCGTCGGCCGGCACCCGCCCGCCCGGCCGCACCACGACGAGGTCGCCCAGCACCAGGTCGCTCGGGGAGACTACGACGATCTCGTCACCCGAAACCCGTTCGGCCTCGTCGGGCAGTAGCGCGGCGAGAGATTCCAGTGCAGTGGATGTCTGCGCCAGCGACCGCATCTCGATCCAGTGGCCGAGCAGCATGATCACGATCAGCAGCGCGAGCTCCCACCAAAAGTCGAGCTCGGCATCGATGACGCCGAGACTCGCGCCCCAGGAAGCAAGGAACGCGACCGTGATCGCCAGGGCGATCAGCAGCATCATGCCGGGCTTCCGTGCTTTCAGTTCAGACACCGCTCCGCCCAGGAAAGGTCGTCCGCCCCAGACATACATGACGGTTCCGAGCACGGGGGAGATCCAAGTCACGCCCGCGATGCTCGGAAGCGCATACCCGAGGAGCGCCCCGAACATGTGGCTGAACGCCACCACGGGCACCGCGATGACGAGCATGGTCCAGAACAGGCGCCGGAACTGCCCGACGTGATCGCCGTGCCCGGCGTGGTTCATGGCGCCGTGGTTCATGGCCGCGTGTTCCGGCGCCAGGTGGTTCGTTCTGTCGTGCGTGCTGTGGTTCGAGTTGGGCCGTGTCATGTCACTCCTCGATTTTCGAATCTGCTGATATCCTCGGAGTATACCCCCTAAGGGTATATCCGTATCTCAATCCCACTGCCGACGAGCACCGTTGGCGTTGCCGACCGACCGTTCGAGCGGAACACGCATGAATGGGCACCACTCGGCCGCCCAATCGGGCAGGCTTGAGTCATGGCGCAGAGCATATCCACGGCACCCCCCGCCGACTCCCCGAACGACAACGCCCGCCGCACCGCGCTGAAACGCATGAAACGGCTCGCGGCGGGGCTTCTCGTCCTCATGGCCGTCATCTTCGCGGTGTCCTTCGCCCTGGCAGGCCGCTACCCCTGGCTGGATTACGTGCGCGCCGCCGCCGAGGGCGGCATGGTCGGCGCCATTGCCGACTGGTTCGCCGTGACCGCCCTGTTTCGCTACCCGCTCGGCCTGCGCATTCCGCACACCAATATCATTGCCAACCGAAAAGACGAGATCGGCGCGAGCCTCGGCGAATTCGTCGAGACCAACTTTCTCTCCGAGAGCGTCATTCGCGGCAAGCTCGAATCGATCGATGTCTCCCATCGTGTCGGCGTGTGGCTTCGCAATCCGCGCAATGCAGAAAAACTCACCGACGAGCTGGCCGTCGTTGGCCAGGGCCTGCTCAACCTGCTCGGTGATGACGCGATCAAGAATCTCATCGAATCCGTCGCTCGGGAGCACCTGGTCAAGCCCGAATGGGGCCCGAGTGTCGGCCGGGTGGGGGATCGCCTGGTCACGAGCGGGCAGCAGCACGCGGCCGTCGACCTGCTGCTCGACCGCGCGGACGGCTGGCTGCGTGCCCACCCGGAAGCATTCGGTCGGGTGGTGTCGCAGCGGCTGCCGACCTGGCTGCCCGGTTTCGTCGACAAGCTCGTCGACGACAAGGCCTACCGCGAGGTGCTGGCCTTCGTGGCGTCGGCGCGGGGTGACCGGCAGCATCCGGTACGGCGGGCCCTCGACGAGTACCTGGGCGAGGTCATGCATGACCTGCAATATGAACCCGTGATGATCGCCCGGGTAGAAAAGCTCAAGGCCGAGGTGCTCGACAACGCCAGGCTGCGTGAAATTGCCGGTGACACCTGGGAGGCGATCAAGGTCTCCCTCACCGACGCCCTCGATGACCCGACGAGCGCGCTGCGGACGGGCATCCGTTCGACTTTGAACGATGTCGGTGGCCGTCTCATAGCGGATGCCGCTCTCGACTCCCGTATCAACCGCTGGATTGCCGACACGGCCAGCTATCTCGTGGCCAACTATCGCCACGAGATCGCCGGTGTGATCACCGAGACCGTGGAGCGCTGGCCCGCCGAAGAGACGGCGACGAAGATCGAGCTGCAGGTGGGCCGCGACCTGCAGTTCATTCGCATCAACGGGACCGTGGTCGGCGCCCTCGCTGGCCTGATGATTTTCACCCTCGCGCACGCGGTGGCTGCGCTGATCTGAGGCGCATATCCTGCGAATCAGCCGAGAACTAGGATGGTGGTAAAAGGGCTTCCCCCATTCGGGGCAGAATGAGTTTTTCTGCTGTACCCGAAAGGCACCCATGCACGATTTCACCCGGTGGGTGCTCCGCCCATTGATGCGCGTGTGGACGGCGTCCGCCCAGCGCCACGACCGCCACCTGCCCCGGCCGAGTGACGCCCCGCAGGCGCACGCTCCCGGAATCGACAGTGATCGGGTGCTCATCCTCGGCGGCGGACCGGCCGTCGGCTGGGGCGTGCTCAGCCACCAACTCGCCCTGCCCGGCTACCTCGCCCGGGAACTGTCGGTGCTCACCGGTCGCGGAGTCGACATCGACCTGGTGGCCAGTCGCACCATGACGGCGGCGAATGCGCTCACCGCACTGCACGGTCGGAGGCTCAGCCGCTTCGATGCCGTCGTGCTGACGGTTGGCGTCAACGAGGCTCTGGCACTCATGAGCGTGCATGAGTGGCGCACCCGACTCGGCGAACTGCTCCGGGTGCTCGAACAGGAGACTTCGCAAAGTACCAAAATCTACATTCTGGGGGTCGCGCCGATTCGCAGTATCGAGATCTTCAACCTGCCGCTGGGGTTCATCGCCGATCATTCCGCAGCAGACCTCAACCGGGTCAGCGCGCAGCTCGCGGCTGAGGCACCGCGCACCACCTTTCTGCCCTTTTCACCCGCCGCCACGCTCACGCCCGACCGCCACCGCACCCCGGCCGACTACCGGGACTGGTCCCTGCTGCTGGCCGGTGCCATGGCCGACACTCTCGATGCGGCACGCCTCGGCATCAACGCCGAACAAATTGGTCAGCGGGCGTCGAATGTGGCCAGCGAGGAGGGCACCCGGCAGGCCGCCGTCGACAGCCTCGGCATTGTCGACACCCCACCGGAAGCCCGGTTCGATGAACTCGTCGCCCTGGCACAGCGACTGTTTGAAACCGAGTCGGCGGTGATCAGCGTCATCGATCGCGATCGTCAATGGCACAAGGCGCGGGTGGGAGTGGCGGCCCCGGAGCTTCCGCGCGCCGACTCGCTCTGCGCCTACACGATTGCCGGAAGTGGACCCTTCGTAGTGGAAGACGCCCAAAAGGACCAGCGGTTCAGCCAGAACCCGCTCGTGCTCGGCGATTCGCTCATCCGCTTCTATGCCGGATTTCCGATCGAATCGCCGTCGGGGGAGCGCATCGGATCGCTGTGCGTCTTCGACCCGGCCCCGCGCTCGCTCGCCGAGGTCGACCAGGTGCTGCTGCGCGAGCTCGCGCTGCTGGTGCAGCGCGAGCTGCGGGTGCCGCCGAGCGGGGATCCGGCACACCTCCCGGTGTAATTGCTGGTGGTCTTCGAGGTGATGCCAGCCAAGCAGATCGCTCGCAGCGCTCTGACGGTCATTTTTCACAGCTGCCGGGTAAGCTCGCGGCGTGAGCGAATCCTTCAGTCAACGCCTCCGGGCCCTCCCGGACTTTCCGAACGATCTCCCGAAATTCGATCCGGCCAGTGCACCGGCCGATTCCGTTGACCTGTTCCTGGAGTGGCTCGAAGCGGCGCTCGCGGATGGGGTACCGCAGCCGCACGCTTTCAGCCTCGCGACGACGACCAAAGCCGGTCAGGTATCGTCCCGCATGATGATTCTGAAGAACATCGACGAGGGAGCCTGGCATTTTGCCAGCACGACAGGCTCCCGCAAAGGCCGGGAACTCACTGCAAACCCGCAGGCCGCCATGAATTTCTACTGGGCGAAATTTGGTCGCCAGGTGCGCGTTAGTGGCGTGGTCACCCTGCTTTCGGCCGAGGCATCCGCTCGCGACTGGGATGAGCGCCCCGGCGCCGACGGCCGCGACAACCCCGATTGGCAGCTTTTTGCCCTGCATCCCACGGAGGTGGAGTTCTGGCAGGCAAGCAGTGATCGCCACCACATTCGCCACCGGTACGTGCTCTAAGGCCGGGCTCAAAACATGCGTTCGCCCGATCTGGCGTGATCGTGGTGGCTGATTCACGAAATTTTACGGGCAGCACCACTTTTTACCAGTCGCATCGATGCGGGCGCCGTCGGCACATCAGCGCATGCACGTGCGCACCGAACCTGTGGGAGTTTGACGCCAGGGCTACCGCGCCGCAGTGTACTCCTCGGCTGCGGCGCGCAGCCGACCGTGCACTCCGCCGTAGGCTTGAGCCTCCTTCAGAGTCCACTTGGGCAGTTTCGCGACCATCGTATAGTTGGGATCGCATACGTTTGCAGCGGGTGAAAGTCCCATTTGGCTGACCAGCTGGTACGCATCAAGAGTGTCGAGACCGGTCAGGTCGGAAGCCCAGCTCACGAGATCTTTCTGGCTGATCCGAAAGGCGTCCTCCAAGGGCCGCGCTGACCCGGTGCTCATGATGAACTCATCGTTTTCGAGCCGCGGCCACGCCGAGGCACCGCCCTTGATCAGGTCGAGGGCGATAACCGAGTGCATGGCCGATTCGAGTCCGGTGCCACACACCTCGCCCTCGCCCTGGCGCGCGTGACCATCTCCGAGCGACAACATTGCCCCGGCGACATTGACCGGAAGATAAAGAGTCGTCCCGGCTCGCGCTTCCGGTGTGTCCATATTGCCACCGTGGGTGGAAGGCGTCACGACCAACCGAACCTCACCGCCCGCCGGAGCAACACCCACCGTTCCATGCATGGGATCGAGCGGAAGGGCGAGCGTGTAGTCCGAGTTCTTGGCCCGAAACGTCGCCGTCCAGGCATCCAGATCGAGACGATAGAACCATACCCGCTCCTCGAGCGGCTCGTGCAGCATCGCCGTCTCCTGCGTTGCCGAGAGCGCGCCAAAGAGCGGGAAGGTACTCGAGATGGCATACGGGCGCGCCGGGACGATCGAAACAAAATGTACGGCCAGCAGGTCACCGGGTTCCGCACCGACCATTTCGATCGGACCGGAGACCGGATTGAGCTCGTTGAACGGTACGATCTGACTGGGGATGTCTCGGGGGTTCGTTACCCGTCCGCCAAAGCAGTCCTCCGTGCTGACTTCTACGATATCGCCGGGGCGCACGCTCAGTAGGGGGTCACGCCCCCCGAACACATAGGAATACTGTTCGGGGAGGGGAGCGAGCTGGTGCACTGTCATATCGCTACCTCGTCTCAGTCTGTGCAGACTCGACGGGAACAGGGTTGGTCATGCGACCCGATTTGTAGAGTATGACCGCAACCACAATTCCCAGGATCAGCCATGCCACGCCGAGGATCTGGGCGGATACGCGGGCGTTATAGAGCACGAAAGCGAGAACCACGAATCCCAGTACCGGGAAAACCAGGTGCACGAACCAACGCCGGGATTTCTGCCTCCCGATGAACCACCACACGACCGACACATTCAGCAGCAGGAATGCCGTCAAAGCGCCAAAGTTGACCAAAGCAGCGATGGCACCGAGTCCATCCGGCAGAAAAGTCAGGAACAGTCCCAGGATGAGGGAGATCGCGGCGACCAGAAATGTTGCGTTGACCGGTACGCTGTGCTTCTCGCTCACCTTGGCGAGGAATTTGGGCAACTGGCGGTCGCGCGCCATCGCGTAGAGCAGGCGAGACGTCGATGCCTGAGCGACGAGTGCATTGGCAAAACCCCAAGCGATGGCGGTCGAGGCTGCGGTCAGGATGTACATGAACGGTCCGCCAGCGACAGCGGCCGCCTCGTAGAAGGCCACTCCCGTCGGGTCGCCGTTCGCGATGAGGGCTGCAGGGTCTTCCACCAGCATTGAGGCGACCCAAGTCTGTGCGATGAACAAAACGCCCAGCAGACATAGCGCGGCGATCATCGAGCGACCGAGAGATTTGCTGCTGCCGCTGTTTTCTTCGGCCAGGGTGGAGATTCCGTCGAAGCCCAGGAACGACAACACGGCGATGGAAGCGGCGCCGAATAGCAGTGGAAGGGAGAAAGTATCCGCATTGTAGAACGCGTCGAGGCTGAATCCCTGGCCTTTGCCCTGCGAGATGGCGACAATGCCGACAACCAGAAAGATGGCGAGCACCAAAAGTTCGAGCACCAGCATGACGCGGATCACGACGGCGGCAAGGTGGATGCCCAGGTAGTTGATCACCGTGTTGAGCGCCACGAAGAGGATCAGCCACAGCCAAATTGGAATCTGGCTGATAATTCCGTTCATCGCGATGGCAGCGACAAAGTAGAGCAGGGTCGGAATGAGGATGTAGTCAAGCAGGATCATCCAACCGGCGATGAAGCCGACGGGACGGTTGATCCCGCGACCGGCGTAGGTGTAAACGGACCCGGCCATCGGGAAGGCCTGGGCCATTTGTGAGTACGAATTGGCCGAGAACATCATGGCGACCAACGCGATGATGTACGCGACCGGCGGCATTCCGCCCGAGTCGTGGAAGACACCGCCGAAAATAGCGAAAGGTGCGATCGGTACCATGAAAATCAAGCCGTAAATAATGAGGTCGCTGAAGGTCAGCGTTCTCTTCAGCTCCTGCTTGTAGCCAAATTGTTCGATCCCGGAAGTGGCCGTGCCAAGAGGGTTGGTCGTGGTGCTCACGCGTGATCCAATCGTCGTCAAAAAACATCATTGTTTCCAAGTGGAAATTTTCATCAGGCTACACCCCGTGGGGCATCCCAACAATCTCGAGATCGGTGTGATTCGCACGCGCCAGCTGCATCGGTCGGCGCGTGAGGTCGAATTCGTGCTTCGGTCTGCCTGCGGGACTGCCCGCGCCTTCGGCAAACAATTGTCCGGCCGCGTCGACCGCCGATTTGTTGGCGAGCAAGCCACTCATACACAGGGCGGCCAGCACATGCACGCCGTCGTAACATCCCTCGGCATAGGAACCTGGTAGGGGTGCCGTCAGTCCAAAGCGTGCGACGTAGGATGACAGCAACCGAAGATGCCGATCATCAGCCTGCTGCAAAAAAGTGGGCATGGCGGAATACAGCTCACCGCTCGAGTCGCCGCCGACGGCAACCAGACAGTTTTCGTCCAGGGCGGTACAGAGCCTCACAAAGGACTGGCCGGCATCCAACTCGGTGACCCCACGGTGAAATTCGATGCCATCGCGGCCTACCAGTGAGATTAAAATCGCGTCGGCACCCGCTCGCCGGGTTGCCGCCACGAGTTCGGCTGCATTGACGTGGCCCATCGGCACCAGTCGGTCTAACACGACGCGCTGCCCGAGCTCGCGCAGCACCGAAGTGGCCGCTTCATGTACTTGACGCGGCCAGACATAGTCATTGCCGATAAGAGCCCATCGCGTCACCCGTCGATTCCTGGCCAGCCACGCTATCGGCTGACGCAGATGTTCCTTGGGGTCGCTGCCGAGAAAGACGCTCCCTGCACGGGCCCGACTGAACTCGTGCGGGGGAGTGAAAACGTAGGGTACCCGATCGGCAACACGCGCTTCCACGGCTACCCGAATATTGGATGTATGCGTTCCCACCAGGCCGTTGACCAGCCCTGCTCCGACCAGAAGATCGACCTCGCGAGCGACAGCATCGGGCATGCCGCCCGCATCGATCAGGAGGAGTTCCATGACCGACTCGGTGGCCAGGCAGATTTCCTCCCCGGCCAAGATTGCGCAATTGATGATTGACGGCCCAGCCACGCCCAGCAGGCCTGACAGTGGCGCGAGTAGTCCCAGCCGAAGCACGCGCGGAGCGGGGCCGCTCAGCAGAACTTCGCTCGGGAGTAATATGCTGACCGGTGACGTCATAGACCCCATTATTGCGCCTGAGAAATCACCAGTCGTGTCACACGCTTGCCGAGGAGGGGAATGGCCGAGGATTCGCACAGCGCACGGCCCGGGCAAGGATTCGCGGCCCCGCTGGCTGAGCTGGTTTGGACGCTGTCCGACCTCGAACGGCGTCTCTCGCTTGGGTTGACGGTTGCGCTATCGGAGGAGGGGGCAACGCCCGATCAGTGGCGCATCTTAGAGACACTGGAGAGACTCGACTCGCCGACGATGGGGGAACTGGCTGAGGCATCGGGTATGGCGAATGCGAGCCTGAGCCGAACGGTGGACGCGCTAGAGGATGCGGCCTGTGCCTTTCGATTACCGACCGCAACCGACCGCAGGCGAATCACAGTGCATGTATCCGACAGGGGCCGTCACAAACTTGTACGCATTCGTGGGATCGTCGCGGCTTGGGAACGAACTCTCCAGCAGAGGCTCGGTTCGGATGCCGCGACGGCCTTGCTCGAAGCCGCTAACTTCACCGCGCGTGCGCTGGGTGGCAAAGGCGCGGACTTTGACCCGCAATCTCGCACCGACGGGCCTCGCTAACGCAAAATGCGCACCGAATCACAGGATTCGGTGCGCATTTGCCGCGCTACGTGCGCTCATTGTGGGCCCCGTCGGGCTCGAACCGACGACCCAAGGATTAAAAGTCCTTTGCTCTACCAACTGAGCTAGAGGCCCGTAGGCTCTAATCTACCGTGGATTCACGCCCAGCTTTTCTCGGTAGCGTGGAGGCACCAATAAACGCCACCCGAGCGCGCACTGGAACGAGGAGAACCGCCATGGCAGACAACTTCCACAAGCCCACCCTGTTCTCCGCGAACAAATTCGAAGCGTTCCAGGGTGGCGACGATCCCGCCGCCATCAGCCGGGTCGCCCACGAGACCGCGCAGGCCCTGCTCAACCGGGTGCGCAGCGACCCCGATCCCGAGACGGTCGAGCGCCTCGTCGCCTACACCGACGAGCACGGCATCGACGCGGTTGCCGAGCTGTGGTCGAGGGCCGCTCCGCGCAGCCTGCCGGGCGCACTCTGGCGCATCTACCTCATTCGCATGCTGATTCGGCAGGATCCCGACGGTTGCGCGTACCTTTATCAACGGGGAACGGATGCTGCCGCCACGATCGATCCACTCGTCGCGGGCGCTGCGGTACCCACCGGTCCGGCGGAGATCATCATTCTCGCCGACGAGATTCTGCGTGGATTGTTCACCGGTGATTTCGCCGTCGCCCTCGACCGTGGTGCCGCCTACTGCCGGGTTACCGCGGTCGGAGCGGCGAGCATCGCCGACGACCTCGAGCTGACAGAGCCCCACCGCTCCTCCGAGTTGACGACGCGGGCACTGCGCTTTTCCACGACCGGCGCCGAATTCACCGCCTGTGCCCGCCTCTGGCGACGAGGCTCGCTCGAGTAGCCCGGAATCTGCTGTGCGCCGACGGCGAACATTCGACGCCGACGGCCCAGCTCGAATACACTGGAGTCTGGTCGGGCCGCAGTAATCCCGGGTTCCATTATTCGCCGCTCCGAGCGGCCTCGCGCCGAGAGGTGCTCTGCGGCCCGGCCTTCCTCATCCCGTCAGCTCTGGAATACCGACCGCGATTACCGTAACGGCCCAGTCGCCATTTTTCGCGGATTATTCTCAGCTAGACCAATCCATTAGGCACTTCGCACCGAACCCTAGTCATGGAACGGGACAAGACCTGACATGCTTGATCTCATGACTGTTGATTCCGCCGGAGACCTCGCACCGGCAGCCCCTGCCACCAAGGAGGAGCTGCTCACTCGAGTAGCCCACGGCGACCAATCGGCCTTCGGAGAACTGTATGACCAGATCGCCCCGCGGGTGCTCGGCCTGGTCAAGCGTCTGCTTGTGGACCACGCACAATCGGAGGAAGTGACCCAGGAGATTTTTCTGGAGATCTGGCAGTCGGCGGCGAGATACGAATCAACGCGCGGTGGTGCGAGCACCTGGATTCTCACCATGGCACACCGGCGCGCGGTCGACCGCATTCGGTCGTCGCAAGCCGGACGCGACCGTGATACCAAAATCGGAATCCGTGACCTGGCCGTTGCCTACGATCACGTTGCCGAAACTGTTGAAGTACGAATCGAACATGAAAGGGTGGAGAAGGCGATGACTCGATTGACACAGCTGCAGCGTCAGGCTGTCAGCCTCGCGTATTACGGCGGGTTCAGTCACAGCGAGGTCGCCGACATGCTCCACATTCCTTTGGGCACCGTGAAAACGCGGCTCCGCGACGGACTAATCCGCCTGCGCGATGAATTGGGTGTGGCAGCATGACCGAACATACTGGGCAAACTGAGCAACACCCGGCCGACTTGGCCGGCGCGTACGCCCTGCACGCCCTCGACGCGCAGGACAGCAGCACCTTCGAGGCGCACCTCGCTGAATCTGAGGGTGCTCGCATCGAGGCAGCCGAGTTGAACGATACTGCCGTGGCCCTCGGCCTCGCCGTGGCGCCCGTGCAGCCCTCCGCCGCGCTCAAGGTCAACCTCATGTCGATGCTTGCGTCGACTCCACAGCTTCCGCCGGTGCCCGCATCGCGTGCCGCTGCTCCTGCGCCTCAGGCATCGGATGCTGCCGCTCCCATTCCCGGGGCGACGCCGGCCCTCACCGCCGCGATCCCCGGCGATGCGGATGCAGCACCGTCCGCCGAGGCCACCGCGATCCCCGGCGATGCGGATGCAGCACTGTCCGCCGAGGCCGCCGCGATCCCCGGCGATGCGGGCGCAGCACCGTCCGCCGAGGCCACCGCGCCTGCCGACACCGGAGCAACCCGGCCGGTCAGCGACATCCGTTCGGCTAGCGGAGTCCCGTCGGCCGGGAGGACGCGCGCGTCGGGGGCCACGGGCCGTGCCCAGACACGCTGGTTCCAGCGTCCAGCCCAGTTCATGCTGGCCGCCGCGGCTGCGGCTGTTCTATTCGTCGGTGGCGCGTTTCTAGGGCAGTCATTCAACAACAACCAGTTCGAGTCGCAGCAAGCCTCCGGGCTGGCGCAGATCAACTCGGCCGGCGACTCCCAGCGGGCGGCGACCACCACGGCCGACGGCCAGGAAGCCACCCTGGTCTGGTCCAACACGCTGGGAATCTCGGCGCTGCTGGTCGACAACCTGCCCGTGCTGTCCGGCAACCAGGACTACCAGCTCTGGTACATCAACGGCGAGGGCGCGGTTTCGGCCGGCATTTTCGACTCGAGCGGCGACGGCACTGCCTGGCGCGTGCTCGATGGCACGATGCACGCCGGCGATCAGGTCGGCGTCACGGTCGAACCCCAGGGTGGGTCCGACCAGCCCACGAGCAATCCGATCATCGCCTTCCAAAGCTAGCCCGCTGGCCGCACGCGCTTTTGCGCCGAAGACGTGCCTCCCGGCCGGTGGGTGATTCGGTCGGGGTGGTGGCATCCGCTCGCCGCAGTGAGTGGATGCCCGCGCGAAGTAGGCTGAAGGGCATGAGATTGCCCTTCACCCTGCTGATCGACCCCATGCCAGCCGACTCGGTGCAGTCGAACTTCGATGACACGTTTCACGAGATGGATTCCAGTTCCCCGGCCCTGCGCGTCGGCGAACTGAGTACCCAGCGCGGCGACGGGATCTTCGAGACTCTCGCCGTCGTCAATGGCCACCCGCAGGAGGTCGAGCCGCACATCAGCCGGCTGCGCAATTCCGCGCGTATCTGTGATTTGCCGATGCCGAACGAAGAGCAGTGGCGCGCAGCGATCGCCTACGCCGTCGCCCGTGTTCCGCAGCGTGGCGAGATCGCCCTCAAGTTCGTGCTCAGCCGCGGCGTCGAGAGCGGTCCGGCGCCGACCGCCTGGCTGCACGCCACAGCCGCCGCCGACTTCAGCACGGTACGTGCACAGGGCGTGCGCGTGATCACCCTCGACCGCGGTTACCCACGCGGTGTCGCCGAGCGCGCGCCCTGGCTGCTCATGGGCGCCAAGACTCTCAGTTATGCCGTGAATATGGCGGCCATTCGCGAGGCTCACCGCCGCGGCGCCGATGACACCATCTTTCTCACCACCGACGGCTTCGTCATGGAGGGCCCGACATCAAGCGTCGTGTTGCGCAGCAACGGCACCTACATCACGCCCGCGCCGAGTGGAGCGATTCTGCACGGAACCACCCAGCAGAGCGTGTTCGACTACTTGGGTAACCAGGGCGAACGGGTCGAATACCGTGATGTCACCGTCGAGGAGCTTCGTCGAGCGGATGCCGCGTGGCTCGTCTCCAGCGTGCGCCTGGCTGTGTCGGTGGTCGCTCTCGACGACAAGCCGTTCCCCGCCGATCAAGCCCTGACCGAGGCCTTGAACGCTTACCTGCTGGCCCGATCCGCATAGTCGCAAACGGGCTCGTCACGGCGCCCACCTCCGGAGTGCGCGCCTACTACGGCTGGCGCGCCCGCCCGGAGTGGGCGCGGCCATGGCGCAGCCTCGGGCCCGCCGACAACGCGGACCGGGTATCTGCGGGGTAAAACGCTCGAATTGAGCCGAAATGCCACGCCCAGTATGCTCTGGGTTGACCGAGAGGAATACATGAGAATTTCTGTCATTGGATGCGGCTACCTGGGTGCCGTTCACGCGTCGGCCATGGCCGAACTGGGGCACGACGTCGTCGGCATCGACGTCGACGCCGCCAAAATCGCCCAACTTTCCGTTGGCAAGCCCCCGTTCTTCGAACCCGGACTGCCCGAGGTTCTTACGTCGGCCATGAACAGCGGTCGTCTGCGGTTCAGCACCGATATCGCGGATGCCGCGGGCTCGCAGGTGCACTTCATCGCCGTCGGCACGCCGCAGAAGCCCGGCAGCTACAGTGCCGACCTGCGTTACGTCGATGCCTCCGTGGAATCGCTCATCCCGCATCTGGCCGACGGCGACCTCGTCGTGGGTAAGAGCACGGTGCCGGTGGGAACCGCCGCCCGACTGGCCGACCTCATCGCCGCCGGCAGCAGCGCCTCACTGGCCTGGAACCCAGAGTTTCTGCGCGAGGGATTCGCCGTGCAAGACACCATCAGCCCCGACCGCCTCGTCTATGGGGTGCCTGCCGGAGCTGCCGGGGAGCATGCCACAGCGCTGCTCAACGAGATCTACGCCACGGCCCTGGCCGCCGACACCCCTCTCGTCATCACCGACTACGCCACGGCGGAGCTGGTCAAGGTTGCCGCGAACGCGTTCTTGGCCACCAAGATCAGCTTCATCAATGCGATGGCGGAGATCGCCGAGGTCACCGGTGCCGATGTCACCCAGCTGGCGGATGCCATCGGCTACGACGGCCGCATCGGCCGGCGCTTCCTCGGTGCCGGTGTCGGCTTCGGCGGTGGCTGCCTGCCCAAGGACATTCGAGCCTTCACCGCCCGCGCCGAAGAGTTGGGGCGCGGCGAGTCCGTGGCCTTCCTCAAAGAGATCGACAAGATCAACCTGCGTCGGCGCCAACGCGTCGTGGACCTGACCGTTGACGCGCTCGGTGACTCCGTCTACAACGCCAAGGTCGCTGTGCTCGGCCTGAGCTTCAAACCGTACTCCGACGATGTGCGCGACTCGCCGGCGCTTGACGTGGCCGTGCAGCTGCGTGGCCTCGGTGCCGAAGTCATGGCCACCGACCCGCAGGCCATCGATAACTCACAGGCGCGCCACCCGCAGCTCGTGTACTCAAAATCGCTCGAAGACACCCTGCGGGGAGCGGATGCCGTCGTGCTCGTCACCGAGTGGCCTGAGTTTCGGCACCTCGACCCGGTTTGGGCCGGCTCGCTCGTGGCGACGAAGACGGTCATCGATGGCCGCAATGCCCTCGACCCCGCCGTCTGGCGCGGCGCCGGCTGGACCTACCGGGGCCTGGGTCGCCCCTAACCCTCCACGGCTACGGCCAGGCGCATATTCGCTGGACGGTCGACTTCGCCTGGGTGCACCCGCGCCTGGGCGACTTCGCCTGGGCGGGGCACACCGGCACGCCCGCCTAGACTCGTATAAATGTGGCTTCGAGGAGTACTCGTGGCGGCCCTCGCCGCCCTCGCCGCCTGGGGTGTGCACGCAGCAGTGCCCGCCATCCCACTGCTCACCGTGGCTGTCGTACTCGGAATCGTCGCCGGCCAGATCCCGGCAGCACGTCCAGCGCTCGCCGGAGCCCTCGCGCCCGGCCTGTCCGTCGCCGCCAAGCCGCTCATGCAGCTGGGAATCGTGCTGCTCGGCCTCAAACTGAGCCTCGTCGACATTGCCGCGCTTGGCTGGGCAACCGTCGCGACGACCGTCGCTATCGTGCTCACCACCTTCGCCGGCACCCTGGGACTTGGCCGTTGGTTCGGCTTACCCGGCCACCAACCCCTGCTCATCGCGACGGGATTCAGCATCTGCGGTGCCTCCGCGATCGGTGCCATGAGCGGCGTCGTCCAGGCCAAAGACGAGGAGACGGCTACCCCGATCGCCCTCGTGACCCTATGCGGAACCCTTGCGATCGCCGTGTTGCCGCTGCTGTGGCATCCGCTCGGGTTGAGCGCACTGCAGTTCGGCCACTGGGTCGGCGCCGGCGTACACGATGTCGGTCAGGTCGTTGCGACCGCTCAAATTGCCGGCTCGGCCGCGCTCGCCGTGGCGCTCGTCGTCAAGCTCACCCGGGTACTCATGCTCGCCCCGGTCATCGCCGTCGCCTCCATGGTCGAGCGTCACCACCAGGCAGGGCGCTCCATTCTCCCCGCGGATAACGTCCCTGCTGCTAGCGTGAACGCTCGCGGCGTGGCGAAGCGCCCACCCATTCTTCCGCTTTTCGTCGCTGGTTTCATCGTGGCGATGTTCGTGCGCACGCTGATCCCGCTGCCCGAGCAGGTGCTCAACGCCGCCGACGTTGTTCAGACCGGGTTGCTCGCGATGGCACTCTTTGCTCTCGGAACGGCCGTCAACCTCGGTACGTTGCTCCGCACGGGGGGCCGGCCGCTTGCTGTCGGGCTGCTGTCCTGGGCTCTGATCGCAGCTCTCGCCCTCGGAGCCGTCCACCTGACATGACTCGGCAGCCCGGCGTGCTCGCGCCCGCTACGGTTGCGCGGCATGTTGCCACGGCGGTATGACGAAGAGCGCAACATGGCCCGCGAGAGCGATGACAGCGACAAAGATGGCACCAAGATGCACGTTCAGCGGACTCCCCGCATACATGGTGACGCCGACGACGAGCAGGGTCAGCGCCAACACCGCAAGCGCCACCCGATAGTGTCGGCGCAAGCCGATCAGCACCAGCAACGCCGGGACAACGAACAGGATGATGCTCGCAGCATTCATCGCATTGACCATGTCAACCAGGGGGCCTAGCGGCCCGATCCCGTCGAACAGGGATCGATAAAACATGGCGAAGCAATGGAATGCCAGACCCACAACGCCGCAGACGAGCAGAACAGCGTCCACCACCGACAGCCTGACCGAGCGCCCGGCCAGGGGAAGCTGGGGCACCACCAGCCGCGCCAGCAGGATGAGAACGGATACCCCGGCGAGCGCGACCGCAAATGCTGCGGTCACGCTGCCCTCAGAAGGCATGCCGAGCCACCGGGTGAAGTTGGTTCAGCACTGGCTTGAGCATTAATCCAAGTCATCGACCAACTCCTATTCCTCGGGATTTAGCCGAAGAGGTCTCCAAGCCAGCTTTCCTTCTTCTTCGGGCGATAACCATCCCGATGGTCACGATCGCGGTCGCGGTCATATCCGCGGTCGCGGTCGCGGTCGCCATACTGCGGAGCCCGGGTGCGAGCATCCGGATACTGCTGTTGCTGAGGCACAGCGACAACCACGGGTGCCGCGCTGGCAACCTGAGCGGGCGCCGCAGCAGCAAATTCCTTTTCGGCACGATCAATAATCTTGTCGAGCTCACCGCGGTCGAGCCAGACGCCGCGGCATTCTGGACAGTAATCAATTTCTACGCCGCTACGTTCGCTCATGACGAGAGTGGCGGAGTCGGTTGGGCACTTCATAGGGTTCCTCCAGTACAGGTCGGTCTTCAACCCTAAACAGTGAACTCCGGCTGTTCCTGAGAGCCGCACACCGGCCAGGGCTACCGGCGCTGACCGGCCGCGAAAACCGGCCTCGACCGCGAAGTCGCCGCTTCGCAGCATCGCATCGGCGGCGAATCCGGGCACGAGCACCGCAGGCGCTCGGGTTCGCCGGTGCGGGGTTTGCCGAAAGAGTTGAAATTACGTCATAATCGCAGGGCGCGTCCCAATGCCGGGGCGACCAGGTACCAGTTCCGAAATAGAGTCGGAGGCTATGAATGTCCGTTCAGTCCATGTTGGAACACGGTCGGCGCGGACCAGTCCCGGCCAACGCCACCGGCGGCAAGTCCGCCACTCGAACCTTTCGCGGTGACATCGAGGGCCTGCGCGCCGTCGCCGTGGTCGTCGTCATTTTTGACCACCTGCTGGGCTGGCCCTCCGGCGGCTTCATCGGCGTCGACATCTTCTTCGTCATATCCGGCTTTCTCATCACGAGCCTGCTGCTCAAGGAACATGCCCGTACCGGCCGCATCTCCCTCGTCGACTTCTACCGCCGTCGCATCCGTCGTATCCTGCCGGTCTCCCTGCTCGTGCTCGTCGTCACCGTGGCGGTCGGGTTCCTGCTCCTGCCGAGCGCCCGCGCCCTGAGCACCCTCTGGGACGGCATCTATTCGGCACTCTTCGTCGCCAACTGGCATTTCGCGTTCGTGGGCACCGACTACCTGCAGGCCACCAACGCCGTTTCCCCGCTGCAGCACTATTGGTCGCTCGCAGTCGAAGAACAGTTCTACTTCGTCTGGCCGTTCCTGCTCATCATCATCTTCGCGCTCGTCGGCCGCCGCTCCCTGAGCGCCCGGGCCCTCGTCACCACGGTCGCCGTCACCACCGGTGTCATCACCCTCGGATTCCTGGCCTGGGGCTTCTTTGAAACCTCCACCAGCCCTGCCATCGCCTACTTCTCCACCGGCGCCCGCGCCTGGGAACTCGGCATCGGCGCCCTGCTCGCCGCCTCGGCACCCGGCATCGCCAGGCTGCCCGAAGCCGTGCGCCCCGTGCTCGCCTGGCTCGGCCTCGCCCTCATCGCCGCCAGTCTCGTGCTGATCAGCCGCGACTCGCCGTTTCCCGCGCCGTGGGCACTGCTGCCGGTCCTGGGAACAGCTCTGGTCATCGCAGCCGGCGTCGGCCAGCCCACGCAGCGCCTGCTGTTCCCCCTGACCAACCCGCTCAGTCGCTACATCGGTAAAATCTCCTACTCGCTCTATCTCTGGCACTTTCCGGTGGCGATTCTGCTCGCCACCGTCTTCGCGACCGACTCGCCGATCTACCTGCCGCTCGCCCTCGTGCTGATGGTCGCCCTCTCGGTGTTCTCCTTTCACTTCGTCGAAGATCCCATCCGGCGTTCACTCTGGCTCGAGAATTCCCACACTCGCCAGCGCGAACGGATGCTGCGCCCCTCCGCGGAGCACCCCTGGGGCATTAGCCCCGCTCGGGCCTGGATCGGCGCCCTCGTGGTCGTCACCCTCGCCATCGTCCCGATCTCGTTCATTGCCGTGAACGCCCGTACGGCGTCCGGGTCGGCCGTAAACCCGGCTCCGCTCGGCGCGGACGCCGAGCCTGCCGTGGAATCTCCCGCCTTACCCGCGACTCTGCTGACTATCCGGCAGGCCGCCATCACTGCTGCCCTGACCAGCACCGCCTGGCCCGAGACCTCCCCGGCGTTCGACGCGCTCGGCGACGACTCCGGCGCTCCGGAATGGGTCGACGACAACTGCCTCTCGGTCAGTGAGAAGAACGCGGCGGGCTGCCGCTACGGCGATGCCACAGCGGCCAAGACCGCGGTGCTGCTGGGTGATTCCATGGCGATCAGCTACATGCCGGCCATCCGCGCCGCACTCGAACCACTCGGTTATAACGTGCAGTCGCTAACCATGTTCTCCTGCCCGGCCGTCAACATCTCGGTCGCGCCCAAGAATGCCTCCGACGCGTCCGCCGCCGCGTGCGACGACCACCACGCCTGGGTCTACTCCGAGGTCGCCCGACTATCGCCCGACCTCGTGATCATGTCGAGCCTGGCTGGATCCATCGTGCGCCTGGCCAGCGGCAACGAAGGAGCCGTCGCTCTGACCGAGTGGCAGACCGCCACGGTCGACACGATCACGTCATTGCAGGGGTCAACAGACCACGTCGCGGTGCTCTCGCCGCCGCCAGCCAGTACCCCGTTCGCCGAGTGTAAGACTCTCACGAGCGCCCCCGCGGACTGCACCTATAGCCCGTCAAACCTCTACCAGAAGGTCGTCGCGAGCGAGCAGGACGCAATCGAGCAGTTTGGCGACTTCGCCCAATACGTCGACGTCGTGCCATGGCTGTGCGTCGACAATAACTGCCCGGCCTTCGTCGACAACACTCCGGTGTTCTTCGACGGGCAACACTTCGTGCGCGAGGCCAGCACCCAGCTCGGCCCGCTGCTGGCCGAGGCCCTGTTCCCGCCGGCCGCCTGACCCTGGCGAGCCGGCGCATCCGCTTATCGATCCCGGTTTAGACGATTCACTGCTCGCGCGGTCGAAACTCGCGCGGCCAGTCGCTCGCACGAATGCGCTGGATCTCCTTGACCTCGCCGATCGTTCCCCACTCGTCGAGGCCCAGCCGCGACAGGGGCCGCAGCTTCTCAACGAGCGGATGCCCGCCATCGTCGAGCACGTCAGATGCGACGGCGATGTGGGTCACCTCGCCGAACACGAGCGTGCAATCGCCGAGCTCCAGCGTGGAATGCAGGCGGCATTCGATTGCCGCGGGGGATTGGGCCACCCGCATGGATCCCACGGTCAGGCTCGGCTCCCGCGTGAGCCCGGCCCGGTCGAACTCGCTCTCCTGGGGCTCGAAGTCGGTGCCGGTCGCGTTGACCTCCTCGAACAGTGATTCCGGCGTGAAGTTCACCACGAAGTCCCCAGTGGCGAGAATATTGCGCAGGGTGTCCTTGACGCCCACCGAGGTGAACTGCACGATTGCTGGCGAGACGGATGCCACTGTGAAGAACGAATGCGGCGCCAAGTTGTCGACGCCCGTTGCTGAACGGCTCGACACCCACGCAATGGGCCGCGGCACCACGAGCGAGTTCAGCAGGCGGTAGAAGTCACGGCGGGGCAGATTTCGGGGGTCAAAGTCAGTACGCACCCGTTCAGGCTAACAACTCGCCCCACCGACCGGACCGCACGCATACTCCCGCACCCGATCTGCGCCGATAGAGTGGTCTGGTGTCTATTCTTCCCCGCCTAGTGGCCTTCGACCTCGACGATACGCTCGCGCCGTCCAAGTCTGCGCTCGACCCGACCATGATCGACCTGCTCGTGAAGCTGCTCGGCGTCACCGAGGTCTGCGTTATCTCCGGTGGCCAGTTCGGTCAATTCCAGTCGCAGATCATCGACAACCTGCCCGAGATCAGTACCGACAATCTCGCCCGCCTGCACCTCATGCCGACCTGTGGCACCCAGTACTATCGCAGCGACGACCAGGGCTGGACCCAGGTGTACGCCGAGAACCTCAGCGACGACCAGAAGGCCCGGGCCCTCGGCGCCGTCGAGCAGACCGCCCGCCGCCTGGGTTACTGGGAAAGCGAGACCTGGGGCCCCATCCTCGAAGACCGCGGTTCGCAGATCACCTTCTCCGCCCTCGGCCAGGCTGCGCCGGTTGCCGCCAAAGTCGGCTGGGATCCGACCGGTGAGAAGAAGAATGCCCTGCGCGAGGCCGTGCAGGCACTGCTCCCCGACCTCGAGGTGCGTTCCGGCGGGTCGACATCCGTTGACATCACCCGGCAGGGTATTGACAAGGCCTACGGTATGAAACGGCTGGCTGACCTCACCGGTGTTGGCCTCGAAGACATGCTGTTCGTCGGCGACCGCCTCGACGAGAACGGCAACGACTATCCGGTTAAGGTTCTCGGAGTGGAGTGCATCGCCGTCGAGGGCTGGCCCGACACTGCCGCCCTGCTCGAAGACCTGATTCCCCGCTACGTCACCGTCTGAGAAGGGCTCAGACCGGCGCTGGCACCGCAGCTCGGGGCGGACTGATCTATTCGATTCCGCTAGACCTAAAAACGCGGGCACGATTCCATCTTGAGTTTTTCTCGTGTACGTTTCGTTTGTGAAAACGATTCAGGCCCCCGAGAACCGCGAATGGATCAACTTCGCCAAGGGCGCGGCGATTATTCTTGTCGTGCTGTACCACTCGTCGTTGTTCCTCAACGACCTCGGGCTGGCCGGTAGCACCCCGCGGTTGCGCCTCGTGCTTGGCTTCTTTCCAATGCCGATGTTCTTCTTCGTTGCCGGGCTCACGGCAGCGCGCATGCTCACCTGGAACCTGAAAGATCTCTGGCGTCGCCGCCTGCTCGTGCTCGTGTATCTGTACCTGCTGTGGTCGTTCATCCGCGTCGTGTTCTACGTCGTGGTGCCGCACCTTCGCGGCACCGAACGATCCCCGACCGATCTGTACAACATTGTGCTGCTGCCGGTGTGGCCCACCAGTAGTTACTGGTTCATCTGGGCTCTGGCGATTTTTACCCTGCTCGCCTGGCTGCTTCGTAGGCTGCCGGTCACAGTGCAAATCGGCCTCGCCACTGCCTTGGCGATCGTATCGACAACGCCGGGAGTGCTCGACCTCGATAACGTCGGCTGGGACCGTGTCGCCGCCAACTTCATCTTCTTCATCTCCGCCATCTACTGTTCGCACACGGTCTACCGCCTGGCCGCCCGGGTGCGTGTATGGCACGCCGTCGTGCTCGTTACCGCGTATATCGGACTCGCCGTGCTTCTCGTGCCACTGCACCTCTCGCGCATGCCCGGGCTGATCCTGCTCGAAAGCGCCGTCGCCGTCGCAATGGGCGTCGCTCTGGCCACCCTTTTGGTGCGCGTGAAGTGGCTGAACTTCATGAACACGCTCGGTCAATACAGCTTTCAGATCTACCTGCTGCACCTGTTTCTCGTGGCGGGCGCCCTCGCGCTGCTCGCCCCACTTGCCGATGCGCCGTGGCTCCAACGCTCCGGCAACGTCCTGCCATTCCTGCTCGCCGCAATCGTGCTCGTCGCCTCGCTCTACCTCGCCAGGATCCTGCGCCGGTTCTCGTTCCTCTGGGTCAGCCCGTTCCGCACGCGCCAGACCAAATCGGTCCAGCGTCGGGCTCACTTGAATGGAGATCTGTTGTGAAGAAAACCCGGCCTCTGTCGGCTGCGCTGCTCGCAGCAGGTGTCGGCTTGCTCGCTGTGGGTGTGGTGCTGAGCGGCTGCTCCGTCTCGTCCACCAAGCCCGCCGCGAATGCGCGCGGCGACACGGTCGTGCTGCAGAATGACCTGCAGTACGGCACCGTTAGTGGCGAGAAGCTTCTGTTGAACGCCTGCCTGCCCAAGGATAAGAAGGCGGCCAGCGCAGCGGTGATCCTCATTCACGGCGGGGGCTTCGACAGCGGAACGAAGGATTACGGCGGTATGAGCGCCCTGTGCTCGGAGCTGGCCGACGGCGGCATCGCGGCCTTTTCGGTGGACTACCGGCTGGCTCCGAAATTCCCGTATCCAGCGCAGGTGGACGATGTCACCCATGCGCTCGAATGGTTGCGCGAGCCGGATCAAGTCGCCGAGTTCGACATCGACCCCGAACGCATTGGACTGGTCGGCAGCTCGGCCGGAGCAATCATCGCCTCCTCGATCGGAACCAGGGGCACCGGGAGCCTGACTCGCGGTGACCGGGTCGCGGCGGTGGTGGCACTGTCGCCGGCGGTCGACCTCACCAAAGCTGGCCTCGTGCTCGGTGACCCATCGAAAAAGGCGGTCGCCTCGATTCTGCAATATCTCGGCTGCTCTGACTTCACCGATTGCCCGAACGCCCGCGACGCGTCGGCACTGTACTCCGTCGACAAGACCGATCCGCCGTTTTACGTGGCCATCTCAAAAAAAGAACTCGTTCCTCTCCAGCAGGGCCAGGCTATGGCGCGCGCGCTCCAAGCGGTCCACGTGCCTGTCATTCTCGATGTGAAACCCGGTAAACGACACGCCTTGGAGCTTCTCGACGAGGCCACGAGAGCAAGTATCCGGCAGTTCCTGCTGGACAATTTGGTCAACTCCTCAACACAAACCAAATAAATCCCCATTGCGGACTGTCCAAAAGTGAGGTTTTTTATGCCAACATGGGGACTTGTCGCCGTGCACCCGAAGCACGACGCGTCGATAACGCGGGGAGAAGTGCATATGGAACTGAAACGACTGGTTCGAATTTTGCGAAAACGGTGGATTCTTATCGTCGCCTTCACCCTGCTTGGCGTGGTCGGTGGAGCAGCCGCGGCGATGCTGACCCCGGTGCAATACGAATCCTCCACCCGAGTGTTCGTGGCCGCGAAGATCCAACTCCTGTCCACTCCCGGTGACCTCGTGCAGGGCAACAACTTCGTGGTGCAGAGGCTGCCGTATTACCTCGAAGTCGCCACGAGCCCCCGTGTGCTCGATCCGGTGATCGCGAGCCTGGGCCTCAATGAGAGCGCGGTCGACCTCGCCGAGCGGGTCACGGCCACGACCCAGCCGGGCTCGGCCGTCATCGAAATCGCCGGCTTCGCCCCAACGGCGGATGCCGCGCAGCAGCTCGCGCAGTCCGTTTCGGAGAGTTTCACCGACGTCGTCATCAACCAGCTGGAAACGCCCGCTGCCGGGGGTGCGAGTCCGGTCACGGTCGGCGTTCTCGACCCCGCTGTCGCCCCCGACAACCCCGCGCTGCCCCTGCTCTACCTCAACCTCGCCGTCGGCCTGGTGACCGGACTGCTGGTGGGCTTTGTCACCGCCCTCATCCTGGGGCTGCTCGACCGCCGCATCTACAACCGCGACGACATCGAACGACTCACGGTCGTTCCGGTGCTCGGCGGTATCCCGCGCGAAGCGCGCGCCACCCCGATCATCACACCCGACGGTGCGTCTACTGCCCGCGCTGAGGCGTTCCGGGTGCTTCGCACCAACCTGGAGTTCGCCGACGCCGACGCCGACACCAGTCGCCGCAGCCTTCTGATGACATCCTCGGTCTCGGGGGAGGGTAAAACCACGACGATTGTGAATCTTGCCATCGTGCTGGCCGAGAGCGGCGCAACTGTCGCCGTGATCGACGCCGATCTGCGAACTCCCCGGCTCGCCCACTACCTCGGCCTCGACGCCGATCGTGGTCTGACCGACGTGCTGGTTGGCGATGTGCAGCTCAAGGAATCCCTGCAATTGTGGGGCACGCTGCATCCGCTTACCGTCTTGACGTCGGGCAGGATCCCCACCAATCCAAGCGAATTACTCGGATCGGTTGCCATGGGCACGGTGCTCGATGTGCTTAGCAGCAGTTATGACTACGTACTCATCGACGCTCCGTCGGTGCTCGCGGTGACCGATGCGGCCGTGCTGAGCCGCTGGGCCGGCGGCACCATTCTGGTCGTCGGCGCGAGCCGCGTGCGCGAACCCGAACTGATCGCCGCCTTCGCTGCCCTCGCAGCGGTGGGTACCACGCCGCTCGGCGTCGTGCTGGCCATGGTTCCTGCACGTGGTCCTGACGCGCTCGTGCGTGACAACGGCTTCGCGGCTACCACCCGATCGACACCCCGTGCCACCCGCACGACCAACGCGAATACGACCGACGCTGCTGGCACGTCCGACGCGAACACGTCCGACGCTGCTGGCACGTCCGACGCGAACACGACCGACGCGAACACGACCGACACGAATACGACCGACACGAATACGACCGACGCGAATACGACCGACGCGGACACGACCGACGCGAGTCGTTCCGTCCCGCAAAACAGCGAGTCTGCCCGGATAGATACCTCAGCCCAACAGCGCGTCACCTGGTAGCCCACCCATCGCGCTCTGTGACGCACGTTCGAGGACGCGCGTTGGAAACAGTTCATCGGTACCCGAAGGGAGCTTGAGTGTCCACGCATGCGTCACACCCGATCGATCCGTCGACTACCCCGAGACGGAAGCTTTTGCTCGTCGCCTCCACCGGCGGGCATCTGGCCCAGTTGGTGCGGCTGGCACCGGGCCTCGGAGCCACGCCGAGCTCGCTCTGGATCACCTTTGATTCCGCGCAGAGCCGGTCCTTGCTCGCTGGCCGTCGCCGCATCCACGTACCATATGTGCGCCCCCGCGACTACCTCGGCATGATGCGGGCGGCCGGCATCCTGCGCCGGGTGCTCCAGCATGAAAAATTTGACGGCGCCGTGAGTACCGGGGCGGGCCTCGCCGTCGCCGCGCTCCCGCAGGCCGCGCTCTGCGGCGTGCCGAGCCTGTACATCGAGAGTGTCTCCCGGGTCGAGGGGCCATCGCTCAGCGGGCGGATACTCGCTGCCAGCCACCTCGTCAGCCTGCGCACCCAGCATCCAGCCTGGGCTACCAAGCGCTGGCGCACACACCCCAGCGTGCTCTCCACCTACCAATCGTTGACCCGGCGCGCGCCGGATCATCCGCGCCTCTTCGTCACCCTCGGTACCATCGAGGGCTACCGATTCGATTCCCTCGTCGATGCCGTGCTCGCGAGCGGCTTGGCCGATGAGCGCACCGTCTGGCAGCTCGGTTTCACTACCAACCGCACCGATCTTCCCGGTGAGGTATGTCAGATCATGCCGACCACGCAGTTCATACACGCCGCGCTGACCGCCGACGTCGTCATCACCCACGCTGGCGTTGGCACCTTCATGGGGCTGCTCGAAATGGGTATCTTTCCGGTGATCGTGACCCGCCGTAAGCACCGCAACGAACACGTCGACGACCACCAGATGCAAATCGCCGAGCTCGCCCAGCGCCTTGGGGTGGCCCGTGCCGTTGACGCGCCCGACCTGACGGCTGACGTCATCCGTTTCGCGGCCAGCCGTGCCATCGCCACTGCCACTACCACTGCGGAGCGCATACCGCAGTCCAGCGACCAATGAGCGAACGCACGCGACACCACCGGATACCGCGCGAAATCTTCGTGCCCGCACGTGGCCAATACGACAACATCGGTGACATTCTGCTGCGTCGCCAGTTGCTCGACTGGTTGCGCACAAGCGGCCCGCTGCACGTGTATGTCGGCGAGGCACCCGACGGCTACGCCGAGGGCCTGGGGCTGAGACCCGACGACGTGCGATACCGCTCCTTTCGCCGCTGGTACACGGCGGCGCTGCGCAGTGCGGCGCGCGGCCGGGCCTCGTACGTGTTCAAACCCGGAGAGATTCAGCTCACCCTGATCGGCATGAAAGAGCATCTCGCCATGCTGCCAGTGCTTGCCCTCGTGCGCGCACGGCACGGCCGCGTCGCCCGGATCGGCGTGGGCAGCCGCAACTTTGCGCCGCTGCCGCGTGCCCTCATGGGCCCCTCGATCGCGCTATCGAACATGTCGATGTGGCGGGATGCTGCGACGGCGGGGTATCTCGGGCAGGGCGGGATCATGCCCGACCTGGCCTTTGCCGGAGTCAGCAGCCGTGCCACTGTGAGCGATGCCGATGCGGGTGGTACCGACTCGAGCGGTAGCGCGCGCCGCGACCTACTCGTCGTGTCGATGCGCTCCGACCTCGGCTACCCGAGCGCCGCATGGCTCGCCGGGGTGCGCGCCGTCGCGGCCGCCAACGGACTCAAAATCTGGTGCGTCACCCAGGTATTGCGCGATGACAATAAGTGCGGCCAGCTCGCCACCGACCTCGGGGGTCAGGCCTTGCGCTGGAACGGCACCGCGCACGACGAGCAAGAGCAGCGTCTGCGCGCACTATACCAGCGGGCGGCGCTCGCCGTGAGTGATCGCCTGCACGTGCTCGTGGGCGCCCTCACCGAGGGGGCGGTTCCCGCCGCGCTCCTGGTGGACACTAAATCCGACAAGATTGCCCGGCACTTCGCCGCCGCCGGACTGCACGACGTGAGCATCGCCAGCTCGGGCTTGCGTGCCGACGAGATCACGGCGCGGTTGCAGAACCTGGTCGGTCGACGCGCGGCTATCCTGGCCGGGCTGGCCGAGGCCCAGGACGAATTACAAACCGTTCGTCGCCTGCTCGACCAGGTGCTCACGCACGAGAGCGTGCGGTGAGCCTCGCCGAAGCGGGCGACACCGGGCCGATCGATGTCGCACGGGTTGAATCCGAACCGAACGAGACCGAACCGAGCAACATCGTGCCGCCCCCAGTCTCAGCCTTGCTCTCTGCCCCCGCCCCCGCTTCAGTCCCAATTCTGCCCGTGCCTTCCGTGAAGACGGAACGGCTGCTCGCCGTGCACATCGGGCGCAGCGGCGAGGTTGCCGGCGGTATGAGTCAGGTCGTCAACGGTTACCTCGCTCATTCCTTCGCCGACTTCGACGTGCGTCTGGTCTCCTCGCGAGATGGCAGTGGTGGGGTACGGGCGGCCGTAGTGGCGGGATCCGCTTTCTGGAAGCTGCTGCGGTTAGCGGAACCCGAGCGCACCGTCGTAATCGCGCACCTCTCGCAGGGTGGCTCCTTCGCACGCGAAGGAGCCTTGCTTGCTCTCGCCCACGCACGCGGGTTCGCCACGGTGGCCCAGCTGCACGGCAGTTCCTTCGCCGACTTTGCCAAGAAACGACCCGGCCTGGTCGGGCGTATTTTGCGCGCGGCCGATGTGGTGCTGACCCTGTCGGCCGAGTCGCGCGCCGTGGCCGCCGAATTTGTGCCGGGGGAACGAATCGTGCTCGTACCGAACGCGGTCGCCGACGGCGTCGTTCGGACGATCGAACCGCTCGTGGTGTTCGGCGGCGCGGTCAGTAAACGCAAGGGCGTGGACGTGCTCCTGGCGGCGTGGCAGCGGGTTGCGCCCGAGCATCCGCTCTGGCGGCTCATCATCGCCGGTCCGATTACCGATCAGCCCGTGGCGCCGCTCACCCGGGCCGAGTTCGTCGGACCGCTCAGCCACCGGGCCCTCATGGTGCTGCTCGAACGGTCGGCGATAGCGGTGTTGCCCTCGCGTGACGAGGCGATGCCCATGTTCATTCTCGAAGCCATGGCCCGTGGCAACTGCGTCGTGGCGACCCGGGTCGGAGGGATTCCCGAAGTGCTCGCAAACGGTGTGGGGGTGATCGTGGAACCCGGCGATGTCGACTCGCTCGAATCGGCGCTGCGGCAGGCGATGACGGATGCCCCGTGGCGCGCCAAGAAGGCGGATCTGGCCAGATCCGCCTTCGAGGCCACCTATTCGGCGGCCGCCGCCTTTCCGCTGGTCGAGCGCAGCTGGAGAACTGCCCTCGACCGGAGATCACAGCGTGTGTCTACGAAATACACGCCTGGTTCGAGAACCCGGACCCTGCCAGGGTGACCCTGTTCGAGCAGTAGACCTTGGTGTCGCTGGAACCATTGCTGCCCTTTTCGTGGATGTAGAAACCATAGCCGGCCGCTTGGACCGCGACGGTGTTGCCGAAGAACGAGTTGCGCAGGCCCCAACCGGTGACGCTTCCGTTGACCGCGAAGCCGTGCAGCGTGCTGTTCTTGCCCTGGTTGTTGTAGATCTGCCAGTCGTTGCCCTTGACCTTGACCCATTCATTGGCTCGCGGCATGTTGGCGCCATCGATGACGTTGTCGCGAATGATGCCGTTCGAGGTGCCTTCCTT